>JAZKAW010000001.1:0-20698 GCA_040388945.1 Patescibacteria group bacterium
TTCCTGATAAAAAAAGGTTCAAGAATTGTTCAAAAAAGATTCAAGAATTGTTCAAAATTTCGTGATTGAGCCTTATTTTGATCTTACTGCACCGGCAGAGGCCGTAGGAGAAGTGTTGCTGTAATATCCGACCACAAACAAAACGCCGAAACTAAAGCAGAGTATGCAAATGAAGCCTATGAAGAACTTGAAGAAGCTGCGATCGAAGGGGTTAACCATGAGGTCATTATAGCAGAATTGATAATGTCTATATTAAATTTACCGTACACGGAATACTATCGGTCAATGCCCCCTTTGAATCGCGGTTTCCCAGATCCACTGACCCAGTCACATCATTGGGAATCGTCGCCATCGAAAAGACTATGAGGGTGTTGATTCCGTTGGAAAGTTGCCCACTCAGTTGTGAGTGTAACTTGAAGTCACTGATAATCTTCGGTGAAAACTGGCAACTCACGAGCCTAGAAGCATACTTGGTCGAAACAGGTTTGATTGTCTCTGCAAGCACACACATTCCGGTTGAATTTTTATTCTTGACCTCTAGTTTAAGAGTTGTATTTTCATCTTTGTATGTCTGATATGCCGGACTACAAGCAAGTATTGCAGTATCCATACATTTGAAATTGGCGATCTGTGTTGATGTGAAAGCATCAAGACTCTTTGCCGACAACACATTTGGAGAGAGGTTGCCACAATTTTTCGCTGAAGCAGTTGCGGTAGTACTAGAAGCTGGCTTAATTGTAGAAGTTGGAGTTACCTTAGCTTTGGTTGTCGGGCTAGAAGTGGCCACGGGTGGTTCTATCGGCTGAGGTGCGACACTTTCTACAGGAAGAATCTGACTGTCGGCCGGAGGAATGGGAGAATTGGCAGTAGTGATCCCTTCAGTATTTTGGACCTGCGAAGAAGGTGTCCTCATCACAAAAAAATATGCCGCAAGTAAAATCAAGGCGATCACGAGTATATACCACACATAGTGGTGCTTCTTCGGTGCACTAGATCCCGCCACAGGAGGGGTGCCTTTTATTGAGAAAGCTTCATTGATATCAGCGTCTGACCAACCTCCACTCATCAACTGCGCTCTTATTTGTTCCACAGACAAACCTTCAATTTGTTTGGCGGCTACAAAATCCAAAAGTTCCTTATTTATCATAAAGTTTAATAAGAGTTAATTAGTCGCGTAATTATACGCCCAACTCAACATTACACAATGTACTCTATGCACATATTTTCTACAAAAAAAGGATCATCATTGCGACAACCCTTAGTTCTCTAGTTATGGCCTCCGTCGGCCCGATCTGCCGATCGCCTATTTTGCTTTCTCTTCTTCCCTCTTGAGTGGCAAACCAATGTGTTCCAAGAATGCGAGTGTCATTTTTTTGTCACGAGATGTTGTAACAATAGTGATACTCATTCCGAAAACGTCCTTGAGATCTTCGTCCGCTGTCTCTGGGAAAATGGTGTGCTCCTTGATACCGATCGTGTAGTTGCCCATAGCATCTACTGAAGTACGAGGAAGACCACGGAAGTCCTTGGTACGAGGGAGGGCGACGTGGATGAGACGATCGAGGAATTCTGTCATGCGAGGACCGCGGAGAGTAATCTGGTAACCGACAGGGTCGCCAACACGAGTCTTGAAGGTGGCGATAGCTTTTTTGGTTGAGCGGACAGCGGGCTTCTGACCGGTGATGCGAGCAAGACGATCTGCGATAAGCTCGATCTTCTTCTTGTCCTTGATGGAACCGAAACCATTGGAAATGACCACCTTGACCAAGCGAGGAGTCTGCATCGGATTCTTGATATTCAAAGGGGCCTTAAGGGCTTTGAAAGAATCTTTATTGAGTTCGTAGGTTGTTTTGAAAATCATGTTTGTGTGTAAGTTTGTAAGTCAGTAATATCTAGTAATAATCAGTAAGGATGTATTTTTGCTAGTTCTTACCAGATATTACTTATTTACTTGCTTTTACTCTTCTTCTCTTTCTTAGCTTCATCTGCCTTTACGACTTTGGAAACATGCATAGGCATAGCACGCTCTACAACCTGACCCTTCTGGCCCTGCTTGCGAGGACGTTCATGCTTCTTTACTGTGTTGATGCCCTCAACAACTACCTTGTTCTTACGAGGAAAAGCCTGGAGAACCTTGCCGGTCTTTCCCTTGTCGTCTCCAGAAAGTATGAGCACAATGTCGTTTTTCTTTACATGCATAGTAGTAGTATGAGATTAGACGATTTCGGCGGCACGTGAAGCAATGGTCTTGAAGCCAGCTTCTGCGATCTCGCGTGGAATAGGACCAAAGATGCGACCTGCAATAGGCTCCTTCTTTCCCTTTTCAATAATGACCACTGCGTTTTCGTCAAAGCGGATATATGAACCATCCTTACGGCGTGAAGGCTTCTTTTGGCGAACAACAACAGCATGAAGAACATCTTTCTTCTTGATGGTCTTGCGAGGTTCGGCCTTTTGCACTGAGAGCACAACGATCTCACCGAGCTCTGCGTAGCGCTTGTGACTGGCACCAAGAACCTTGAAAATGCGTCCGATCTTGGCTCCGGAGTTGTCAGCGATATTTACGATTGAGCGTGGCTGTATCATGGTAGTGGTTATGCGATGACTTTGAAAGCTTTGTTCTTGGACAAAGGTCTGCAAGCCTCGATGGTTGCTTTGTCACCAATCTTTTTGGTATTGCCTACATCGTGAGCCATGAGCTTTGTCCTCTTTGTCTGGAACTTGTGATATTTTGGATGCTTCACAAAACGCTGAATAGAAACAACGGCTGTATCCTTCATCTTGTCGGATGTTACCACACCAGTAAATGTCTGGCGTTTTAGTGTTGTTTTTTCGGTTGTGATTGCAGTTGCCATAGAAATGTGAGTTTACTTGAATGTAAAGGTTTTGTCTACTTTTTTGCCGTAACCTTACTCTGTGCCGTTATAGAAGTCATCATACGAGCAATGTCCTTGCGGATGGTCCTACCCTGTTTGACGTCCTTGGTCTTTGCACCAGCTCCACCAAAACGAAAGACACGCAAAGCTTCACGCTTCTCAACAATCATCTTGTTGAGGTCCTCGACAGACTTCATATTTATGTCTTTCATTTTAAGTGATTTCATAAGGGTGAATTAGGGTAGAGAATTAAAATTAGATTAGATGCGTCCGACGATCTTGGTCTTTACTGGAAGCTTGGTGCCAGCTTTGCGCAATGCCTCTGCTGCGACACTTGGTTCTACTCCGTCGATCTCGAACATGATGCGACCTGGACGAACTTCGGCAACAAAGCCTACGAGATCTCCCTTACCCTTTCCCATTTTTACTTCGGCAGGCTTTTGGGTGTAAGGCATGTCAGGGAAAATGCGGATCCAGACCTTGCCAGACTTGGTAGCATAACGAGCCATAACCTTGCGGGCAGCTTCGATCTGGTTCGAGGTAACACGGGCATACTTCATAGCCTTGAGACCGTATGAACCAAATGAGACTTCGACACCACGCGTCTCCATCTTGCCAGCTTCCTTGAGAGGATTCTTGCGTTTAACGAAATGCTTGCGGTGTTTTACTTTCTTTGGGAATAACATGGTAGTAAGTTAAGGGTTGAGGGGATGAAGGGTTGGTAGGACTAGGCGGCGGTTTTCTGATCTTTCTTGAAGATCTCACCTTTGTAGATCCAGACCTTAATGCCGATATTGCCGTAGGTCATATGAGCCTCTTCACGAGCAAAATCGATGTCAGCACGGAGAGTCTGCAAAGGAATTCTTCCTTTCTTGAGCTCTTCTGAGCGCGCGATCTCAGCACCGCCCAAGCGACCTCCGAGGCGGATACGGATTCCCTGAACCTCTTTGTTGGCCATGACCTTTTCAATGGTCTGCTTCATGACGCGGCGGAATGGAAGACGCTTTTCGAGGGCTTCGGCGATCATCATGCCGGCAATAGCGGAGTTTGATTCTGGGTTGCGGACTTCTTCGATATCAACCTTGAGTTCCTGACCCATGAGTTCAACCTTGTTCTTTCTGAGAAGTGAGTTCACCTTCTCGCGGAGTTTGACGACACCATCCCCTGCTTTGCCGATGAGCATACCTGGACGTGAAGTCTTGATGATGACACGGAAAACTTTTTGATTGCGTTCAATATCTACACCGCCCACATAGAAAGCGCGGAGCTCCTTCTTGAGGTATTCGCGAACGATAAGGTCGGCCTTGAGAGCACTCCTGTAACCGAGGTCTGTACTAAACCAGCGACTCTTCCAATCGCGGATGATTCCAAGTCTATGAGAATATGGGTGGACTGTGTGTGACATGTTTTTAATTTAAAATTGAAAAAGCAATAAGCAAAATTATTCCTTCGATTTAGTAGACCGACTTGCGACCTTTTTTACCTCTTGCTTCTTGCTTTTTGCTTCCCTGGTATCCAGCACAATACTTACGTGACTACTGCGCTTCTTGATAGGAAAGGCCGAGCCACGAGCCATAGGCTGACTGCGGCGAAGGATGAAGCCCTGATCAACACGAATCTCCTTTACGAAAAGATTTTCTGGTTCGATCTTGTGATTGTGTGAAGCATTTGCAACAGCTGAAGCAAGGAGGTCTGCCAATGGATGCTTTGCTTTCTTCACGGCATTGACGAGGATCTGGTGTGCCTGAGCTACCCCCTTACCACGAATCATGTCGGCAACGACACGGACCTTGCGGGGAGAAATGCGATAGTTTTTTAGGGAGGCGGTAATCATAGTAGTAGATGAGTGGTTGAAAGGTTGAGGGGATGAAGGGTGGGTTATTTAGCGGATGCTGTAGTAGCGGCTTCCTTGGCAGACTTTGCAGCAGCGACCTCGGCTTCCTTGGCCTTGAGCTCGATCTCCTTTTGCATCTTACCTCCATGGCGTACGAACTTGCGTGTAGGCGAAAATTCACCGAGGCGGTGTCCAACCATATCCTCGGTGACCAAAACATCTATATGTGCGCGACCGTTGTGTACTCCAAATGTAAAGCCCACCATTTCTGGTGAAATCTGGGAGCGGCGTGCCCAAGTCTTGATGGTTGCTGTTGCTGCAGGTTTCTTACCTGCAATCTTCTTGAGCAGGTTAGCATCGAGATAAGGACCTTTCTTGAGTGAACGGGGCATAAATAGTGAGTAGAAGTGATTGCGTCGAATTAAAATGGCTCCGAAGAGCTCGCATCGCATGTTAACAGACCACCCATTTGAAGTCAACCTGATCGCTCGATTGTACACTTAGTAAACAGGCCGTTTTCTGGACCTCATCATCAATGTGATATAATTTCATCAACCGTACACACTTTATGGATTATAGCGCTCTCATAACCGAAGTCCCTCTTTTATCTGACCAAACTATCGCCACCCTTCTAGGATCTGGCGCCGTCGTATTGATCGTTGGACTCATTATCCTTGGCCTTTGGAAAAAACTCCATGAAAATGAAACCCTCAAACGAGAATTCATCACGATTGTAGCTCACAAATTCCGCACTCCCCTCACCCAGGCCCGTTGGCTTACCGAGAGCCTTATCTCCGACGAACAGGACTCATACAAGAAAGAAAATCTGGCCGAGATTCAAAAAGTAAATAAAAATCTGATCAATCTCACCGGAACCCTCATCGAACTGACCGAGTCAGATGCAGCCACAAAAACAGCGTACACATTCCAAAAAATTTCTCTATGTCACTTCCTCAGAACCATTGGGGAGAGCATGAAAGACTCCTTCAAGGAGAAGAATATATTTTTTGCAGTTCAATGCCCACCAGAAGATATCATGGCCAAGATAGACGTGCCTCGCATGGAGTTTGTCATCCAGACTTTGCTCCAGAATGCCCTGACCTATACCCCTACAGGCAAGAATGTCGACGTTACCCTCAGTCATAGCAACAGAAAGGCCTCCATCGCGGTCATAGACCACGGTATCGGCATCCACAAAGCAGATCTGCCCCATATCTTTTCGAAATTTTATCGTACAGACAATGCTCAGCGAACTGACACCGAAGGCTTCGGAGTTGGTTTATATCTTGCAAACTCTATTGTTCGCAGACACAAAGGAAAATTGGACGTGCACTCGGATGGTGTGAACGAGGGCTCGACGTTTACGGTGACCTTGAAGGAGGTGAGGTAGAGGAGAAGATTGACTTCAGATGTATAAAAGGATAGAAATGCAGCGGACATAGACGTCCTCGCAAACAATGTATTAAGGTGAACTATGCAGAGAAACTCAGGTATCCTAAGCAAAGAAATGGCTGAGGCCGCCGTCGCAATACTCCGTCCGGGTATTGAGCAATTGATTAAAGACCAAAATCGCATGGCGGTGGCCATTGTCATCCTCGACCCAGCAGGAGTTGCCGCGTATCAGGGACCGCAAGATGACCTCCCCATCCTTTTGGAAACTGTTATCGGCAATCCCGACCGAACGCAGTGGAAAAGCAAATTCGACGAGAGTGCTCGCAAAAAGGCGACAATCTCACTTCGTACTCGGATGAGTACGCACCTTGTGGCTGCAGATCAACCTTATCTCTTTGAAAATGGTGACTTCAAATACGGTGGCAGTGATGTTCGTGGCTATCAGATCACCGCATCGGGCGGTCTTGCTTGGGAGTACGACTATCTGATCTCTGCGGCGCTGAATGCTATCATGCAGGCCCTGAGTCTCGCTGCCATGCGTATTGAGAGGGAAAACAAAGCATGTTCCCATATCGGTGAGCGACCATAAACCGAAGAAATTCGATGCTCAGCATTCAGACTATCCTCCGGGACGGTCTTTTTTCTTTTATCTCTCTATCGAATCAAATCACTTAATACCCCATCTTCACTTTCCCGCTCATATCTATCTTTGCATTCCCAGGAAGTTTCACTCCGTTTGCATTCATCATGGCGTTAAGATCAACGAAAGTTACCGAAGAAGGAACCGTGAACTTGGAGGAATCCTTGTTCCAGTCTTTACACTCATAACCCACCACGCTCTGGTCGAGATTGAACGAACTCTGTGACTGGGCAGAAGCCTGACCGCTGGTATCTACATTTATCTTTGCCCCCTGATTGCCTGACCATGAGTACATAGTATCGCCATTCTTGATCATGTGAGACTCAACCACAGAACCGCTTGAAGTAGTGGTAAAGTCACCGCGCATCATAGTGCCAGAGATATACACTGTGCCATTACTTGAACCTGATGCAACATTGGTACTAAGGGTACAAACTACATCCTTTCCGCGAGCAAGAAGTGAACGAAAGGTTCCTGTATTGGTACCAACAACAACGGAAGAAGTAGCCTGCACGCCCATGGAATTCCCGTTACTATTTTCTGAGGCATCGGCCTCAACATGTGCTTCCACGGCTTTTCTTGCCTGACTTTTCTTTATAGCCGAGTAGGTTCCCACACCTCCCGCAGCGATAATTGCGAGGATAATAATGACGACCAAAGGTCCAAAACCTGCCTGATAATTAACTGTTTTTTTCATAGATGTAAGTTACTGATAATGACTCTACTATAATACCAAAAGTGCGGCTAACGTGCCGCACTTTCTATAACGTATGAACTCGACAATTATTACCGATCTAATCGATAATAAACATTATTACTTCTTCTATTACCTTTTTTATGAGTTTAGTCATTTTTAACAAATACAATTAGGAGGTTTTATTCAGTCTTAGTTTTCTTCTTACCAACCTGACGACGAGAAACGATGAAGATGTTTGAGTATTTCTTTGGAGTGCGTGTCTTCTGACCCTTGCCGGCTGGCTTACCCCAACGAGTCTTGAGACGGCGGAGACCGCGGCCTGACTTTTGTTCACCTCCACCATATGGATGGTCTACTGGGTTCTGAGCGGAGCCACGAACTGTTGGGCGAATACCCATCCAGCGTGAGCGTCCTGCTTTACCGATATTGACGAGGCGTGACTCTTCGTTGGAAACAGAGCCGATAGAAGCCCATGCATCCTGGTGAACCTTGCGAACCTCAGTCGAAGGCATCTTGATGTGAGTGTAACCTGCGTCATTGGCGATAACCTGTGCGAATGAACCGGCCGAGCGAACAAGCTTTGCTCCGGAGCCCGGCTTGATCTCGATATTGTAAATAAAGGTACCTACTGGAATATTCTTGAGTGGAAGACGGTTACCCGTAAGGATAGGAGCATTTTCTGAGACGATAAATGAATTGCCCACCTTCATGGTTTTTGGGAGAAGGATGTAGCGCTTTTCACCGTCCTTGTAAGAAACAAGACCGATGTAACCTGTGCGGAAAGGATCGTACTCGACAGTCTTCACTGTAGCGTTGATGTCGTGCTTGTCATACATGAAGTCGATAATGCGGTAGAGCTTCTTGTGTCCTCCACCCTTGTGACGAACGGTGATGCGACCAAAGGCGTTACGGCCCATGTCGCGCTTGAAACCGACAGTAAGAGGCTTGTACGGTTCATCCGTAGTGATGTACTGCTTGAACGGCAGTGTTGTCATGTGTCGGCGTGATTTTGATGTTGGGCGGTATGATTTCATAAATGTGATTTTATTCGGATGGCGTCATTCGTAGTGCGGCTTACACGAAGTCAATTTTATCTCCCTTCTTGAGAGTGACCAAAGCCTTGCGGGTTCCTGCCACCACTCCACGGCGACCACGAACCAAAACATTCTTTGCAGGAAGATTGACGATGGCAATCTTGATCGGAGTAACCTTGTAGAGACTGGCAACAGCACGAGAAATCATACTCTTGTTTGCACTCTTGGTGACTTCGAAAGTGTACACACCGATCTGTGAGAGGACTCCAGATTTTTCGGTGATGCGTGGGCGAAGAATAACGTCATTGCCCACAGTAGAGCTGGAGTTTGAAACAAAGGTCTTAACTACGGCAGGTTTTGCTGCCTCCTTTTTCTTTGCAGGAGCTCTCTTTGCCTTAACAGCAACACTCTTTGATGCCTCCTTCTTTTCTGTATCTTTTTTGAGTCCGAATAATGCCATGGTAGTAAATATTATTTCTTTGCGGCCTTAACAGTTTTTGTAGCAGCCTTTGCTGGTGCTTTTGCTTTCTTTGCTGGTGCTTTTTCAACCTTTTCAGCAGCAACCTCTGACTTTGCAAACATCTTCAAGGACTCTGCGGGGTTGGTAACGATGAGATAGGTGTGGTTCATGATCGAGACTGGGTTGATGTTGCGGAATTCTTCGACTGAAACATTGCCAAAGTTGCGGAAACTCTTTGTGAGTGCAACAGTCTTTTTATCAAAAGCGATCATAGCTGCATTCTTTGGCTTGGTAGCGAGTCTCTCATATCCCTTGATCTTTGAAAGGGCTGACAAGACAATCTTTGCCTCTGCTGCCTTTGGAGCAGCAATGTTGACTGAATCAAGGAAGAGGATCTCGCCATCGCGGAACTTGCGAGAAAGGATGGTGTAAAGCGCCTTGGCCTTGGCTTTCTTGTTGATCTTGCGTTCAAAATTCTTTTCTTTGCGGGGACCATGAGCAATACCTCCACCAACCCAGATAGGTGAGCGGCGTGAACCGTGACGAGCGCGACCAGTACCCTTTTGCTTCCATGGCTTCTTACCTGTACCAGAAACTTCTCCACGAGTTTTTGTATTGGCGATAGGACTGCGAGAATTGGAATTCATCAAACGAATAACTTCGTGAACGAGGTCGGCATTCCAAGGAACTCCGAATACGCTCTCTGGAAGTGAGATCTTCCCTGCTGATTTACCCTGCTGATTGTATATTGCGGCTTCCATTGTGATGAAAATTACTGTGCGGTTATCTCTACGAGCGTACCTCTGCGACCTGGGACAGCCCCAGAAACATACAGGATACTGTCTTCCTGGTCAACATGAACCACCTTGAGATTCTTGACTGTGATGCGATCTGATCCCATACGTCCGGCCATGCGCATACCCACTGGCACACGAGTACGAAGACCGCCGCCGATAGAACCTGGCTCACGCTCTGAGTGCTTTTGACCGTGAGAGCGAGGTCCGCCGCCGAAACCGTGACGCTTGACCACACCTTGGAAACCTTTACCCTTGGAAATACCACTGATTGTAACCATGTCCCCTGCTACGAACTGTGAGAGCTCTATCTTGTCACCAACCTTCATAGGCTGGAGAGTTGAAGGGTTGGTGTGGGAACGGAATTCGCGGACGGCGGCGAAATTGCCCAGATCCTTGAAGTGACCTTTCTGAGGCTTGGCAATGTTTTTGGCACTGCGTGTACCCTCACCTACCTGGAGAGCTTCGTAGCCATCATTCTCGACTGTGCGAACCTGAGTAATAACGTTAGGACGTACTGAAACCGCTGTTACAGGCAATGCGCGACCTTCGGCATCGAAGATCTGAGTCATATTTAATTTTCTTCCGAGGATAAATTTCATGGTAGTAGTTAGAGAAGGGAGAAAAAAGAAGTAGAAGGCGTTTTGTTCCTTCTCACTTCCCTCTTCTCTTTTCAAGTTACATCATTTTGACATCAATATTCACTCCCGATGGCAAGCTGAGGTTTGTTAAGGCCTCAATGACCTTGGGGTTCGGGTTGATAATATCGATCAGACGCTTGTGAACTCTCATCTCGAACTGCTCACGTGAGTTCTTGTCGATGAATGACGAGCGGTTAACTGTGTATTTCTTGATCTCTGTAGGGAGCGGAACTGGACCGTGCACCTCTGCATCGTAACGAGCGGCAGTATCCATGATCTGCTTCAAAGAGGCATCAAGAATCTTGTGTTCGTAGGCGCGTACACGGATACGAAGGTGAGGGGCATCTCCGGCAGCCTTAACTTTTTTGGCACGAGCCACGCGAGGAGCTTTGGCTGTCGTTTCCTTTTTGACTGTGTCTTTGGTTGCCATAGAGATGTTTTGAATTGATAAGGACTAAGCGACAATCTTTGTTACAACTCCTGCACCTACTGTCTTGCCTCCTTCACGAACAGCGAAGCGCTGCTTGTCATCGAGAGCAACTGGGGCAACGAGCTTTACCTTGAAGGTAACGGTGTCACCTGGCATAACCATTTCAACCTTTTCAGGAAGGGTTACTTCACCAGTAACGTCTGTTGTGCGGATATAGAACTGGGGCTTGTATCCAGTAAAGAATGGAGTGTGGCGACCACCTTCTTCCTTCTTCAAAACGTAGATCTCAGCTTCGAACTCTGTATGAGGCTTTGATGTACCTGGCTTTGCAAGGACCTGACCGCGAGAAACGTCATCCTTGGCTGTACCACGGAGGAGGAGTCCGGCGTTGTCTCCAGCAATACCCTCTTTGAGTGACTTGTTGAACATTTCGATACCAGTGACAGTTGTCTTTGTGGTGTCACGGAAACCGATGATCTCGAGTTCCTCACCAACCTTGACCTGACCACGTTCGATACGGCCAGTAACTACTGTACCGCGACCTTCAATAGAGAAGATGTCTTCGATAGGCATGAGGAATGGCTTGTCGATTTCACGAACTGGCTGAGGAATGTAACTGTCGAGAGCATCCATGAGCTCACCGATCTTTGCTGACCAAGTAGGATCTCCTTCGAGAGCCTTGAGAGCTGAACCACGGATAACTGGAGCTTCCTTGCCATCAAAACCGTTCTTGGTGAGGAGTTCACGAACTTCTTCCTCAACGAGATCGATAAGATCTGCTTCTGGAACCGCGTCACACTTGTTGAGGAACACGAGAACACGAGGAACACCAACCTGCTTTGCAAGGAGGATATGTTCGCGAGTCTGTGGCATAACACCGTCGAGAGCTGAAACTACGAGGATAGCACCGTCCATCTGGGCGGCACCAGTGATCATGTTCTTGATGTAGTCAGCGTGGCCAGGAGCATCGATGTGGGCATAGTGACGCTTGTCTGACTCGTACTCAACGTGAGCAAGAGAGATAGTAACGATCTTTGAGGCATCACGAACAGTACCGCCCTTTGCGATATCTGTGTATGACTTGTCCTTTGCAAGACCTTTCTTTGACTGAACCGCGAGAATAGAGGCTGTAAGGGTCGTCTTTCCGTGGTCAACGTGTCCGATGGTACCAACGTTTACGTGCGGCTTTGTACGATTGAAATCTGCTGCTGCCATATAGTTATTGATTTAGTGCTTTAGGTCCTAACATTTGGACGTGAACCAGCCAAATGACGAGACCCAAAGATAAATTATTAATAGTTACTCACACTTTTATAATGAAACACAGGGCTAGTCGGGCCACAAAGGCCTAACACGCGTAAGGACCATCCTAACACGAGCTATTAAAACCCGCAACTTTTTCCCTTATTTAAGAATATTTGAACCTTTTTTGAACAATTCTTGAACATTTCTTTATTGGGATTTTATCTCGTGCCCGTATAGTTCATTGTATGGATGATAAATTCAATGAATGGCACCAGTTGAAAAGATCTATTGATGGCATACCGGTCCGTCCAGATTTTCATGTTCGTGACATTTGGTATTGTTATCTCGGCAAGAATATAGGCGACGAAGAAAATGGCGTAAATGATGGTTTTATCCGACCCGTTATCATTTTACGGAGCTTCAATGCACACATATGCTGGGTACTTCCTCTTACAAGCAAGAAAAAGAATTTACCTTACTATTTTGAATTTAAATTTGCTGCTGAGGGTTCCAGTACGGCAATTCTTTCGCAGGTACGTCTCATAGATACGCGTCGACTGGTAAAAAAGATAGGGTTTATTGCAATCGATGAATTTGAACTCCTAAAAGAAAAGTTCAGGGCAATTTTACCCTGAACTTTTCTTTTTTTATCCTCTTTTTAAGCAGAGTCTCGCCGAAGCAATTTGTATCTCAGATTTTACTCTTCTGTTTCCTCCTGTCAACACTATTAATTTTCTTTTACTGTATCGTAAACCAATTATCACTACTACTGCATGTATTTGTCCCAGCGAGACAAGCAGTGACCTTGAACTGACCGGGTGGAATCCTATTATTATTTATATCTGTGGCCACTATCCAATAGTAGTTTTGATTTCCCGAAATATTTCTATCAAGAACATAAGGACTAGGCAGACAAGTTGTCCCCGGAAGACACGTTACATACCGGGTGAGATTAAGGTCTACTTTTACATTTGGATCTGAACTGCCGACAATGTTCCAACGGATTATTTGGGTTGAGAGACTATTCCAGACTTCCCCACCATCGGGCTGACTCAATTCAATACGAGGCTGGGTGTAAGTGGATGTAATACCAAAGGATGAATCACTCGAGTCACAGTTGTCTGTACCAGTCTCACAGATCTGTATAGTATATTGACCCTCAGACAACGGGACCGGCAAACACGAGTATCCTGCAGGACACTCTGCAACGATCGACCCGACGGTCCAGTTATAAGAATTCTGATTGATTGGTATGTTGCTTACGATAGTAAACGGAGCAAGAGCCATATACGGACATGGCACGCGATTTATACATGCATCCGGAATTCTCGAAATTTTAATATCCGCATATGTCGCCCGGAAATAACTTGGTGAAGTCCAAGTAATTGTTCTTGTGGTTCCCTGTTGCCACACTTCTCCACCATTTGGTGAAGTGACTCTGAGTGGGCCAGCTGTCGATGATGAACGAATAGTAAATGGTGCGTCGCTCACATCGCAATTTGTTTCTGTCCCGGCTGCGCAAATTCTTATGGCATAGTCCCCTGCCGGAATTGCATTGTTAGATATATCTGTAGCCACTATCCAGTAGTAAGGAGTATTCGCGTTAATATTTTTATCTAGTGTGTAGAGCTTCTGAAAGAGAGGTCCGCAGCTAGAGGGGCGACTATCTATAGGTGCGACACATGGAGGGTAGATCATGTGACCCAGATCGATGTCTACCTTACCAGCAGTGCCAAAATCATTATAGGCAGAAGACGACCAGGAAATTGTTTTGTTTGAATTGGCATCCCAGACTTCTCCGCCGTTAGGACTGATGACTTTGAAATATCCTGTAGTTGTATTTCCTGTTACATTTACCGTCGCACTCGTCTGTGCGGCAAGGTTTAGATTATTTCTAACAGAAAAATTAACCGTGTAGGTTCCTGGACGAGAATAAGAATGGGTAAATGTTGAGGTCTGTGTAAAGATCGGCGCCGTAGGCATCGAGACTACTCCACTTGATCCATACCCCACCTCATCACCCCAACTTACAGAGTAGCTTAGCGTTCCCTGCTGCGGATCACTAGCACGCACCGTCCACGTGCCGGTTTGTCCGACAGTTAGAGTTGTAGGTGCATCGATGCCATTTATGACAGGAGCTCCTGTACTGACTACACCAGAGTTAACCTGGAAATATGCATCACTGGTGTCGCAGGCGTTGGTATTGGTCGGACAAATACGGATTTTGTATTGGCCATCGGGCACAGTTCCTACACAATAAGAAACTCCATTGTATGTCTTGTAATCTCTAGCCTGTCCCGGACATGCAGAGTTCGCAACTTCCCCAACGATCCATGAAAAACTGCCCGAACTTAATTGTATACCCGGAGCAACGAGTCGTGGTTCAGGAACTGCGATCATACAGCGAATAGTATTTGTGGCTTCTGCACACGGAGGGATGTAGGATTGAAGCCAGATAGAACCAGTTTGATTGTTGAGAATCCCTGGCGCACCTGTCCACGCAATCTGATAATTACTTCCCTTAGACAAAACCTCTCCCCCATTTGGTGAAGTGACTCGAAGAGACGCGCCCCTAGTATCGCCACCATTTAGTCGCGCTCGCGTAAGTGGACCCACATAGCCGGTTGCAGGAACACCGTTGGCGGCCTGATATCTCTGCACTGCACCTACTGTCTGCATCCCAAAATACCCCGGAGGAGTAACGCCAGATCTGATGGCTGGGATATCAAAACCCTGCGACATGAGATAAGACTGCAAAGCTGACACTTCGGAGCCCGAAGAGCCTACTGTGAGGTCATGAGAAAATGAAAGTCCTTGTGCTCCAGCAACAGAAGCAGCTCCCAATATGAGTAAACTAGCGCCAATAATGAGGTATTTCTTCATAAAATAAGGGTTTAAAGGTGATAATAACTCTACACTATAGATATAGACGTATTGTACATCTTTCCCATTACAAAAACACAGTCCGCGAGGAACTGTGTTTTTGTGCAGCCCAAGATGGGCTGATTTTGCGGTTTCACTTCTATAAACCCCTAGAGTTGCTAGTTACTAAGGAGCCGAATATGTACGATCACTATTTGCATCAGTAGCAGTGAAAGTATTCGCAGCTGGAGCTGTTTGGACAATAGATGAGGCCGCAATCTGGGACTGGATCTTTGTGCCATCACTAAGCTTCACAATAATAGTTCCTCCATTGAATGGCACCGTCTCTGGTTGACCATAGAGATCCAGAGTCTGACTCTCTCCACCCGAAGCCAAGAACATATTGTAATGTGAGTTTATTGACTGACCATTCAAGTACATAGCCAAAGGATATGGACCCTTGCCGAGGAGACTGGTGTCATCACTAGTTGACCAGCCTTCACCGTAGCTATTGGATACGATAGAGATAGACTGGATGGACACTTGGCCGCCTGGGTTATTGATAGTTGCTATCCAGTGCCAATCATTTGGGTTGGTATTTCTCATACCAGCTCCGGCACCAAAGCTACTTCCCACCTTGTCAGACGATGCATCTACGAGAGATGCCGAGACTGTACCAAGGGGCGCCGAAGGGAGAATGAGCACTGACGTACTACAAGTACTACTACCACCATACCCTGCAACCTGGAGAGTGACCGAAGGGTTACCTACGACACTTGCCGTTACATTCTGTGTGCCAACTGCTGGGAGCTTGTCACCTGGAAGAGAGAGGTGGTCTCTGTCGGAAGTATCTTGCTGCCACCCTGCATAAGTAGCATTTTGACTACTCCATGAATAAGTAATGGTTTCGCCAAGCTTGTATGAACTCTTGTTTGAAGCGAGGGAACAGCTGACGAGAGATACTGGCTTAGGCACATTTGAACATCGTGAATCATTGGTCGAACACACAACACCTGAGGACTGCATGATGGAAGAAGCTGGGATACTAGACTGAACCGATGTTCCATCGGTGAAGTTGACTACGATGCTTCCTCCGGCAAACGGTGTTGACTCTGGTTGTGCGTAGAGGTCTAATCTAGCAACTAACGCATCGTACAATGGAATAGTCTGATCGAATGCCGTGTTTTCGTATGCTTTTTCTGAGACAAGGAGTGGATACGGGCCGGTTCCTATAAGTGAGGAATTGTTGGTTGTTGACCATGCTTCACCATACCGATTGGACTTGATGTAAATCTCACGGATGGTGCGTGCCTTATCCGTAGTGACGGTTGTAACGAAATGCCAATCTGCAGGGTTGCGGTTGCTTATACCTACACTCTGACCAAAGCCACTGCCAATCCTGTCAGATGATGCATCAGCCAAATATGATGAGACCGATGTAACGACGGAATTGATGACCGGATTTGTACTGCAGCGAGAATCAGATGTTGCACAGGCGATCTGTGAAGGGACGATGGATGAACTTGGAACTGAACCACGAACAACTGTTCCATCAGTGAAAGTTACGACGATGTCACCTCCACGGAATGGCACACTTTCTGGTTGAGCATAGAGATCGAGGTTAAGGGTGCCATTTACATCCACCGAAATGACTTGGTCATAGGCGTTGTTGAGTGCACTATCTTTGTAATAAACCTGGATAGGATATGGTCCGGTACCAAGGATGCTGGAGTTGTTGGTTGTTGACCACCCTTCACCACCACTGGTCTTGATATAGATTTCCTTGATACTGCGACGCTTTTCGGATTTGATAGACGCACGGAAGTGCCAATCAGCAGGATTATTGTTCCCTATGCCAACACTCTGACCAAAGCCACTGCCAACTTTGTCGGTATTAGCATCTGCAACATATGCGGAAACTGCAGCAGAAGAAGTTTTGTCGTTGTCGTTGTGATCATTATCATTATCATTCTTTTTGTCATTTTTGTAGCCACAGCGTTCAGCAAAGGATGAATTCTGATACTTCTTGAAAGCTTTGGCAGTCGAAGGGCCAAAGTACCCTTTTGGAGCATGGTCTTCGGTAATAGCAGGGATATCATATCCGTTGGCTATGAGCCAGGTCTGGAGTCTTTCAACCTCAGAACCACTAGAACCGATATTGAGGTTTCCAGAAAATACCGGACAATCGTTACCGGAAGTCCCTGCGTTGCAACCAAAAAGTGAGTTGATCTTGGCGCGAGTGATGGGACCAAAGTATCCCGTAGCACGAATGCCATATTTTTGTTGGAGCTGAACCACTCGTGCAGCAACATCTTCATCATACGACGAGAATGAATCACCACTTATACCGGAATTATTGAGTACAGTATTGAGAGCGACTTCTTCCCTGTCGTTGGAAGGTAGACCAATACCGAGATTGCGAGTAAATGTAAAACAACTATCTGAGGTTGCTGCGGAAGTACCGGTCTGAGCCTGAACTCCTGTCGGTACCGCCGAGACAGCCACAAGAACCATGCTCAAGAGCATGGTGGCAATAGCTGATATAGATTTCTTCATTGTGTTAATTGAAATTAATGATTAACTGCTTAATTACCAAACATCGCTGCCTGCACTGAAGGTAACGTATAGGTCAGTATGGCCAAGAGACCCATAATAACGAGGTATTTGAAGTAATCTGAAGCGTGAAGTTTTGTTTTGCTGGCCATACTGATGGATGTTTTTATGATGCTAGTAAATTGATAAAGAATGAGAGACATACGGTTGTCCGTATGTCTCTCGGGTAGTGGGCTAATTATAGCGCAGTAGAGCCTGTTGAACAGCGTTAGTTATCCACATACGAAAAAAGACTGAAAGTTGTAGAGGGATGAGGATTACAGAACTCCCACCGTTTACAAGGTGTGCAGGATCCAAACTAATCCGATTCCCGAGGCAACTTTCAGTTTTTTTTCGTATGCTTATTTACGCTTCTCAACAATCTCCTTCTCGACGTTACCTGGTACAACTTCATAGTGATCGAACTCCATCATGGCACTTCCCTGACCTGAGGTCATAGAGCGAAGTTCTGTGGTGTAACCGAACATCTCTGAGAGAGGAACCTTGGCATGGATAGCAATGGCCTGACCACGAGGTTCTGAGCCTTCTACCTGACCACGCTTTGAGGCAATAGAACCATTGACGTCACCCATGTACTTTTCTGGTGCGACTACTTCGAGCTTCATGATAGGTTCGAGAATAACAGGCTTTGCGCGCTTTGCGGCGGCCTGGAAGGCCATAGAAGCTGCGATCTTGTAGGCGATTTCTGATGAGTCCACATCGTGATACGAACCGAAAGTCAGTTCACACGAAATATTCACTAGTTTGAATCCGGCCACAATACCGCGATCCATAGCTTCACGAACACCCTTTTCAACTGCAGGGATGAATTCCTGAGGAATAAGACCTCCCTTGATGGAGTTGGTAAATTCAAAGTCATCGTAACGCTTTGTATTTTTTGAAATTTTCTCACCTTCAACAACAGGCTTCATAGGACGAACAGTGAGGCGGACGTGACCGTACTGACCCTTACCTCCGGTTTGTTTGATGTATTTTTCTTCGGCATCGGCTTCACCTATGATGGTTTCACGATATGCCACCTGAGGTTCACCAACGTTGGCTTCGACACCGAACTCGCGCTTCATGCGGTCAACCATGATTTCGAGGTGAAGTTCTCCCATACCTGAAATGATAGTCTCCCCCGTTTCCTGATTGGATGAGATGCGGAATGTTGGATCTTCGTTACCGAGCTTCTTGAGTGCCATACCCATTTTCTCCTGGTCATTCTTGGTCTTTGGTTCGATACGGAGAGAAACCACTGGTTCCATGAACTTGATAACTTCGAGAACGATAGGATTGGTTTCATCAGAGAAAGTATGTGAAGTAAGTGCGTCTTTGAGACCTACAGCTGCGGCGATCTCTCCGGCAAAAACTTTCTTTACTTCTTCACGCTTGTCGGCCTGGAGACGAACGATACGACCAAGGCGCTCTTTCTTGCCCGTTGTTGAGTTGTAGATATAAGTACCAGCTTCGATGGTTCCGGAATACACACGGAAGAAGGTGAGCTGTCCGACGAATGGATCGTTCTGGAGTTTGAAGGCGAGCGCTGCAAAAGGTTCGCTGTCTGATGGACCACGGAAAACCTCGGCACCAGTGTTTGGATCGATACCTTTGACTGGAGGAATGTCGAGAGGTGAAGGAAGATAATCAACGACAGCATCGAGTACGAGCTGTACACCGATGTTCTTGAGAGCTGAACCAGTGAAAACTGGGAAAATCTTGTTAGCAATAACAGCCTTGCGAGTGAGGTCCTTGAGCTCATCTATAGTAAACTCACTTCCCTCGAGGAACTTGCTCATAGCGGCATCGTCGGTCTCAACGATCTTTTCTACCATTTCTGCGCGGTATTTCTTGGCATCATCTACGAGGTCTGCAGGAATCTCCTTTTCTACGATCTTGTTACCCATCTCCCCTTCGAAGAAGTAGGCCTTCATTTTCATGAGGTCAACAACTCCATTGTGGTCGCCTTCGAGACCAACAGGAAGTTGGAAACGAACGGCATTCTTATTGAGACGTTCAAGGATGGACTTGTATGATCTCTCGAAAGACGCACCCATGCGGTCCATCTTATTGATAAAGCAGAGACGAGGCACCTTGCTCTCATCGGCATAGCGCCAGTTGGTTTCTGACTGAGGTTCCACACCAGCCACACCGTCGAAGACCACTACTGCACCGTCGAGTACGCGGAGAGAACGCTTTACTTCTACAGTAAAGTCGATGTGTCCTGGAGTGTCGATGATGTTGAAGCGAACTTTCTTCGAGACATCCGTAGCTGGCATATAGGTCGGATTCCAGAAACAAGTGATGGCAGCAGCTGTGATGGTGATGCCGCGCTCGCGTTCCTGTTCCATCCAGTCGGTGGTGGTGTTACCGTCATGAACTTCACCAATCTTGTGAGTCTGACCAGTATAGTAGAGGATGCGTTCTGAAGTGGTAGTTTTGCCAGCATCGATGTGAGCAATGATACCGAAGTTTCGCATTCTCTCAAGTGGGTAGTCGCGGTTCATAAATATGATAGATACGTTTATAAATAAGGGTAAATAAAAAAGCAGGACATGCTTTTGATAAAGCGTAGAATACAGTAAATAGTTTAAATAATCAAATAAGCAGTGCACACATTATTCTGTAAGACCTTTCACTATTCCCCGTCATACTTTGTATCCATGGAAACTATTCAACATGCAGATACATTCTTCTTTGTAAGCACTATTGGCTTTGTAGTCCTTGGAGTACTTCTTGTGATCGCTCTCTTCTACTTGATAAAAGTATTGGCGAACCTCCGCCACATTACCGACAGAGTGCGTAGTATGAGCGACCGAGCCCAAAAAGAAGGAGATTTCTTCTTTACCGAGTTACACGAATTGAGTGAACGCATGAGAAGCCGTACCTTCAACATATTTTCACTCATCTGGTTTATTAAAAGAATAATCCGTAAATATATATGATTGACTATTTACACGACATGTTCAAACCACGCTCCACCGGAACAGGTAAGGCCATAGCCACCGGCATCATCTCTGCACTTGCAGCTGCTGGTGTTACCTATTTCCTCTACGGCACACAAAAAGGCGCGCAAAAGCGTGCCAAAATAAAAGGCTGGGCAGCTGACGTTCGCGACAACGTAAAAGACACCTTTTCCAAGGAAGACGTCGTCGACGTGGTGGCGGGCTTCACCATCTCGATCACCGGCGCGGGCCGCGA
>JAZKAW010000001.1:20708-24814 GCA_040388945.1 Patescibacteria group bacterium
GGACGAATAGGAATGAGAAAAGCGGCCGTGATAGACCGCTTTTCTCTCGAAATAAAACTCACCTAGTGGAGTTTTACCAAGCAAAGTGGGCAAATGCCTTGTTGGCTTCTGCCATCTTGTGAACGTTTTCACGTTTCTTCACTGCTTCACCCTCATTCTTTGAAGCGGCGATGATTTCGTCAGCGAGTTTCAAGTGAATAGGAGCTCCCTTCTTGGAACGTGCGGCCTCGATGATCCATTTCATAGAGAGAGCCTGCTTTCGTTCTGGGCGAACCTCACGAGGAACCTGGTAGTTGGCACCACCAACACGGCGTGAGCGAACTTCCATGGCTGGTGCTGTGTTCTTGAGTGCAGTCTCAAAGAGTTCCAAAGGATTTTCTACCTTTGCCTTGTCTTTGATTGCAGCCATACAATCGGCCACGATCTGGCGAGCAACGTTTTTCTTGCCTGAGTCCATAATGTAGTTGGTAAATTTACCAAGCTTTAGTGAGTCGTATGTAGAGTCCGGTCGGAGGTCTCTTTTTATGTTGAGTTTTCTTCGCATGATAGTTTAGAAATTATTTTGCTGCCTTCGGCCTCTTGTTGCCGTATTGACTGCGACCTTTGCGACGACTATCTACTCCTGCAGCATCGAGCACGCCGCGGACTACTGAATAGCGGAGACCAACGTCTTTGACGCGACCACCTCGGAGGAGAACTACTGAGTGTTCCTGGAGATTGTGACCCATTCCTGGAACATATGCGGTAACTTCGACACCGTTAGTCAGACGAACGCGGGCAATCTTGCGGATAGCTGAGTTTGGTTTCTTTGGGGTCTTGGTAGTAACCTTCACGCATACACCTCGCTTGAACGGAGCCGGGAAAAATACCGGACGGTTCTTGATGGTATTGAAGGTACGAGTCAAAGCAATAGACTTTGACTTCCTCTTGAAACGCTTTCTATGAGTCTTTGTGAGCTGATTAATTGTGGGCATGGATAAGGGTTGGAGGGTTGAAAGAATGGAGGATGAGAAGAGGCTCTGCCCCTTCAACCCTTCACCCTTTCAACCCTTGCTTGTGTGGCAAATATGAATTCTTCACCAGACGAGACTTGAGATGTGTCCCGGCTGATTACTCATTCTTGCCTTAATAAATGAACCTGATCTTGAGGATTTCGACTTCCCCGAGACAGTGGAGCTACCTTACCATATGAAAAGAATAGGGGCAATACAGAAAAATTTCTCAAATATAAACAAGGAAGCGCCGCTGGTAAACCAACGGCGCCGAGCGGCGATAACGCACAATCGACCAACTCTTCCTAAACGGATCACGCGGAGAGATAAACGCTCGAACTGCACCTCAGCGCACGTGTCCGAAATCAAAATTGAAAGAACTAATGTCCACCTTGATGGTGGGAAAGGGCCGCGACATCCGAAGCGATCCCCTCTCCCACCACCTCATGGCCCAGCTCAAGTAGAATAGCCTACTTTTCTATATCCGTCAAGTATATCTGACTACAGCGCTATTCCTGTAAATACCTTGAAAACAATGGGCACTACGGGTGAAATGATCTTCCAGAGGAAAAATACAACTACAAGAATGAAAATAGATGAATAGCGCTCAAGGAACATCCGCGTCTGTCCGTACTGGTTTGGCAGAATCGAAAATAAGATCTTGGAACCGTCCAGAGGTGGCAAAGGTATGAGGTTGAAAATGGCGAGTACTAGGTTGATAAGTACGACGTATGCAGAGATCTCAATAAATGACCCAACAACACCCGCGGAGCCAACAACTCCACGGATAATAAGGCTAAATATGGCTGCAATGAGAATATTAGAGAGAGGTCCGGCCAGAGCAATGAGCAACTCTCCTTGGCGCTTATTCTTTATATTGTATGGATTATATTCAACTGGTTTGGCCCATCCGAAAGTAAATCCGGCCAACGAGGTTATAAGTGGTACAATAAATGAACCCACGGGATCAAGATGTTTGAGCGGATTGAGAGTCAGCCTCCCTTGTAGGCGCGGGGTTGGATCGCCCAGCCAGTCAGCAGCATAGCCGTGTGACACTTCATGTACCACTACAGAAAGAATGAGGATGATGATAGAAATAATAGTAAACATGGGTATATAGGCTGGGTTGCTTTTGACTTTACAGACTTCTTCATGTTAGCATACGTTCCACATTACTTTCATGGCAAAAGTCTGCGATATAACAAAGAGAGGCTCAGTGGTTGGAGGAAGATACTCCAACCGTACTCGTGCTACCCAGTTCAACCCTTCTCCAGCTGTTCGTCGCTATCCAAATCTCCAGAAAAAGCGCATTTATGTTCCTGAACTCAAGAAATCCATAGTCATCAACGTCTCTGCACGTGGCCTCCGCACCATCCAGAAGAACGGCGCTTACCAGACTCTCAAGAAAGCTGGCCTTATCTAACCTCCACAGTTCGCCCATCAGAAACGATCTTTACAATCTCCGCCTCCCGGAGATTTATTCGTTTATTTTCGGCTAGGCCCTCTGCCGGGTTTATTTTCTTCTTTGAATCTTTTGTACTTTTTGGAACGGCATATGAAACTGCTTTTGAATAAATGAAATACTCGGGCAAGAGAGCGTCGAATAATTCCGATGAAAGATTGTCCCCTGCCCCACTTTGGGCAACAACAAGCACCTGCGCACCCGTAACCTGCGGAGTAATGAATGTTTGAATCTTCTTAGAAGCAGTTCCGAGGAATACCGCAGAGGTGGCACCATACTCAACTTGCAGTATCACTTCCGGCGCACTCGCTTTGGAATAATTAAACTGATCACCAGTAACAGGAAAAAGGGTGTGTGCTGTGACTTTTTTGTCGAGATTGATATCTGCACCTGCATTCAGCATATCCAGAGAGATGTTGAGCTTCTTTGCCTCCGCGAGAAATGTTTTGAAAATCGGATCAGTCGAACTAGCGAGACCAAGAGACTCCACTGTCACACCCGGAATTAGCACTCGATCAACAGTGTATCTACGGAGAACGTCGATGAGACCACTGACATTTTTCCCAGCTGTATCTGTGGCTATAAGAGTATCGATCCGCCGGGAATAAAATGGCAGAATGGCCGAGATATGGCGAATGATCTCTGAATTGCTGCCACCATTTATCAGTATTCGTTTATCCTCAGGTGTACGGATAAATGTCGCCTGGCCATTCTTGAGAGCAATAATATATATTTCCAAAAGAGGCGATCGGTGTTCTTGTTGCCACACATATGTCCCCAACCCCGCAGCAACTGTCGCAGCAGTAGCCCCAACAATCAATGGTTTTGCCATGGATTTGATATTCATGCAGGAAGTGTAAAGGAGATGGGTTCAAATCCTGATAAAAAAATGTTCAAAAATTGTTCAAAAAAGGTTCAAGGAATGTTAAAAAACGGAATTAGGGAATTATGCAACTGAGAAATTAGGGGAAAGGCGTGTAAATAGCCCCCACCCTTAGTTCCTTAGTTGCCTAGTTCCTTACATTTGTAACCTTCCCTATCTCCAAACGTCTTCTCTAGGTATAATAGAAATTCCTTACTCACATAACCAAGCTACCATGAAACAATTTACAGCTCTTACATTCACTATCCCGTCTCTCAAAGGAATCTCAGCAAAAAATATCGAAGAGCATCTCAAGCTCTATGCAGGCTACGTAAAGCATGCCAACCTCATCCAGGAGAAAATCGTCGAACTAAAGCAAGATGCCGAAAAGAACACCTATGCACTCGGTGAAGTAAATCGTCGTTTCGGTTTTGAATACAACGGTATGCGCAATCATGAAGTATATTTCGCTTCCCTTTCCGGTGGTGCCACAGCGCCCTCTGATTCATCAAGTCTCAAGAAAATGATTACCCAGACCTGGGGATCATTCGATGCCTGGCTCGCAGAATTCAAAGCGATTGCCCTCACTCGCGGTATCGGTTGGGCCATGCTCTACTACGATCGCAAAGACGGCAGACTTTTGAATGCGTGGATAGATGAACAGCATCTCGGCCAACTCCAGGATTGTGCGCTCATCCTCGGACTCGATATGTGGGAACACTCATTTGTAGCTGACTATCAGCCATCTGGTAAGAAAACTTACGTTGAGGACTTTTTTGTAAATCTCAAC
>JAZKAW010000001.1:24824-29790 GCA_040388945.1 Patescibacteria group bacterium
GAGAATTTTGAAAGTGCCATAAAATAAAGTGAGGTTGAGTATATAAAAAAGCGCCCGGACTGCCGAGCGTTTTCGAAGATTCACAGGACCATCAGCCAACTCCAGAGGAGGATCGGACTGAACCTCGGCGCGAAGGTGGAGGTGTTGGAGAAGGTGGCATAAGCTGTGCAGAGAGAGGAAAATATTTGCCTCCGATTGCTTCTGTTGCAAAGCCCAAGTAAGTTAGGGTCTCCTTCTTGGGGTCAACGTGCACAACGATGGGCCACATCTCAACGTTAGCACTTGCCCCGAAGATGTCCTTTATCCCTGATCCAAACTGCGTCCAGTCGATATCAAAGCGGACGTGATTTGCACAAAATTCTCGAAGAGCTTGTGCGTCAGCCAGCTGCATCCATACCGGGTCCAACGACGGCTTATACTTGAAGTTGGGAGTAAATGGAGAGAGTTGAGGTGGCGGAAGAGGGGTACTCCGGGCCGACTCATGACAAAGGAGATGAAGACTGGGCACCTCATCGGTGGCGACTGCGACAAATGGATTTTGCATACTCAGTATATGTTGTGGGAAGAGCGGTTGCGTTTCGCTACAAATATACCATACACAATAACCAGCACTCCATAAAAACTGGTGACAATCCACCCCGAAAATGCAGGAACTTGGATAGATGCAAATGGGAACCTCGCAAAGTGCTCCACCATAAAGAGTTCATAGGCTAGCAAGAGGTGTGTTGCCCACCCGGTCACAGTCGAAAGAGCCGGAATAATGAATCCTAGAGCCCCCGTTAGGAAAACGGCGAGCATAGTGATCGGAATAAAAGGCAGGACGAGGATATTGACCACCATTCCAATAATAGAGAGATTACCCATCATATATAGAATAAACGGCGAGACAAAAACTTGAGTCGCCAGAGTAGATGCAACGATGCCACGCATACCAAACTTCTCTGGAATAAATTGGATCTTTTTTTCGATGGGACTGGCAAGGAGGATGAGTCCGAGAGTGGCGAGAAATGAAAGCTGGAATGATGGATCATATAAAAGAATCAGTGGATTTTGAATGAGCATGATAAGACCCGCGAAAATAAGCGCCCGAAGAACACTGTAGTCGCGACGGATCACTTCACCAGTAAGTGCTACTCCTGCCATGAAGCATGAGCGCACCACCGTCGCTCCCCCACCAACCAGAACACCGAACAAGATGATTCCGATCCCACCGATCACAATCCCCCAGACTCGAGGAAGGAATCCGAGCATCTTGCGTAACGCATCAGCAACAATGGTAATGTTGTAACCCGATAGAACAATGATATGAATGAGTCCCACCGTACGAAAATCATTTAATAAATCCGGACCAAGAGCGCTCTTTTCCCCCACCACCAACCCTGATGCCAATGCCGCATACGGATCGCCGAGTGTTCGCTCTAGATTGGCCACAAAGCCGCGCTTTAGTAAGTAAAGAAGTGCCTCAATACTAAACCCTTGTTGCTCACCAACCTTTTCGACTGTCGCGCTTTTGATCTCATAAAACACATCGCTTTTGGCTAGGTAACCTTCGTAGTTAAACTCTCGACCGTCATCACTACTAAAGTTGAAAGGTTTGGATAATTTCCCACCAAAAGTGACTTCGTCACCAAATGCGAATTGTGGATATAATTTTGTTTTCATTCGAATAAGAGTTCCCGAACCACACTCTTTTTGTGTGTCATCTTTCTGACTCTCACCATGACCCCCATCCGTGTCCGCAGAAAATGAAATTGTTTTCACAATAAATACCTGACCAGTTTCTTTTCGTTCTGGCTCAACAGCGATAGTGCCTCTTCCCTGTATGGTTTTTTTCACACAACCTCCAATATCTGGAGGGGTGATCGTAAAAGATCCCCACACCCGAAACACGGCTGCAGCTACAAAAATACTCCAAAAAATAAAAACTCCTCGTTTCATAGGAGCTATTGTACGGATTAGAGTTCAATTCTTGATAAAAAAATGTTCAAGAATTGTTCAAAAAAAGTTCAAGGAATGTTCAAATCACAGGAATTGGGGTAATGAATTGGAATTAGGGTTAATTCTTACTTCGAAAGGTCTGCCCTGATCGCCAGCTCCTCGGCCTTATCTAGCGCTTTCTTAAATCGAGCACCCCTTACTCCCTTCACCCTCTTCTCACATTCTGCCCAAGTCTGATGAATCTCAACCTTTCCACCTACAGCACTAATATATGAAAATGCTTTTGCTCGAGACCGTGAAGAGCTCGACTCCTTTTGAGCTGCTTTGCTCGGATCATACGAAATATTTAGAATGCCCTTGATGGAGTACTCTGAAAGAGTGCCGTCATAGAGTTTGATCTTTTTTTCATCCGCCATAGCCGTAGCGATCTCATCGCACCTCTCATTACCGGCAATACCTACGTGACCGCCCACATATTTCCAGCTGACCATGCGGTTTTCGAGACAACTATCGAGTTCCATCCACAACACTTTGTTCAAAACATCCTCCTTGGCTTTGGTTTTCCAGCCGTTTTGTTTCCAACCAGCAATCCATTTTGTAATCCCATTGATGACATATGAGGAGTCAGTATAGAGAGTACTAAATGAATTCTGTGGAGTATGAGAAATGCCTTGTACGGCCGCATTGAGTTCCATCTTATTATTTGTCGTGTGCTTTTCTGCGCCACCGAGCTCAGTCACCCGTGGCTGACTTTCATCTTTCGACTTTCCGCTTTCAACCACTACTGCCCCCCAACCACCAGGACCAGGATTACCGCGTGACGCGCCGTCCGTAAAAATTACAAAGTTTTTTGAATCAGACATAAAAGTACGGAGATTATAGCAGAACATCAACTACCCGTAACCTAAGCTCAGGTCTACCTCGAAACATGGACTTCTCTATCGAAGCCACCAGATCCAGTGGCTTATTGGGTTCAACGGTATTTGCCCATTCATTGGTCACACCAAAAAATGAAATAGCCGGCAATGGCGAACCGTTGGACTTTTTGAAACCGAGTTCAATATGCTCACTGCCCTTTCCAAATTTTTTGACTGTAACCGGAGCAACATTTTTGAAAAGAAAAAGTGGCTTCTCATTGCCTATACCAAATGGCGCCAATTTCGAAAGTTCATTGTTCAATGTCCACGTAACTTCATCGAGCGACAGAACCATGTCTACGTAATCAGTCTCATCGAATATTTCTTGTACTTCCCCGTTTCCTTTTTGCTTCTTGCTTTTTGTTTCTTCAATTTGTTGTGCCGCCTCATTGAGCCGTTGATCCAGAAAATGCACTGACTCGTTAGTTACACCAAAGCCTCCAGAATATTTGTGTCCACCAAATTGAGTAAGTACTCCTACGGGCACTGCTCGCATGATCTCTACGACATTGCTCTGTCCCTCGGATCTGCACGAACCTTTGATAAGGTTGTCACCATCTCGACCCCAGAGAAAAACTGGGCGACGAAATTCTTCTGCACAGGAGTTTGCTGCAAGACCAAGTAAAGAAGGTCGCCACTCCGGATTGCCAAGGACGATAACACTTGGTACAGATTCACCATGACGATCACGTACAGTCTTTTTGACTTCTTTGACGAGCGACGCAACAACTCCTTTTCGTTCATTATTGATCTCATCCAAATGAGTGGCGGCAGATTCAGCGTCTACATCATTGTCAGCTGCAAGGAGTTTGAACGCATCCATGGGAACCCCCATACGAGATGCAGCATTTATTCGTGGTGTGACCATGAAAGCAATGTCATCTTCGGTCAGATGAGCCTGTGCGATCTTGAGCTTGGCCAATAACCTGACCAAGCCTTTACGAGGACTTTTTCGGAGGACCTGCATGCCATAGGATGCAAAAACTCGATTCTCTCCTGTAAGCGGAACCATATCGGAAAGCGTGGCGATCCCCACCAGATCCAGAAGCCATTTCTCGTGCCCCTCTTTGAGACCCAGTCTGTTTTTCTTCAGAATGGCCTGGATAAATTTGTAAGCAACAGCGGAACCGCAGAGATTTTTGTCCGGGTATTCGCAACCAAGTTGTTTATGGTCGATGATAGCAAAAGCTGCAGGTAGCTCTGGAGGAGGCTCGTGGTGGTCGGTGATAATGACGTCGATACCCTTCTCATTGGCTCGTGCCACGGCCTCAACATCAGAAATTCCACAATCGAGAGTAATGAGGAGTTCCGCCCCTTCACCAGCCAAGAGATCTACGGCGTCTACATTTAGACCAAACCCTTCGTTGTGACGATGAGGAATGTAAACGGAATAATTCTCGTAGCCGATCCGTTTCATGAAATCATTGAAAAGTGCAGCACCTGGAATACCGTCCGCATCATAGTCAGCATAAATGACAATTCTTTCTTTGTTTTCAATAGCAAAAATAATCCTGTCTGCAGCTTTCTCTGCGTCTTTCAGTAAAAAAGGGTCGTGAGTATCGCGATCGTAGTCAGGAGTAATAAACTTCTGCGCATTTTCTGTATCACGAATACCACGATGATGGAGCAGATGAGCAACAATGTCATGCATGACACCGTATTGGTCGCGTTCAGCAGGAGAAAGTTGGGGTCGGATGGAGTAGTTCACGGAGCAATTGTATCACTCGTACGAAGGAGACTAGCCTTGCGGGATTTGGATTTGTGTGAGGATAACTACCACTACAGTCATCTGTGTTAAAATGGCTCCATGCCAGACTGTATTTTCTGTAAAATAGCCGCAAAAGAGCTTTCCGCTCACATCGTCTATGAAGACGACAAATTTATTGCATTCCTCAGTATCAATCCTGACGCTCCCGGTCACACCCTTATCATTCCAAAAACCCATTACCGTTGGGTCTGGGATTATCCTAACCTCGGTGAGTATTATGAGGTGGCGCGTACTATAGCTATGACGCAGAGAAAAGCTTTCGGTGAAGAGCTCATAGTGAGTAAAGTAGTAGGCGAAGATGTTCCCCATGCCCACATCCATGTTATTCCCCGGCGCGAAACTC
>JAZKAW010000001.1:29915-59875 GCA_040388945.1 Patescibacteria group bacterium
TGATTATCTAAAATAAAAATCTCCGGACGTCCGGAGATTTTTATTTTCTATTTGAGTTCCGCTTTACCATTTTTTACTTCACCGATCCCTATGTCAGAACGAAGTACCCTATCCCTGAAGAAAGCGTCTTTATATCCAGGAACGGATAGATCTTCAAGATTCGCTATCTTAGAAGTAACACATGTCGCTTCTGCACCAGAACATTGTGCCAAGGCGTTTCCCAAGACCATAATTGACTGATATGCATTTGCCGCAGCCTGAATATCGTCGTCACTCATATCAGGAAACTTTGCTTTCATCTTTGCAGCAAACAACTCGTCGATTCGTACTTCGAAGAACAAAGTGCCTTCAGTATATGCCGGCGGTAATTCTTTTAGAACTTTTTGCGTCACACAGTCCTGTCGATAACAGAACAGCTCGCCAGGAATTCCCAACTCGCCCTTTTGTTTCAAAAGTGCATATGACCCATCCTCATACATGATTGGAATAATGTAATCAGGATCGAACTCTTTGTTTTGTAACAGCACCGTTCTAAAATCAGTTCCAGCAAATCCCTCTATCACCTTAATATTTTCATCAGCGAGAGTCTTTTCTAATCCTTTTTTGCAATATGGTGCAGCATCTCCAATGGCACTAATAATCAGTACTTTTTTTGACGAATCATTTAGACGTTGTGCAAATGCGTCACAGGCAACTTCAAAACTTACAAAGGTTTTGATACTCATCGGATTGTCTTCTACTATTTTTTGATTGAAGGTACTGTATACCAAAACCTTACGGGCACTTTGTGCAATCGAAGAAACCGCTGCACTGATACCAGAGAACTCCGTATAGAGTGCGTCTACTTTTTCGACACTCAAAAGCTTTTGGGCCACCGTAGCCGACACCGACACACTGCTTTGACTATCTTCAATAAAAATATGGACGTTTTCTGCTCCATATTTTTTCTGAAGATCGGCTTCTGCAACTTCGACTCCCTTTCTGACAGGCGCTCCCCAATAGGACCCGAATCCAGTTTCAGGTATGACGGCGCCAATAGATATAGCCCTTGTTTTTGGCGCCCCTTTTATCACTACGATGATTACTAAGATTATTAGGACTGCAATCAGTCCAAATTTTATAGATGTTTTCATATAATAAGCCTTTATTTAGGCCCTCAAAGAGTACAAGGAATTACTATTTTTGTCCCAAATTTAGACTAGATTAGCTTATTTTTCTCTAGAGAGCCTATATATAAGCTTTCTTATCTATTGCTTTGTTGTCCCTTTTTGTGACAGTATAGTGACATGAATCAAATCAATACAGCACTGGAAGAATATGGTTTCAGCAAAAATGAAGCAAAAGTCTATCTTTTTCTCATATCCAATCAAGACAACCCTGCCTATGTGATTGCCAGGGAAACTCTCATACCGCGCACGACCGTATACAAGACATTGGATTTACTTGGGAAAAAGGGTTTTACTTCGTCATGGATAAAAAATGGAGTAAAATTCTTCTCTGCCGAGAGTCCCGAAACCCTGCGCAGGCATGCGGAGAATAAAAAAGTTCAACTTGAACAAGTGTTACCTGAACTCGCACATTTATTCTCTTCTCTCTCTGTTCATCCTTCTGCAAAGCTTTATCAGGGGAAAGAGGGTGTCAAACATGCCTTCGAGTATATGCTTGATGTCATAAAGGCAAAGAAACTCAAACGAGTATATGTATATTCAGATCATCATTTGACTGAGCAATTTCCCAAATATTTCAAATCATGGAGAGCACGCAAAAATAAGACAGGGGCATATACGTTTTTGATAGTTCCCCATGGGACACCCATGAACGAAGACTACAAGAGTGATAAATATCGAGAAACGAGGATTTTGCCTCCCGAATTCTCATTTGATGGAGCTGTCGATATTTGCGGACCAGTAGTAGCTTTTTTCTCCTTCAAGGAAAAAGAAATCTACTCGATAGTGATAGAATCGCAAATCATTGCTGACATGCTCATTAAATTTTTCCTTCACATGTGGACAACCCTTGAAAAAAACAAACCCAATTAATTCCCCCCGCTCTTCTTTAGTGCCTCTATACCCGGCAGTGTTCCCTTGGCCAAGAAGTCGAGCATGGCGCCTCCACCAGTAGAAATAAATGTGAACTTGTCTTGCATGCCCAGAGTAGCGATGGCACCCACAGTATCTCCCCCACCCACCACAGTCTCAACACCTTCAAGTGTGGCAATACTGATCATCAGGGCAAGTTCACGAGTCGGAGCCTGGAAACCTTCTTCGTAGAGACCGAGCGGACCATTCCAGAGAATAAACTTTGAAGATTTCGTCTTTTCTTTGAGCAACTCAAGGGTGCGTGGACCAGCATCGAGGATGCGGTCTTCAGGAAGGATAGATTCTACACTCTTTGCTTCGTGATTCTGATTGATGATATCAACCGGCAACATGAGCTTGGGATTATTTACGAATGCACTGAGGTCACGAACAGTTGGAGAAATGAGAGATTTGCCGATTTCATACCCCTTGGCCTTGAGAAGATCGTTCGCTAACGCTCCCCCAATAAAGACTGTATCGGCCGTTTCCATAAATTTCTCAATAAGAGGAATCTTTGTATCAAATTTTGCTCCGCCGAGAACAAAAACAAAGGGGTGTCGAGGATTGAAAGCTTTGGAAAGATTGATCACCTCTTTTTCGAACTGTACACCCGCGTAGCCGTGCAAGAAATCTGGCACACCGACGATAGACGCATGATCGCGATGAGATACTGGGAAGGCCTCATTTACATATATGTCACCAAGGGAAGCCAGTTCCTGGGCAAATTTGGGATCATTTTTCTTTTCTCCGTCACCAAACATGCGAAGGTTTTCGAGAAGTATGCAGTCACCATTCTTCATAGTGTGTTCAATGATACTGAATGCGTCTTTTATGTTGCGTACAAAAGTAACTTTTTGTCCCAACTTTCCCAAGTGCAGAGCTACTGGCTCCAAAGAGTTATTGCTACCATCACTAGACTCAGCATGACTGACGAGGATAACCTTGGCTTTTTTTGAAGTCAGGAAATTGATAGTTGGCAATGCAGCTTGGATACGAAAGTCATCTCCAATGAGATCCCCCGAAATAGGTACATTGAAATCAACGCGCACCAGCACTTTTACCCCTTCTAAATGTTCGATATCTCGCAAGGTCTTCATGTATTTGTATTAGTAGGATTCGTTAATGATTTGTACAGTTGTAGCATTGGTATAGCTTTAGCTTACCGAGTCAACTGCTCGAAGCAAATCTGGGAATCCGACAACACTGACACTTTCGCGACCCACCAAGAGTCCGTCAACTTTACCAATAGAAATAATGTCAGCCGCATTACGGAAATTGACCGATCCACCATAGAGCACCCGAACCTTCATGGCAGGATCATGACCAAACACATCAGAGAAGCTCTTTTTTACAAAGAGTGACATTTCATATACCTGTGCAGGGACCATGGCCTCCTTTGCTCCAATAGCCCAGACAGGCTCATAGGCTAAAGTAATATTCTTTGCTTGGTTCTTGGGAACATCGGCAAAACTGTTCTTGATCTGATTTTTGAGAGTCTCGAGGTATGCACCAGCGTCGTCACGCACAGACTCCCCTACGCAAACTATAGGTTTGAGCCCTGCAAGAAGTGCAGCTTGTACCCTTTTTGCCACATCAGCATCTGTATCTCCGGCGGCGCGTTCTTCTGAATGGCCTACGATCACATACTCTGCACCCACGTCTTTGATCATAGCAGCACTCACCTCACCCGTATGTGCACCAGCCTCGTGCACGGACACTGTCTGTGCACCAACTCTCATGAGTTCGGGATGCTTTTTTGAGATCATCGCAGGAATATATACGTACGGAGGACACGCAACAACATCTGTATGTTTCAATTCTGCCGCCACTCTGCGAGTAACGCGAGCAATCCGCTTGGCTTCTGCAAGCGTAGGCGGATTCATTTTCCAATTTCCAACAACAAGTCGTTTTGATGACATGCGGGTATTGTAGCTTATAAGACAGGCGAGGAAAAGGAAGAACCTCTCTTCGTCCTGCGAAACTCGCAGAGCGGATTGCTGTGGTAAAGGGCTCAGGAATTATATGCCCAAGCCACTAATTCACCTCCTCCCACGAAATCGTCTGATAATTACTCGACGTCAACGGAAACGATGGCGGTGGACCATAGAGCAAATTTCCATCATAAATAATATTACGCGTGTCGTATCCCGTACCGTCAGTATAAGCAAAGCCGTAGCGAAGGTTACTTGCGATCATGCCATAGAGGGTAACCGTGTTGCGCTGATATTCATTGCCACAACTAGATCCATAATAGAACCTGCCGACACGTCCGTTCTGCGCAATAAGGGCCGCATCGATACGCAAATCTGTATCACTTATAAGACCAACGTTCAAATCCCCTTGAGCAACCAGAGCGATCACGTCAGTTCCATCGTAATTGGTATAAAGGAGATCGTTGTTCACTGTGATACTTTTTCTCGTTGTCACATTGTCTGGGAATTTACCGGCGGCAATAGTCAGGCGAGCTCCGTTGATCTGACCCTCAACCCACAGATGATCTTCAACAAAGATGACGCCGTTGGCTGGGAAGTTGTTATTAGATGAAACAATCGTCTGATTGTTAATACTCCACAAACCCCAATTGGTTTGACCGGCAGCAGGATCACAATTGTTCGGAGGATTACGTAATGAAGTTACCTTGTAGAGGTCGTACTTACCAGTTGTCTTCAATACGATGCGATACCCTTGTGATCCCGACGGTGCAATATACTTTCCTGTCGCTTGTTGAGCTGTGGCCTTCATCTGTGAAAGGTCCAGTGTCAGTCCAGTAAAGTCGAATGACTGAATAGGAAACTGACGACCGGCAATAAATACATCGGGACGGTTGGGCACAGCTGCAGGAGGATTGGGATCATCGGTACCCACAGTAGTATAGACACCAAATTTTTGAGTCCCCACACCATCATCAGGATAATCATAAGTAGTCTGTGAACTTGTAACCAAGTTATGAGCCACCCCGTCGAAACGGATACCGCCGTTGGAATGAATAGGGCCGAAGACTTCTGTCCCCTCTCCAAAGCGCATGTCGTTGTTGGCAACCACTGCAAACTTTGCCAGAGAAGGAATGGCGAGAGTTGCCTGGATAGTACGCGAGACTGTCGAGTCTGCAGTGACAGTTCCTTTTGATTTCACCTTTACGATAGTCGAACCCACAGGAGGAGGAGTGATGGTAAGAGCGTACTGACCGACTATGTCTCCACTCGCATCTTTGACTGTGTGAATGTAAGGCTGCGGAGTCGTAGTACCATCTTTGTAATCCTGAGCTGCGTGAGCCAAATGCCATCGATAATATTCAACTCCGGCTTCCGCAACCTGGAAAGCCTGTTCACTCGATGTCAGGGTGCGGGTACTTTTGAGCACTGTAGCTCCCCAATTTACCAATGCAGAAGTTACTAAAATGGCGATACCCATGAAAATAAGGACGTTGACGAGGATGATTCCCCCCTCCATATTCCGTACGTATTTTAGTTTATTGATCATAAGTTATCTTTTAGATTCCTTAGTGCTGCTTGGGTGGTAAATGTCCGAACAATCGGCGACTTGTTGGGATCAGTATCAATACTCAGGTTTACGCGCACGAGACGTATGAGCGGAATATTGAGCGGATACGTGAGCGGTGTACTCGTACCAGCATACGAACTGACGAAGTATTCGAACATCGGCGTGGTAGATGAATTGCGAATACCAGTTGCAAGGATCTTGCGCGTTTCACTTGCCTGGACATATGAAGGAGGGTTACCTGAAGGCTTGATGAGTGCACGATAGAGAGATGACGTGGCCACATAATAACGAATCTGATCTTTGATCCCATCCCCATCCGGATCAGAATAGAAAGTGATGGTGCTCGTGGCGGCATTTTCCAAAGGATACGTTCCATTTGCTCCTGGCTCCATGGAACGGAGTTCACGAGCCATGGTCTTCATCAGCGACTGAGCTTCCTGGGTATTCGTAAGTGCAACCGCTCCCGATCGGTTGAAGTTAATGACATTGTATTGGAATGCAGAAACAGCCACCAAGATAGAAACCATGATGGCGATGGAGGTGAGAAGTTCAACTAATGTGAAAGCACGCGAGAACGAAGGTGGAAGGGTTGAAGGGTTGGGAAGAACAGGTTTGAATTTAGAGAGTGGAAAGATCATGCCTGATAAGTTTAACTTATTTGAGTCTAAGTATCATCCTCTCAACTCTTCTTCTACTCTACGGAGCCATGGGTACCGCAACTTCCGCCCAATCGGCGCTAACGTTGATGTTCTGATTGTAGGTCGTATACCCTGCCTTAGCTATATTCAACGTATACGTACCGGCAGTAAGCGCCGTAAAGATCACCTGACCAGGTGGCGTACATGAAGATGTGAAGGTAAACGCTGTATCAGAAACATTTGGTGTGACAGTGGCGGTCTGAGTGGCGAGATACAAACGATACCGGAAGAACTGGTAGCCATTATTGCTTGCATGGATCGGCGAACTAGACGTTGCGTAGTAGGTTGCAGCCGTACCATCGGGCCCCTTGAAATCCCACGTCGTTGTGGCTGTGACGGTTGCATTGGTTGCAACCTGGAAGCGAACTGCGTTGTTACCAGCCAAAAGTGGAGGATCGGTAGGCTGCCAGGTGAGCGTGTAGAAATTACTTGGCGAACCTGTATTGAAAGTTGAGGACTCAAGAACTCCTGAGGAATTGTATGAACCAAACACATTTTTTAGTCGAACATCGCCCGGAGTGGACGTGACGTCTACACGACCATCATCAATCCAGTATTTGTTCGTACTTACATAATCTGCCGCTCCACTACCGCCAGACCAGTCGGTCTGATTGATATATCCCTTCCCCGTTGTCTGAATATTGCTATATCCGGTTTTTGTAAGAGTCACTGTCGCGCCAGAAATCGGCAGCTGGGTGGCGCTATCTTTGACAGTAACAAGCAGACTTTTTGGATCCTTGGGTATCACGACCAACTGAACGCTTTGAGCGGCACCCGGATTGAGGATGACAGGGTTGAGAGGGTTGATGCCGGCGAGATCGTGTGTGGTATCGAGAGGTTTGACTACATAGGTGTCCCATTCCATTCCAGGAATTGATAATGTACCAATGCCATTTGTTGTGGTCGTGGAAACATATTTAAAGATATCATCACCTATCTCCTTTGAACCCTGGAGATTGAAATCGAAATTGCTTACAGGAACACACAGAGGTGTAACGCTAGAGAAGCTCAGTGAACCAAGAAGATCTATAGCGAAACTGATCTGTGTAACTTGTTGCACAAGCACAGTAGCGTCACTCTTGGTTGGAAATGGGTTGGCGGGAGCATTCGGTGCATACGTACGGTCAGTAGAATATCCATTCTTCGTGACCGTAATGCGGTAGGCATTGGTCCCTGGAGGAAGGTCGACGAGTTGAAGCATACCGTTTACATCAGTAACGTCGTCAATGACTATGGTGGTAGTCGTAGCTACATTCACCACGTGCACGTTGGCATCTTCTATAGGCTGACCACTTGCATCAAAGACTCTGATAAAGAGAGCGCCGTTAGTAGAAGCGGTCTCCAAATTTTTTGGGGCAACCTGTCCCGCCAAGATAATGGGGGCCATGTTGCGACAACCGGTACAAGAAACGGTTACCTCCACGAGTTTGTTATCTGCCGGCGAAAGATCGTTCGGAGTTCCACCGATAGTACCGTCAAAGGCCAGGTCCACATTGCGGACGATGGTGGTCACAGTAAATGGTACTCCTCCCCTAGTCAGATTCTGAGTGTGTTGAATCTTACCAACAGGAATACTGCCCACCACTCCCACATCTGCGTACGGCATGTTTCGTGCCACCTCAAACTGTTCGTTCGCAAGACTGACTGCCAAGACGCGATATTGACCCAGATCAATCAGTTTGAATAGTCCGATGTATGAGTTGTAAGCAGCAAGGGCAATAACCAAGAACACAGCCGCGCCGACAATAACTTCCACGAGAGTGAAGGCGCGGGAGGAGAAAGGACGAGGGGTTGAAGGGGTGAACTTCATTTAGATTGCGTTTACAAGTGAATACATCGGCGTAATCATGGCAATAGCAAAGAAAGCAACACCGGCAGCGATCACGACCATGAGGACAGGTTCGATGACCGTCGACATGTCCTTGGTCTTTTGCTCAACATCCTCTTCGTAATATTTTGCAACTCCGAGAAGCATCTCTGACGTTTTACCTGTCTCTTCATCATTTCAGAGAAAAATACTGGGTAGAGTTTTATATTTTCACCAAAGACGTCCGACATAGGCTTACCCTTCTTGATAGCCTCACTCGCACGGATTAGAACGTCTCTAAAGTGAACATTCTGAATAACCTCTGCGGTGATGGTCACCGACTCGAGAACATTTACTCCGGCATTCAAAAGCGAAGAAAGAGTTCGAGATGTGCGAGCAGTGTTGACCTCCTGCACCAAAAGACCGATAAGAGGAATCTTGAGAACCAGAGAATGCACCACTTTTTTGCCAGCGGGCTTGCGTGCAAGAGTCGTAAGCACAAACCCGATGACTATAACCGCAAGAAGAACCCAAATACCTTGGTGCTGGATGATATTACTTATGCCGAGAACCACACGCGTCGGCAGTGGCAACTCTACGTTGAGCTCTGTGAAGGTCTTCATAAGAGTTGGGACCACGAAGACGAACATCAGGATAGCAATAATGATCATGACGCAGATGATAACTGCAGGATAGATAAGGGCACCCTTGATACGCCGTTCCAAAGCATAGGCACGATCGAGCTGCACTCCAACCGCCTTGAGAGAATCAGCGAGAGTTCCACTCTGCTCACCGGCGTGCACCATCGAAAGGAAGATTGCAGCAAAAACCTTGGGATATTTTCCGAGCGCTTCGGCAAATGTCGTACCTTTGTTGATATCTGACATGACTCCAGTAAGCACTTCTTTGAACTTTTTGTTGCGTGACTGGCGTTCCAAAACTGACAGAGCACGTGACAATGGCAGACCAGCATCCAACATTGAACCGAGGTTGCGAGCAAAGTTTACCTTCTCGATTGCTTTTACTTTACCACCGATCGAAACTCCCGAAAGCTTCATATGGAAACGTCCCTCCCTTTTTTCGGTAGCCGTAAGGATCTCATCACCACCCTCTTTTATCATGCGATAAAGCTCGTAGCGATCCTGTGCATCACGTTCTGCACTGTATGTTTCGCCACTCGACTTTTTTGCTTTAAATTTGAAATGGGGCATGGTATTAATTCGAATCTACGAATAAGCATCCGAATGCTACAAATTCCTGTGCATTATTTGTTGCATTCGGATTGTGATTTATTTGTAGATTGGGGTTATTCATAGTAATCATTCGGTCACAACGCGCAGCACTTCTTCGATGGTGGTCTTCCCTTCTACGCACTTATAAATACCGTCTTCGAGCATGGTAAGCATCCCTTCGGCCACGGCCTGTTTTTCAATCTCATCCGATGTGGAACCTTTCATGATGAGTTCCTTGATGCCCAAACTCATTTTCAAAATCTCATGAATACCTACACGACCTTTGAAAGCAGTCTCCTTTTGAGCTTCGATGGGTCTCCAGAATGTGACAGTATCCCAAGTATCCTTTTCCTGAACAACTTTGTCGGCCTTGAGTGCGGCCATGACCTTGTCGAGGTTCACAATCTTCTTGAGCTGATCAAACTCAGCTGATGAAAGTTTGTATGACTCTTTGGCATCCGTGAGCTCGCGAACGAGGCGCTGACCGATGACCACGTTGATGGTCGAAACCAGAAGAAATGGCTCAACTTTCATATCAATGAGACGAGGAATGGCACCGGCAGCAGAGTTTGTGTGCAAGGTAGAGAGAACTACGTGACCAGTAAGTGCAGCATTGACCGCCAAGGCCGCTGTCTCGGTATCGCGGATTTCTCCCACCATAATAATATCCGGATCCTGACGAACAAGAGTGCGTATTCCCTGTGCGAAGGTGAAACCGATCTCAGGACGCACTTGGGTCTGGTTGATGCGAGCCATCTGATATTCGATAGGATCTTCGATGGTTGAGATGTTAACATCGTTTGTATTCAAAAGATCGAGCATGGTATAGAGCGTGGTGGTTTTACCGGAACCAGTGGGACCAGTGGTGAGGATCATGCCAGTAGCCTGGTTCAAGGCATGGTGAATACGCTCCAGTCCATCGCCATGAAAATTCAAATATTCCAAAGTGAATCCTGAGATGCTTTCACGCAAGAGACGCATTACGATCTTTTCTCCGTAGTAGGTAGGCAAGATAGAAACACGGAATGAAACCTTTTCATTGTTCATGTCTACCTTGAAGCGACCATCTTGCGGCAGACGCTTCTCATCAAGCTTGAGGTTGGAAAGCACTTTGATACGTGCACTAATAGATCCTGCGGCTTGTTTGGGTAGAACCATGGCATCATGAAGGAGTCCGTCGATACGGTAGCGAACAAGTACTTGCTCTTCCATGGGTTCGATATGGATATCTGACGCATTTTGGAGAATGGCGTGTTTGACCAAAGTGTCGACGATGCGTACTACCGGCAAATCATCCGCTATTTTCTTGAGATCGGTCTCAGTGAGAGTATCCCCTTTCTCATCTGAGATCATCTTTAGATTGGCTGTCTCCTTCTGGATAATGTCTCCAAACTCGGCCTTGAGACTTTTTTGATATTGAACCAGCGCTTCCTTGATGGAATCCGAGTCAGTCAGACGTGGCAGAATCTTGAGGTTTACTTTCTTTTTTATGAAATCAATAGCCGAAAGATCATTCACATCGAGCATTGCCACTTCGAGAGAAACGTCGGTCTTTTTGAAGGCGACAATATTGTGTCCACGAGCGATAGGCTCTGGAATGAGAGAAAGTGTATCTGCTGGCATCTTTTTTCCCTTAAGGTCGACAAAAGGAATGCCGATGACGTACGCCTGCATGCGGCGCAAGTTGTCAGGAGTGATCTTTCCGGCCTTTACAAGAATGTCTCCGAGACGTGCGCTGGTATCGTCGGCCTCTTTTTTTGCACTCTCAAGATCCTCCTTGGTGACAAGACCTGAGTCGAGAATAAATTTGTGAAGCTGGGTATCTTCAACGAGCATAGTATTGGCTTAATTCTATCAAAAAAAGGGGTGTTCTACCCTGTGAACAACGGCCTTTTTGCAAGATAAAATAAAAGGTCTGACTTGATGTTTCCACCAAGCCAGACCCATTCCACGCACCCTTACTCCCAAAGACCAGTCCGCCACAGTCCGCAAAGGCACGACCGTGACGGACATCAACAAAGCCGTCGAATCCCCAGAAACTGGAAACTCTTGGGAAATCGCCCAATAGAGTGTGCGACCCGTAACATCTTGAACGAACCTCCTCCCAAGATATAGGCAACACAAAGCTCATTTGTACTTTCCCCGAGTTCCCCGCTACGGAGCGGGCGAGCTGGTTGATGAACCGTCGTCAATGCACCTGGCGCAAGAACGATATTCCTTAGCTCCGAAACACTCATATTGTGGCCATAGGTCACCAAATGCTCGAAATTGGCCGGCAACCAAGGGTTGTCACCCCCTTCCCGAGCCATGCGCTCAACAACTACTTCATGATCGAGAAGATCTTTCTGGTCTGGACTATTCCATCCGAAGATCCTGTATTGCACAGTTTCGAGATCATCGCCCTCTACCTTGAAGTGGTGAATTCGCGGATCCACATCACCCCAAAACCTTTTGATGTTGTCAGGATGCAACGCCGTCCTCAGCAATGGACGATCCACAGTGAGGCATTCTCCGGGTGAATAGATCTTTGGCGTAAAGCCAGACTCACCTTCATGACGAGCTTTTTCTGGAAACTCTTCAACTAACGCTGCACTCTCACTCATACCGATCCCCCAAGCGCCTTTACGGCTCAAATTTTGCAGTTATGTAAAGAACTCGCACATACGAAAACATCCGCTTTCGCCCAAGTTCCAAGATATGACGCGACAGGTTCGGATTTATTACAGGATTTATTACATTTCAGTGAAACTTGCTTTTTCTGCCATTTCTGCTATAGTATTCGGGTCACTGGTTTCGCCCGCAAGGCGAAATTCTTTGCTAAAAGGGCAGAAGAAAGATGAAAGGTTGAAGGGATAGAAGAGAATTTACCCCAACCCTTCATCCTTCCAACCCTTATTATTTCTTACAACTAAATAACAACTTAATACAATGTTTGATCTTAAAGTCATCAATTCCGTCGTCCAACAGCTCGAAGAAGAGCGTGGCATTCCTCGCGACAAGAGTCTCGAGGCTATTTCCCTTGCCTTGGCTACTGCTTACAAGAAAGAATACGGCAAAAAGGGCCAGATCGTCCGTGCTTCATTTGACTCCAACTCCGGTCAAGTAGAGTTTTGGCAGGTCAAGATCGTGGTCGACCGCAAACAGGTCATCATGGAAGGAGACGAGGAACAAGAAGGTGATATCAAGGATGCAAACCTCGAAGACATCAAGATCCGTTACAACCCAGAGCAGCACATGCTCATCGAAGACGCCCGCCGCATCAAGAGAGATGCCGAGATCGGCGATGAACTCGTTTTCCCACTCGAAATGAAGGCTGACTTCGGCCGTATTGCCGCCCAGACTGCCAAACAGGTCATCATCCAAAAGATCCGTGAAGCAGAGAAAGTCTCAGTCATGGGTGAATACGGTGCAAAAGAAGGCGAGATCGTCGCCGGTACAGTCGAACGTGTCGAACGTGGCATCGTCCACATCGATATGGGTCGCGCTGTCGGTATGATCCCCTACGAAGAGCAGATCCCAACCGAACGCTGGAAGACCGGCGATCGTATTCGCGCATATCTCTATGCAGTAGAAGAAACTCCAAAGGGTATTGTCCTCAAACTTTCTCGTGCACATCCAAAATTCCTAGCAAAGCTTTTTGAAACTGAAGCTCCCGAGATTGCCCAGGGTTCAGTCGAGATAAAAGCTGTAGCTCGTGAAGCTGGTTCACGTTCAAAGATCGCCGTAGTCTCTCATGACCCACATATTGACCCTATCGGTTCTCTCGTCGGTCAGCGCGGCGTACGTGTCGGCACAGTGACCAGTGAACTCTCTGGTGAAAAGATCGATATCGTTGAATGGAATGAAGACCCAGCTGTCTTTATCGAAGAAGCTCTCTCTCCTGCCGAGATCATCACTATCGAACTCAATGAAAAAGACCATCGTGCCATAGTGACCGTCAGTGAAGACGAACAGTCACTCGCCATCGGTAAGGGTGGGCAGAATGTCCGCCTCGCCGCCAAGCTCACCGGCTGGAAGATCGACATCAAGTCCATGGGTGGTGAAAAAGAAGAGGAAGATGACGATGAGGAAAAAGGCGACGAGAAAAAGGAGTAAAGGAAAATAATTTACACTTTATTCAAAGAAAAAAGCCGACCCGCAAAGGTCGGCTTTTTGTTGAGGGTATTAGTCCTCAGGTGATCCCAAGTCCAATTGCATTCGAACGAATTGTCGCGCTCTTTCCAGATCATTGGCCTCCTTCTGCTTACGCTGTTTCTCCAGCTCATCGAAAACCGCCTGAGCATCAAAGTTTAGAGGAAGGGTGGAGACAATTAGCCTCACCTGGTCATCGTAGAATTCCGTAACCACGTAACGGGCCAGTGACGGATCCGGGATTCGGAGAAATGCCTGAAGGACACTTTCTCCAAAATACGCTACCTCTTCTGATCGAGCACTCCTCCACTTGAATGGCCAGACGCCTCGCACCACTTGTTGTACAGGAACAGATTCCACTCCAACTTGGCAAAGAACTTTGCCAAGGAAAGAAAAGATGAATATTTTACCGACAACATCATCTCCGTAACTATTGGTGTACACAGTTTTCCTGAGTACTTCTGGATCAAACTTTCCACGGACTGAAACCTTTCCATACTCCAAGAAATGTTTAGTGATCCATGGGCACTCTATACAGAGCGCCTCTTTAAGCACATCATTCGGAATTGATTCTTCACTCTTCACTGTCACCTTTCTGGCATCTCGCCATGGGATTTGCGTCACGCTCGTCCCGATTAGGTTTTTGAACATCCGATCACTCGGTTATGGGCACACCTTGAATTCAAAGGGCTCAATGTTCATTGAAACATTAGAGATTAATTGACCCCAAGTCAACCGTAAACTCAATTTTGGTATTTCCAAAGACTTACTTTGCGAGCGGCAACTTGAAGAAGAACGTCGTACCTTTTCCTACTCCCTGTGACTCTGCCCAAAGATCTCCTCCGTGGCGCCTGAGAATATCGTGAGACAAGTAAAGACCAATACCAAGACCTTCTGTATGGGTACGCAAGGCACTGGAACTGCGGAAGAATTTGGAGAAAAGACGGGCCATGTCTTCCTTGGAAACACCAATACCAGAATCTTTCACTGACATAACGAGAGTGTCATGTTTCACTTCGGCACTAATAATGACACTTCCACCCACTGGCGAGTACGTGATGGCATTTTCTAGAACCATCTGCAGAGCAAATTGTATTCTGCTTTGATCCATGGATACAAGCGGTAGATTGTCTGCAACTTTATTTTCAATAATTACATTTTTTTCTTGTATGCGACCCTCGACAGCACGCAGAGTTTTCTTTATTACAACCTGTATATTTTCTGGTAAATAGTTATACAAAAACTGACTATCATCCGATGCCGAAAGCCCCACAAGAAGATCCGTAAGCTGGTACAGCTTGCTATGAGCTTCGCCGATATCATCTAATGATTTATTTCTCTCCTCAGGGGTTGTGGCTGTACGGAGATTGTCTACTGACCAGCGAATATGTGTGAGAGGTGTACGAAACTTGTGAGTAACAACGTCGATGAATTGATATTTGAGAACGTCGACTTCTTTGATCTTTTTCCATACGATCACACCCACACCTACAGCCAGAGCACCTGAAAAAAGCGGCAAGAGCCAGCGTGGAAAGGTCGGTATGAAAGCAACGACAGTATCGTTCGCATAACCAATAAAGAGAATAAACAATGTAACACCAGCAATGCTAACCGCGTATCCTAGTGCGCGTTTTGCCACAATATTGAGGTCCAGAGTATCGTATTTGATGATGCCATACGCGATAGGTACTGTATAAAAACCAGATAAACATGCAAGGAGAGGATCGACGTTTATGTCGTAGAGAAGCAGCTCAGGCAAAAGGGCCAGCCCATATCCATAAATGATGGCTACGATGAAATATTTTAACTTGTTGCGCAATCTATAATCTCCACGGTGATAGGCCTCGAAAGTACAGAAAAGAAGATAGAGTACGCAGAAAAAGAAGTAATAGTCCTGGATAAAATAGAAATCACCGAGTACCAAGAAATTTGCGAGGTACAATTTTGGGTGAGACGCGAGTAGAAGTGTGTTGGGAAATAGCGCATAAAAAATAACAATGGCACCTGAAATAGAATAGAGCGCTATGAGTATTCGTTTCTGGGAAGCAAATCTACCCGCCATAACGACAATCAAATGAGCATTGAAAATAACCGTAAAGAGTGAGGAGAGCACCCCTACCATGAAAAGATTGCGAGACAGAATGGGGTCTGAGAGGTTTATGCCCAGTCCGTATGAGACTGCCCACAAAGCCATACCCAAACTCATCCACAAGAAAACGATATTCGTGGAATCTCCTTTTATTCGTCGAACAAAAGCAACTACGCCCAAGCTAAGAGAAACTACAAAAGAAATTGCGAGACCTATGTTTGTTATGAGGAGCTCGGTAGGCATGGGATAAGTACGTATCGTAATTATACCACTCTTCTTGGTATACTTAACATGCTTTCATTTATTATCAGCATGTGACGTATTAATTAATTTAATTTTCGTATGAAAAAAGTTCTCATTACAACAGGTGTCGCCATTCTGACTTTTGCCTCAATCGCAGGAGCGCAAAGTTTGACCTTCGGAGCAAACCTCAATGTTGGCTCAACAGGTCCTGATGTTGCAACCCTCCAGACATGGCTCATCTCTCACGGATTTACTATTCCTTCCATCGCCAACGGAACAGCCTCTAAAGGAACTTTTGGTTCACAGACCAGAGCTGCGGTCCAAAAATATCAAACATCAAAAGGAATTCCTTCAACAGGCTTTGTTGGACCCCTTACTCGCGGAGCACTCAATGGATCAAGTATTTCTACCCCAGCAGTCTCTGCAGGCACCTGCCCTCCAGGCTACAACTGTACTCTAACCGGTAGTGCAACTCCTTCTCCAGCCGTTGCCAACCCAGGTTCAATCACCACTCCTGGCGTAGCTGGAACTCTCTCGTTCTCACTCCAGTCAACACCTTCGAACGGCACCTCAGTAGACAAGGGCTCTTCGGCTGACATCGCTCGTTACAAGCTCCAGGCTGGCGCTTCGGATATGCAGGTTACAAGCCTCTCCCTCGACTTCGATGTTCGCTTCTGGCTCTATGCAACCTCCATCACAATCAAGGATGATTCAGGTGCTGTTGTAGCCACAAAGTCAGGTCTTTCCCAGGCGGACTTCACAGAGCTTACGGCCGGTTCATCTTATAGGCTCTATGTGCCCCTGAACTACATCGTCCAGAAGTCTGGCACACGTTACTTTACAGTTAACGTCAGCTTCCTCCCTATTACTGACCGCCCCGCCGCAACCGTCTCCATCACTCAGGCACAAGTCCGTTCTGTTGATGGCACAGGTGTAACTGATACACAGACAGATGCAACAGATCGTAGTTTTAGATTTACGGGCAGTAACAACGGAGTAGTTGTCATCACGAACAACGAAAATTCTCCACCAAATATGTTGGTCACGATCTCCACTTCAGCAGAAACCAAAAACATTGTCATGGGTGTAGCTGACTTCAAGTCTCAAGGAAAAGATGGGATGTTGCGCAGTATGACCTTGTATGTCAACACCAACGTGGATGCGACTCGCGATATAAACACCATCTTCAATGACATCAAACTCAAGATAGGTGACCTTGTGTATTCTGCCAACTCGATAGAATACGGAGGAGCAGCAGGTTCGACAGTAACATTCACCAACATGAATGCTCCCCTCCCTGCCGATACAAAGGTACCTGTCGCCGTCCTCGTCGATGTTGCCAAGGATACCAACAACTCTCTCGACGGTATCGTCGCCTCATCAACTCTCGTAGCTTCGGGAACAGCTGGCGCATCAGACAATAACCCCATGGTTGAAGACTCAACATTCGCTTCTATCGACATCAATGACGCACCTCTCGCTACAAGTGACATCACCTTCTCAGCCAGTGATGCCAATCTCTTTAGTGAAGCACCAACAGCAGTCCTTGGTTCACCGCTCTTGAGTGGCAATACGACATCTACCTATGCGGCAACCTTCACCTTCGCTCTCACTGCAGGAGACAATACTATCTATATGAGCAAAAACCCTGTAGTTGCACTCTCGACCACTTCGACAGGTTACGATGTATCAGCTAGTCCTTTTGCCGGTATTGTGGACGTCACAGCTAACCCTGGATCGATCTCAGGGGATAGCGCAACATACTTCACTATCCCAGCTGGCAGTACTCGCAAGTTTGTCTGGAATGGCTCGATCCGTACTTCTGGTGTAGCTGGTCTCAAGACCCTGTCTATCACCTCGATCAACTACGGAACAACCACAACTAATGTCGCTGCTACTGGAGTTGTGTACTACAACTACGCAGCCCTCAAGGTGGCGGCACCGTTCTAGGAAAAACATCTGGCACAGAATAGTCGAAAAACAAAAATTCCCGGAACCTCCGGGAATTTTTGTTATGTTTCATAATATAAAAAATGACCAACCCGCATATGCGAATCGGTCTACAAAGAGTCATGGCAGGTTCACTTCTCGATCGGATGCTGGATCTTGGCTACACGGTCGAGGCCGAGAACGATAAGGGCAACATGACGAAGAATGCAGGCTGCGAGCCAACGAAACTCTGACTGTTGCAGGTAAGCGCGATTTGACCTGTTCCACACTCCCTGGATACTTACGAAATCAATGCTGAATCCTGGAAAGGTCTTCCGCCAGATCTTCCGTGCGCTCCGTGCATGTGGCCAGTCCAGCACTACGGCAAACCGGCCAGACTTGACGCCCTTTCTTTGAAGAGCCTCTTTGATTTCGCGTGCTTCTGTCACAGAGTTAGATATCCCTGACGAAACGACCACTTCACCAGCGAATTTTTGGTCCCGCACAAATTTCTCCTTGAGCTGATCTTCATGTTTTTCCGATCCCCGGAAGAAGTAACTTGAGCTGGCCCATACGAGAAGAGCCTGGTTAGACTTGGCCATCGAAACGGCCATGGTTAGCACTTGCTGCTCAGCAACAGGCAGATTGTTTTCCACATCCAATCCGTATCCCAGTGGGACGATTACATCGTAGTTGCCAGTTGATTGAGTCTTCAAACCATACAGAAATCGCGCAAAGCGCATTAATAGTCTCATCCGAAACCCTTCAGTTCATTGTTAAGGGATACATTAGCCGCGGCCGAACACACGTTCGGGCGGTATTTATGTAGATATAATCATAATTATATAAACATGTCAATGTTAGAACACCTCAACCTTATCATTGGCAAGACCCTCAAAATATTGCTAATTTCAGCCTTTTTTACTAGAATGCTCGCATTGCTCAACATTTAATAATTTATAAATAACTTAGATAAAATCATGAATTCGTACGTCATTTTCGCCCTCGTGAGTTCCGTCGTCGCTATCGCCTATGGCGCTTTCTTGGCCATGTCAATCCTCAAGAAACCCGCCGGCAACGACCGCATGCAAGAGATCGCTGCCGCCATCCAAGCTGGTGCTAAGGCATATCTCAACCGTCAATATCGCACTATCGCCATCATTGCGGTTATTCTTTTCCTTATTCTCGGCTTTGTTCCCATCCTTGGCTGGAAGGTGGCTATCGGCTTCCTCGTAGGAGCCATCCTCTCTGCCCTCGCTGGATACATCGGCATGAACGTCTCCGTCCGTGCCAATGTACGCACAGCCGAAGCTGCACGTAGTGGACTTGCAGCCGCACTTTCTCTTTCATTCAAAGGCGGTGCCGTGACTGGACTCCTCGTGGTAGGTCTCGCCCTTCTCGGAGTAGCCGGCTTCTACGCTATCACTGGTGACGTTCACGCCCTCATCGGTCTCGCCTTTGGTTCAAGTCTCATTTCTGTGTTCGCCCGTCTCGGCGGAGGTATTTTCACCAAAGCTGCTGATGTCGGTACAGATCTCGTAGGAAAAGTCGAAGCAGGTATTCCTGAAGATGATCCCAGAAACCCAGGAGTTATTGCTGACAATGTCGGTGATAACGTTGGCGACTGTGCAGGTATGGCCGCTGACCTCTTCGAAACATACGCGGTTACTACTATTGCCACCATGTTGCTCGGTACTACCCTCTTTGCTGACAGAGTTATGACCGATGGAATGAGCTTGAGTGGAACATTCACCTCACTCAATGCCGTCATCTACCCTCTCGCTCTGGGAGGTATTGCCATCTTCGCTTCTATCATCGGCACCTGGTTCGTCAAACTCGGCAAGTCCAAGAACATCATGGGTGCCATGTACAAAGGTCTTGCTGTTGCAGGAATTCTCGCCGCTATCGCCTTCTACCCTGTTACCAACTGGATCATGGCAGACAATGGCAAGTTCAGCGTTATGAACCTCTTCTGGTGTACACTGGTCGGTCTCGTAGTTACTGCACTCCTTGTCTATATCACTGAGTACTACACTTCAACCAGTTACAAGCCAGTTCGCTCTATTGCCCAGGCTTCAGTCTCTGGTCACGGTACAAACATCATCCAGGGTCTCGCTATCTCAATGAAGGCTACCGCATGGCCACTTCTGACTATTGTTGCTGGTATCCTTGCTGCGTACTACTTTGCTGGTCTCTACGGTATCGCCGTTGCAGCTATGAGTATGCTCTCGATGGCAGGTATCATCGTCGCTATCGACGCCTACGGTCCTATCACCGACAATGCCGGAGGTATTGCTGAGATGGCAGATCTTCCAAAGGAAGTTCGTGATGTTACAGATCCTCTCGATGCCGTTGGCAACACCACAAAGGCCGTTACAAAGGGCTACGCTATTGGTTCTGCTGGTCTTGCAGCCCTGGTACTCTTCGCCGAATACACCCATCTCGTCCCTGGTGCAGCCTTTGATCTTTCAGATCCAAAGGTCATCGTCGGTCTCTTTATCGGAGGACTTCTCCCTTACTACTTCGGCGCACTCTCAATGGAAGCAGTGGGCAAAGCAGCTGGCAAAGTTGTAGATGAAGTTCGCCGCCAGTTCCGCGAGATCCCAGGTATTATGGCCGGTACCGCCAAGCCTGACTACGCTCGCTGTGTAGATATTGTTACTTCGGCAGCTATCAAGGAGATGATCATCCCTGCTCTCATCCCTGTCCTTGCCCCTATCCTTGTTGGTTTCATCCTCGGACCTTTGGCACTCGGTGGTCTCCTCGTCGGAGCCATCATCACAGGTCTCTTCGTGGCCATCTCTATGACTTCAGGCGGAGGTGCATGGGATAATGCAAAGAAATACATTGAGCTCGGCAATCACGGAGGCAAGGGTTCAGATGCTCACAAGGCTGCTGTTACCGGTGACACTGTTGGTGATCCGTACAAGGATACTGCAGGTCCAGCTATCAATCCGATGATTAAGATTCTTAACATTGTTGCGCTTCTCATTGTGGCGTTTCTAGTGTAGGAACTAAGCAATTAAGAAATTAGACGATCGGCTGATCGGGTCCACTGAGGCCAGATCGCAAACACAAAAAACAAAGGCCGGCCTTGAAAAAGGTCGGTTTTTGTTTCGTAAAATGCATCTGTGCACAGATTTTCTTGACTGAAAATTTCTAGAGGGGTACGATACTGTCTTCCACGTCGCGGTTGATGTGGAAAAGAACAACAACGCAACAGGAGACTCCAATATGCAGACGAAAACCGGGGAAGAAAACGATCTTCCTTATCCTATGGGATTTCTGCGCTTCGCGCGGCCCCAACAAATACAGGTCGAGCAGCCACCTGACGCCAACAGCACACCTTCGATACCTTCGTGTCCCCATTGTGGGTCATCACGCCCAGGCACCTGCGTCAATTGCGGGTCGGGGGCAAAATAGTTCCTTCCGGCTCTGATCCGAGCACCCTCTTCCAATCCGCTGGAAGAGGGTTTTTTTACCTTTTATTTGAATAAATTGACACCCAAGCTTTCCACATGTCAGGTAATTCCATTCTACGTCCATATGCTAGAATGAATATATCCGTGAAATTTCTCGATTTCACGGCCTATTAGCTCATAATTTGCTTCATTAACTCAATCTATATGAAAAAACATTATTATTTCTACGTAATTCTCGGTCTGGCCCTTGTTTTGGCCCTTCCGTCGCTTTCTCAGGCAGAAGAGACTACTTCACCATCACCTACAGCCACTATTAGCCCAGCATCAGCTACCGTTCGTGACCGTATCCGTGCAGAAGTCGAGTTGAAAAACAAAAATATCAAGATCAACCAAACTTCACGTAACGAGATGCTCGAAAAACAGAGAATGTCCTCTGGTACACCGCTCAGAGCTGATTTGAAAGATATGAGGGGTGACATCAAGGATGCTCGCGGTGATTTCAGGGACGAGATGAAGGATATAAATAAGGATGCTAGAGACCAGATGAAAGATATGCGAAATGGCTCTTCTACCCTTAACATGAACAAAAAAGAGATGCGTCAGGAGATCGAGCTAAAACTCTTCAATTCTCACAAAGACATACTCGTTCGTCAGCTCAATTTGGCTCTCACAAACCTCAAGCAGATCCGTGAGCGAGTTGCTTCTCGCATAACCAAAGGTGAACAGGCTGGCCGCAATATGACAAAAGCAAAGGCTCTGCTTGTAATAGCCGATAGCAAGATTTCCGCCGCCCAAGTATCGATAAACACTCTTGCCAATCTCACCGTTACAGCTTCATCTACAACAGCGACAACTACCGCCACCACAACAGTCAACGTAAAACTCGATAAGCCTCGCCAACTAGGAGAAGGAGCTATCAAGGCAGTCAAAGATGCTCGTGAAGCGCTCAATGAGGTAGTCAAAGCTATTGCCAAAGACATGGGACTCCATCTAGGCAATGCAACAAGCACACCTCCTGTAAGTGCAACCACAACAGCAACCACGACTGTTCAATAATTTAATTAATTAACACATTCACACCATTATGGACAACACTCAACCACAGACCCAGCCACAAGCCGCAATGACCAGTCCCGTATCGTCAGTTCCTCCAGTTTCCGGCGGATCTTCAAAGAAGATAGGACCTATCGTAGCCATTCTTATTATTGTGGTTATTCTCGTCATTGCAGCCATCTATCTCTTCGCTAGCCGTATCAACAAGGCACCTGCTCCGACAAGTGATACAGCAATGCAAACAAACTCTCAAGATCAGGCCGCAGTACAATCATCAGTACAGCCTGTGACGAGCAAGTCCGATGATGTGAATGACATCCAGGCAGATCTCAACGCTTCAACAAATGGATTGGATGAGCAGAATTTTTAGTCGAGGCAATTAAGAAACTAAGCAACTAAGAAATTAAGGGAGTCGCAGAAATGTGATTCCCTTAATTTCTTAGTTGCCTAGTTCCGCCTTGCCCTGTGCCCTTTCTTACGTTAGACTCCTTCCCATGACTCAAACCGCAAAAACATACGAAAATTTAGATATTAAAAAGCTCGACAAGTCGCGCATGGAAATCTCTGCCTCTATCCCAACAGAGGTCTGGGAGAAATTTCGCACTCAGGCGCTCAAGAATATTAACAACGATGCAAAGATGGACGGTTTTCGTCCTGGCATGATCCCCGAGAATGTCCTCATCGGCAAAGTTGGTGAGATGCCCATCCTAGAAGAGATGGCTGAGCTCGCACTCTCACAGGCCTATATGAATATTATTATCGACAACAAGATCGACGCCATCGGCAAGCCACAGGTTCAACTCACCAAGATTGCAAAGAGCAACCCTCTCGAGTTCAAGGCAACCACTGCAGTCGTGCCTGAAGTAAAACTTCCTGACTACAAAAAGATCGCCAAAGAAGGGTCCAAGAAAAGTTCTCCCGACGAAGAAGTAGTCAACGAAAAAGATATCGAAGACGCTGTACTCAAGATTCGCAAATCACGTGTTTCACATGAAGGTCATGACCACAAGAAAATGTCAGCCGAAGATCACGAGAAAGCTATCATGGAAAATCTTCCAGACCTCACAGACGATTTCGTAAAGAGTCTCGGCGAGTTTGAAAACATCTCTGACTTCAAAGGAAAGGTTGGCGAGATGCTCGTGGAAGAAAAGAAAAACGCCGCAAACGAAAAACGCCGCATCCGCATCGCCGACGGTATCGTCGACGCAACCACTCTCGAACTTCCCGATGTTATGATCGAAAGTGAGCTCAATCGTATGCAGGCACAATTCGAAGGCGACATCGAGCGCATGAATGTGAAGCTCGACGATTATCTCAAACACGCCAAGAAAACTCTAGAAGAGATCCGCGCCGAATGGAAACCTCACGCCGAAAAGAAAGCGAAGCTTCAACTTCTATTAAATGAAATCGCCCGCACCGAAAAAATCCAGCCCGATCAAAAAGAGATTGAAGCAGAAGTAAATCACATCGTTGAACACTACAAGGAAGCCGACCGTGAACGTGCGGCAGTATATGCAGAAACAGTTCTGACAAATGAGAAAGTGTTTCAGTGGTTGGAGAACGTAAAATAGAACTCAGTAATCATGGATTTCACAAAAATACTCTTGAGAACATCAAGAGTATTTTTGTGAAACAAACCTCCAGTGAAATGTGATTACCTTAGAACACCACTTGCGAGAGGGCAGCAATGACAGCCGTTTCAGCCCTAAGAACCTGAGTACCGAGCGACCTCATCTGCAAACCATTCTTGTGAAACAGCTCGACCTCACGTTCTGACCATCCACCTTCTGGTCCTATGAAACAGGCAACTGGCTCATTTTTTGAGATTGAATCTCGGCTAAATTTTTCTCCATCAATATGAAAAACAACAGTTTGAATTTTATTCCCTGAGGCAACCTGAGCAACTGAATCTTCTAAAGAAATGATCGAGTGAATCACAGGAACATCACCTCGACCACTCTGCTCACTGGCTTCAATTGAAATCTTTTTGAGACGCTCTTCATTGAGATTCTTTTTCTCACTTCTCTCGGCCATCACAGGGATAATGTCTGTCACTCCAAGTTCTGTAGCCTTCTCAACTATCCATTCAAAGGTATCTTTCTTGACCACCGCTGCGTACAAAAAAACTTTTCGGTCAGGTTGAAAACGGCTGCGTGTTGGCGGAGCCGTATCTATGTCGACAACCATGGAGTTGTCATGGGTCATTTTACCACTATCATTATAGTTAGCAATCTTCACAAGGTAGTCAAAACCTGTTCCATTGAATAAAATGATTTCATCACCAGTCTTCAGACGAAAAACCCGGCGAACCTGATTGCAAAGTTCAGCCGAGTCTATCGTGATTTGTTTTCCCGGAGCCAATTCTTCAGTTGTGTAAAATCTATGGAGTCTCATCGCGTTATTATTAGTTCACTTAGCACTTAGAAAAGATTTTGTGTTGAGGTCGAGCAATAATCTGAAGATATGGGTTAGCATGGCACATACTCATCTTGCGAGACCGAGAACGCGAAATCTTTTCTAAGTGCTTATTTTTTCCCACCCATGATCGCATCGATAAGACCATACTTCTTTGCCTCTTCGGCATCCATGAAGAAGTCGCGGTCTACGTCCTTGTCGATCTTGGCAATAGACTGTCCAGTATTCTTTGCGAGAATTTTGTTGAGGTTGGCACGGATCTTCAAGATATGTTTTGCACTGATCTCGATATCTGATGCCTGACCTTCGGCACCACCGAGTGGTTGATGGATCATCACTTCAGAATTTGGCAAAGCAAAACGCTTACCTTTGGTGCCACATGAGAGGATCACCGCGGCCATTGAAGCAGCCATACCAACACAGACAGTCGAGATTTCATTTTTGATGTGCTGCATTGTGTCGATGATAGCCATGCCCGCATGAACATGTCCCCCGCCAGAGTTGATGTAAAGTGAAATTTCTTTCTTTGGATCTTCGGACTGCAAGAAAAGAAGTTGGGCAATAACAAGGTTAGCGGTGTGATCATCGATAGGACCGCCAAGGAAAACAATATTGTCACGCAAGAGACGTGAGTAGATATCATAAGCGCGCTCGCCGAATGATGACTTTTCTATAACTGTTGGTATAAGCATGGGAGTAAAGAGTAAATTAGTAAGCTAGTAATATCTAGTAATGAATCGCTAATCGTGAATTTGTACGAGCACTATATCATATGAAGAAATCGCTCGTGATTGACATAATCTACATCAGGTGGTAGAAAATAGCAAACAGCTTTAGGAGAAGACATATGAAATTTGTAATGGTAACTGTCGGTGAGTCCGTTGTGGTAGGCGAGGTAAAGGTGGTCGAGGTGAAACAGGTGACAACCCCGAGACTCTTCCTATTTGAAGCGGCGAACAACATTGATGCGCGCAGGCTGACTGGCATAATCAAAGAGAAGCTGCAGATTACTGACACCTGCGTCTTCTTCCCGAGCAGTATCGGAATTGAAGTCAAATAACGAGTTTGTTGTAGGCGCCACTCTCAATCCTGAGCGGTCGCCTTTTTTATTACCCTCCCCCTCATTTGCCAAAAACGGTTCCCCATTATATGATGCAAGTGTTACCAAATATAAATTTTAGACCTGCTTTTACGGACTTCGTGACACCCAACTTATGATCATCTTACTTCTTCAGCAATTCCGATTCACACTCCCAGTCTTGGCCGTATTTTCTGATTTCAACACTCTGAAGCTCGCAACACCTCATACGTTCCTCTCACCATAGTCTAGAAAAGGCGGATCTGTCCGCATATGTATTCATTAAAATTAATAGCCGTCTTCCTCGCCATTTCGGGCTTGGTTGGCATAGCCATCGGGTATTACCTGCGCCTGATCATCTCTCTCGGGAAAAAGGGTTCCATGGAGCTCGAGATCAAGGCCATGCTTCTTGCAGCAAAAGAAGAGGCCAAGAAGATCACTACCGAAGCCGAGGCAAAGGCCAAAACCACCCAGACTGAAGCCAGAGACGAGATAAAAGGAAAAGAAGAAAAGCTTCGCCATACCGAAGACCGCCTTATCAAAAAGGAGGATCTTTTGGATAAACGACAGTCAGATATAGATAAGGAGGTAGAAATGATAAAGCAGCGTGTAGCCGAGATCAAAGCTATCCGTGAACAGGCCGACAAGCTCGAAGAAGACCGCAAAAAAGCTCTCGAGAAGATTTCTCATATGTCAGAAAACGAGGCCAAGGATGAGCTCATGAAAGTTATCGAAAAACAGTCCGAGCAAGATTTCCTTGTTCGCATGCAAAAACTCGAGACTCAGGGTGAAGATATGCTCGAAAAGAAAGCCAAGGATATCCTGGCCATCTCTATCCAACGTCTCGCCTCAGCCGTAAACTCAGACGTTATGTCTACTATTGTTGAGATCCCTAGCGACGACGTCAAAGGCAAGGTTATCGGTAAAGAAGGTCGTAACATCAAAGCCTTCGAACGTATGACCGGCGTAGAAGTGATGATCGACGACACACCCGGTGCCATTACTATTTCCTCATTCGATCCTGTACGTCGCCACACAGCTGCCACTGCACTGCGCGAACTCATCAAGGACGGTCGCATCCAGCCAGCAAAGATCGAGGCAACAGTCGAAAAAGCCAAACAGGACATCAACAAGACTATCAAAGAAAAAGGTGAGGCTGCCGCATTCGAATGTGGAGTTATCGGACTCGATCCTCGCATACTCCTTATTTTGGGTCGTCTCCATTTTCGAACCAGTTATGGTCAAAATGTCCTCCAACACTCTATTGAGATGTCACACATCGCTGGCATGATCGCCGAGGAACTCGGTGCCAACGTCCAGGTCGCCAAAGCCGGTGCCCTCCTCCACGATCTCGGCAAAGCTCTGGACCACGAAGTTGCTGGTACCCACGTGGAGATAGGTCGCCGCATCCTCCAGAAGTTCGGTGCTCCAGAAGAAATCATCAAAGCCATGCAGGCTCACCACGAAGAATATCCGTATGAGACTGTAGAATCCCGTATCGTCCAGACTGCAGACGCTATCTCTGGTGCCCGCCCTGGTGCTCGCCGCGACAATATCGATAATTACCTCAAGCGTCTCGGTGACCTCGAAGCTCTGGCCAACTCATTCCCTGGTATAGAAAAGTCTTATGCCCTCCAAGCAGGCCGTGAGATCCGCATCTTCGTAAAACCAGAAGAGCTCGGTGATCTCGAAGCAAAAAACCTTGCACGTGATATTGCCACAAAGATCGAAAAAGACCTCAAGTACCCTGGTGAGATCAAGGTTATGGTGATCCGAGAAACCAGAGTTATGGAGTTTGCAAGGTAAAGCGATACTAATATAGAAATAAAACCACCCCGTGGGGTGATTTTATTATGCGAAAAATATTAAGCTAGCCATAAAAAGGAGCACGTATGGATGGAATCAATTGCAAACACTGTGGGTGGTGTGAAACTGATCATGGCAATGGCGGTAAAAAATTGGCCAAGCGCGCTCGTGATGGGGACTCTCCGCAATGGCGTGGCTCAATGGGAGGATATCACTAGTTTGATGGAGAAATTGAAACTTGAATGACTAAGAAGGAATTCTTAGTTTTTTTGTTTTTTGGAAAACAAAAATCGAACGCTCGTTATAGAACATTCGATGGTAGACAATCTTTTTAATCCCCCACACACCTCACTCGCCAATTTCGATCACGATAGTGATCCGAGGCGGACTCAACAGCACTGGTTGCGGTGGCGCCTGGACCACGTGCGGCACTTCTACGCACCCTTTCTGAACCACGACTGCGCCCAGTTGCGGATGAACGTAGTTGTCGAACAACACATTCACAGATGGCATACCTGTCGGGTACACCACCACTGGTTGGGGATACTGGTAGATCACGCCCGGCACTGGATAAAAACCAGCCGGAGCACTGTATCCCGGACCGCCACCATAGTAGCGTCTCCCACCCCAACACCGCTCGCAGGCTTCGGATGCGGTTGCGATCGTCAACAAACAAACAATAAGCAGACTAGCTCGTATTTTCATGGATCCCCTTTCCTATACAGAGACGCGTGTGTGCATCTTTCTTTACCACAATACTGCAGTGAACGAAAAATGTCACCTTACTTACCACGTGTGAATAGCGTGGCTATATGGAGTAATGAGTGCATGATATAGTGAAGGAAATAATCCTTCACTGTCCATGTTTATCTCCTCTTCGAACGGTCATAAAATGCGTACACGAGGCTTTACTCTCATCGAACTTCTGGTTGTGATCTCCATTATTGGGATGCTTTCTAGTGTGGTATTGGCAAGCTTGAGTAGCGCTCGTGCCTCTAGCCGAGATTCGAAACGAATTCAAAGCCTTATTCAGCTTCGAACTGCACTCGAGTTATATCGATCAGTAAATAATGGATATCCCGTAACCGAGACGACCAACAGTCCCCCAGGAGCCTTTGTGAGCTGTACAGGATTTAGTGATAGTTGGGCAACAAGTCATACCTCAGATTGGATACCGTCTATAGTTCCCCAATTTATCAGCGCATTACCAACAGACCCTTTACCACTTCCTTCTGGAGCCAGTTATAGTCACGGTTGTTATACTTATCAAAGTAATGGAACAGACTATAAGGTAACTTTCCCTGGAGTTATGGAGAAAAGATGTACTACTGGAGATACTTTCAACATGTGTGACGCAAGTTATACTCCCGGCATCAGTGTTGGATCTTCTGCCGCTTCAAAAGCCTGGTCTATACCTGACTAATAAGATTTACGGGTAATTACAGTTACATTTGTAATGCATCTCTTATTGCCAGTGCTACGTTCGGTAAAAGATTCAAAGATGGTAAATCTACTATCTTTGCCCATTCAGGAGTAGTCTCATCAGAGTTTTTTAATGTACCTGTAAAATGAAGTATCTTGTAGACTTTCATGGAAAAGAGTTTGGTAATTTCCTTTTGTTGAATTGTTGCCGAATAAAGTTTCGGTATTTCTAATAAATCCTCCGCCACAGCAGCAAGTCCTGTCTCTTCCCTAAATTCTCTTAGTGCCGCGTCCCTTTCAATCTCACCAAGTTGAACTTTTCCTGCAGGTAGACCGTAGGTGTTTATTTGGTGGTCGGCTTTAGCACCGTGCCTAACGAGCAAGACACGATCTTCTTTTAAAACGACAACGGCAGCAGTTTTTATGGGATCGGACATAATACAATTATTATATGTCACATTTCCCTCTTTTGCCCGTCTAATTCGGTATATGCCACGCAAATACTCGAAATCTGCTTCAAAATGGGTGGAAAAGGAAATGCATCAGATGAAACGCGGCAAACTCCGCAGCGGTAAAAGCCGTAAAAAGGTAACTAGTCGCAAGCAGGCTATAGCCATCAGCCTATCCGAAGCACGAAAATCCGGAGCAAAAGTTCCACAGCCGAAGAAATAAAGCTGTAGTATACTAAAGTGCATGAAATCATCTTCATTCTTCTTTTTAATGGTATTTTTTGCGACTGCGCTTACGATAACAGTCCCGCTGACCACCTCTGCTGCCCTACTCTGTACAAATCTCCGAGCCGATCTCTCATTTGGCGACAGTGATTCTTACAAAAATGCCCAAGTTACAGTGTTACAAAAGTTTCTTGGAGCCTTCGGTTACCTATCTGCCCCAGCAAATGGCAATTTTGGTCCTTCCACCCTAGCTGCAGTAAAGTCCTTCCAGTCAAGAAATACCCTGCCAAGCACCGGCACAGTTGGGCCACTTACGCGCTCAACAATACAAAAACTGAGTTGTGTCTCCCAAGCTGCAGCTGTTTCGATAGCCATTACCCCC
>JAZKAW010000001.1:59885-68590 GCA_040388945.1 Patescibacteria group bacterium
CCTCGCCTACACCCTCGGCTTCTCCTGCACCCAGCATCTCTATTACAAGCCCAGCAAGTGACGAAGTCCTGACAGCAGGTTCGGATTATAGGATCTCCTGGGACTCTAGCCTTTCTGGAACATATAGCATCCTTCTCGAAGACCAATACGGCGTCGGTGCAGGATATATCACCGATTCCATCTCTAGTGGCACAAGTTACGTGTGGAACGTTGGCAAGATCTACTCTTCAAGCCTCCAAGCAAACACCGTACTCCCCACTGGGACATACAGGATTAGGATCCAAAGTCTTTCTGGTTCCACGAAGAACGACCGCGTTAGTGGGCTTTTTAGCCTTAAGGCCGCTCCCATCAGTATCAATTCCGTTCTTCCCACCACAATTCCCAACGATAACTACTCTACAGGCATTATCTACGGATCAGGCTTTGATTCCACTACCCGTGTATATGTAGATGCTCTCGGAGCATACGCCGCAAATATGCTCTATGCGTCCGCAGATGGAAAATTCCTCGCTTTTTCCATACCAACCTACATCTTGCCAGGCCAGCATCCATTGTTGGTATCAAATAGTTACTCTTCTAACGCTATAACCAATATCACAGTTACAAAATCGACAAGATAACTTAGAAAGAATAAGTTCTTCAACAAAAATACCGAGTTTCCTCGGTATTTTTGCAAACAATAATGGTTTCTTTACTTGGAAAGGTGCTTTGAAAGGAAGCCTGCCATCTTCATCATGTGAACAGAGTCCTGTCCGGCAAATATCTTCTTCAAGGCGTCGTCTGTCTTGATAATGCGCTTGTCTTTTGGATCCTGAAGGTTGTGGCCCTTGATGTAGACCCAGAGCTTACTAACCACCTCTGAACGAGGCATAGGACCCTTACCGACAACAGCGGCGAGATCATCGCTCAGTGTCATAGGTGTCATAAATGCGGAATTTTCTTTTGCCATAAATAATGAAGTTACGTGTTAATTAATAGAATGGCCTAAAGATACCATGTTTTCGAGATTCTGTACAAGAAGGGTGAGAGGAAGAAGCCAAGAAAAAAGCGATCTCCGTTCAGGAAATCGCTTCAAACATTCAACCTCACCAGTAAGACTTGTGAAATTAAGCTGTGATTGCCGGCTTTTTTGGCTTCTGTGCAGCGTACATCGCCAGTGACATAAAGCCTAACGCTAGCAGAACTATGCACCCAAAAACAAAGATGAGTGGCCACAAAAGCCATTTATGCCTTATCTTTCTACTCTTTGAGTACGAGACGACACTCGCGAGGATAGCTACGGCGATAACACCGGCCACGAGATGTAGCTCGAGTGCAACGAAAGGTTTACCGTATGATGCCGCAAAGACTGCTACAATAAAAAGAACGATGGAGACGACACGAAGGGCAATAAGCCATGGTTTACTCATGTTTCAAATTTTCTTCCCGAATTTTTGACTTTAATCTTGAACCAATCACGCGACTGGCCAATGGATTTAATGATATTAAAATACTTTATGCCCAACCTGTCAATGTTGCCCTCCCCTATTGTGCTTAAAATGGCTTAATATATAATTATCCCCATGGTTCGCAACTTGATCCCGATACCTCGGAATCGAGGTTGAGGGACCGAGACCAGTAACATTACCAGTACTAATTACACACAAATGAACAAAGCAAGTATTGTTGACGCAGTTCATGGAGTTCTCGGCGGAACAAAGGTTCAGGCCGAGCAGGCGGTCGAGACTATGATTAACAGTATCATCGACTCCTTGAAGAAGGGTGATGAAGTGTCTATCGCAGGTCTCGGTATCTTCTCAGTAAAGCAGCGTGCAGCTCGTGAAGCTCGCAACCCTCGTACAGGTGAGGCCATAAAGGTCCCAGCTATGAAGGTTCCAAAGTTCCGCGCAGCAAAGGCCCTCAAGGACGCAGTAAAATAAGCATATGGATTTCTAGCACTAGTACAGTTTGGGTTACACTATCGAACAAAAGACCGCCCCAATATTGTTGAGGAGCGGTTTTTTGTTGTATCTAGATGAGATGGCTCGTACTTTGACACAAATATTGGAAAGCGCTACTGTTGGGAACGAAAGGAACCAGAACGAAATGCATAAGAAACATATCGAAGCTCTTCGCAAACGCCTCCGGGACTTACTGAACTCTCACACTGACAAGCAACTTTTTGCTTTTGCCCGAAAACGGGGATTTCTCACTACGCGCCGGCTGGGACTGAAGGAGCCGCCACCAGGCAGCTTCGATATCTTTCCGCCACAATCGCTGGGTACCCTTTATGCCATTCTGGTGTACAGCACCGGTACGGCTCGTCATCGCAAACATCTTGGGAATGACGTCAAAGGACTCGACTACGCACTCAATGAGGTGCGTCAGCAGGAGATCAGAGATATTTCTGTCTGGGCCCGTGGTGCCGGTCAAAACGGCACCCTGTTCCTCGAGAGTTTTGAACTCCTTGGTGCAAGATATTCCGAGCTGATCCGCCGGATGCCCCCTGTTACGAACGCGACCATTGCCGCCATGAGTCTGACGGTGCGACCACAAGCTCCAGTTCATACCATGACTGCTCGCGCATGACGCACGACTGTTCAGATGACCTTCCCTGTTTACATCCGTAGACTGGGATTTTTTATTGATAAATAAAAACCTACCCCAAATGCGCGTGGTCATTCCAGGTAATCATTGACCATTGATTCTCTTCTTCGTGATACTGAACCATGGTAAGTCCCGTATTATTTGTACTCAACCCTCTCGTCATAGAACGTCGGATAATAGGCGAAACATTCTCCTTGAAGATCATCAGAGCAAGCATGTCTCGAAGGAACGATCCATGCGTTACCACGAGAATGTGCTCTTCTTTTCTCTGGGCAAGAAAATCAAGCGCCTTCCCTGCTCGTATCATCAGGTCCTCGAAATTTTCCTCATCAGAAAAATGAAATCCGGGCTCATACATATATCCACTGATCTCACTGATCGTCTTTACCCATTCAGTTTCCAACATTCCATGATGCTCACTAGCGGTCCGCCTTTCTACAAACAGGTCACAAAACTCAATAGGTTTTCCAAGTTTCTTTTGAATAATCTCTCCAGTCTCTTGGGCACGTTTATATGTGCTCGCGATAATACAGTCGATAGGTAGACGCGCGCAGCGATGCGCGACAAATTCCGCTTGTCTTTGACCCTGTTGAGTAAGTGACGAATCCACCCCAACTCCGTCTAGTTCAACATTGGCTCTGCTTTCGCCATGTCTGACAAAATAAATAGTCTTCATAAGAATGCCGACGGTAACTCCCTCACCCCGTCCTCTTCCGTAAAGTGCCCCTTCCCCGTCTCAACAATAGTCTTGGCATTCAAATTTTTCTCAACCCAGGATTTGTTTGGTTCCAATGGCACATCTGCATCATTATCCGAAAAGATTGCCGCAAAATTGCCACCCATACTTCTGATAGAGGCAAAATCAATAGGATTTTCAATCCACGGACGAGCAATATCTGTTTCTTCAACCGTCTCTCGAGGAGTAAGCTCAGTCCAAGGTGCAATCAAGACAACCTTGCCAACCCGGGATCCTTTTTGACTAGCAAGGTACCGAAGAATAGCCTGACACCCAATACTGTGCCCAATAAAATCCGTATTCTCATCGACGTACATAACCAACTCATCCAGATAGGCCGTCCAGGCACCAATAGTAGGAACAGACGCGTTCGGCATTTCAAGTACAGTAGTCTCATAGCCCAACTCCTTCCCTTTCTCACCCAACCAATGAATCATCGGTTCTTGCGAACTTCCGCTCCATCCATGTACTACAAAAAGTCTTTTCATGTTTTTATTGAATTACAACCACTAATGCGTCTATTATGCTCTTGATGTGCGGGATGGGAGAATCGAACTCCCGACCACAGTTTGGAAAACTGTTATTATACCATTTAACTAATCCCGCTTTCGTTACCAAAGTTCTCTTCCTCAAACGTGACTCATACTAGCAGATACTTCCCTATTTGAGAATTGAATGCTGGCTTTGGACAATTTCTTTGATCTCATCAACCTCAACTTTCATTTCCTTGATAGTACTCCGAATAGCCACCAATTCTTTTTCCTCAGCCTCAATCTCTGCTTCAGTTTTTTCTGTTGCCTTCTTTTGTCCGCGTAGTCCACTCATGAGAATGGTGTCTCCAACAAAATATGAGACAAAAAGACCCGTGGCGAGCAATATCACGACCACAATGATGAGATTGACTGGCTCATAGAAGAGAAATCCTATCCATCCACCCCGCGCAGCCAAAATATCTGCGGTATGCCACACTCCTCGCCAAAAAAGCACGATGGCAATACCGCCAATGAATGTGTAAACGATGGGATGATGGCTGAGGTTGAGGCGAATCTTATCTTCTAACTTGTCGAAGAAGTGGAGAATGTCTTTGAGCATAGATGTATTATAACATGCAACATTTATAGTTGTGTTTTATAGATGAGTGGTATAGGCTCAAAGAAATTATGGAATCTTCAATTTCTTGTTTGTGCATATGGTGCAACCTTCCGTTTGACTCAAAAGAGTCGGGCTATGAAAATGGTCACAAAAGATGCGCCGAAAGCGAAGAACGGAAACAGGATCAGGGATGGTATAAAGAATTTATGTCGATGATGCCACCCGGGGTAAGGTTCGAGGATACTGGTTTGTAATTCTCTTTCGCTCACTTCAGCCTTTGGCTGTTTTTTTATTGTCGGGGCGCCGGGATTCGAACCCGGAGTCACCTCTTCCCAAAAGAGGCATGTTAGCCGTTACACCACGCCCCGTGATCATGCGTGTCGTGCCATATTAGCACAAACTTTCACAAAATGATGTTTTCTATCCACTTTACTCGAGCACTTCTCCTTTGCACATCCATGAATACACATAATACATGAAAATAAAATTCTGTCTCGGGCACCATCCTCTTTTCATCCATATAAGTCTCTATCATACGTCGAATGCTTCTTACTTTCAGGCCATGAACATTATCTTCGGGACGGTGGTTCCCCTCTTTCATTTCCCCAAACAAAACACTTTTAACCTCAAAGAAGTGTAACTTCCCATCCTTTTGAGCCACGATGTCCAATTCACCCCACTTCTTCGAGTAGTTCCGGTCCATGACAATAAAGCCCTTCTTGGACAAGAAGGAACAAGCAATGTCCTCACCTTTATTACCTTTTTGGCGATTATGCATATAGAAATGTCTATTACTGTCCCCAGACAATGCACATGAGTGGCAGGAAAACCCAACAAAACTTCGTTTTTATGGCTTATTTCACGTGAAATGTTTCTTGTGAAACATATCTTTAGGACATCTCGGACAGTCAAAACTACGATTATTAGCCATATTTCGTGTCTCTTATAAACACTGTACACACACTTATCCACACAGTTCCAGTACTTATCCTATGGTGCGGGCAGGGAGAATCGAACTCCCATCTCGTCCTTGGCAAGGACGCATTTTACCACTAAACTATGCCCGCAAATTTTCAATGCCCGTAAGTATAGCCTATACCTCTTCAATTTCAAAATCACTGTGCGCCCGGCAGGACTCGAACCTGCAAAAACAGTTCCGAAGACTGTTGTGATATCCATTTCACCACGGGCGCAGATGCTAATAACAACTCACTGTCCGATCATAGTAGCGCACATAGGAAAAAAGCCAAAGCTATTGTAGACTACAATGATGAAAATGGCCCAGAACAGCCCTATTCCTAGGGAAGTAGTAGACATCGTCGAAACCCTAGAAAAGGGCGGGTTTGAGGCATATCTCGTCGGCGGGTGTGTCCGAGATCTCTTGCTAGGCCGCAACCCCAAAGATTGGGACGTAACCACCAACGCCACCCCTGAGCAAATCCAATCTCTCTTCGTCAAAACCGTATACGAGAACGTGTACGGTACAGTAGCCGTCATCAATGAAGCCACGGAGGATATGACGCTTCGAAACATCGAAGTTACTCCGTACCGTCTCGAATCCGAGTATACAGACCGCCGCCATCCGGACACCATCAAATTTAGCAACAAATTAGAGGACGATTTGCAGCGTCGTGACTTTACAGTCAACGCCATAGCCGTAAACCTATCTAACGGGGCAATAAAAGACATCATTGACCTTTATGGTGGCTTCGCCGATCTCAAGGACAAGACGATAAGGACAGTGGGGAAGCCCGAGGATCGATTCAACGAGGACGCTCTGCGCATTATGCGCGCCATTCGTCTAGCAGTAGAGCTCGAATTTACCATTGAGAAGCCTACTTTTGAGGCTATACAGAGCCATTCTGGTTTTATCAAGGATATTTCCATTGAACGCATCAGAGATGAGTTTGTAAAGGTCATTCTTTCACCAAACCCCAAGAAAGGCTTGGAACTTTTACATGAAACAGGTATCTTGAAGCATTTCTTGCCTGAACTTGAAGCTGCAATAGGTATAGAGCAAAGGGGAGTGCACATTTACGACGTTTGGGAACATCTTCTGAGGAGTCTCCAGTGTGCAGCAGACAAGGGATGGCCCCTTGATATCAGGCTCGCAGCCCTGTTTCATGACATAGCCAAACCAAAGACTAGAGAGTTTTCACGTGAAGCAAATGCTTACACGTTTTATGGCCACGAGGTAGTTGGTTCACGTGAAACATCGAAAATACTGACTAGAATGAAGTTTTCACGTGTAACTATCGAAAAAGTTACTAAATTGGTACGTTGGCATATGTTTTTCAGCGACACAGAGCAGATTTCACTCTCGGCGGTACGTAGGATGATTGCCAATGTTGGACGTGAAAACATCTGGGACCTGATGAATGTGCGTATCTGTGACCGTATAGGCACCGGTAGGCCCAAAGAAAACCCGTATAGGCTCCGAAAGTACAAGTCGATGGTAGAAGAAGCCATGGCAGACCCTGTAACAGTAGGAATGCTCAAGATAGATGGTAAAAAGATTATGGAAGTGGGGAATACTCAGGCAGGTCCAAAGATAGGCTTTGTTTTGCATGCGCTCTTGGAAGAGGTATTGGAAGATCCGAAGCTAAATACAGAGGAATATTTGCAGAGTAAGACACTAGAACTACTAAAGCTTTCTGATAAAGAGTTGGCGAACCTTGGTGCAGAAGGGAGAAAGAAGAAAGAGGAAGCCCAAGAAGAAGAAATAGAGAAAATCCGCTCAAAGCACCATGTTTCATAAGGATTTGGAGTCATTTTTAGTTTGTCCTTTAAACCTTTTTCTATTGTCCACATATTAGACTAAGTTATCCACAGGTATGTCCTTTACACTGTCCTTTATAGGACATATACTATCTCCAGATCAGTTTGTCGTCCGAGGTATCACGAACAGTACAATGCAAAGAAAAAAAGTTTGAGTCTAAATTTTAGAATTTCTTTTTATTGCACTGTTCGTGTGAGACAGACTATGCACATTCACACACAGGGTAGGCTTCTCGTAACTCTATTGAAGCTATATCTGAGGAACAATTTTTGTCCGTTCGTCGTTTGGTTGCTCGGCCCTCCATTGCAGCCCTTCTCGACGTTATCTAGGCCCCACAACGTGGGAGTCATTACATTAGGAAGCGCGCAACGCGACCTTAGGAACCATCCAGACGGAAAGCAGTTTCGAGACATTTTCGAATCTGCACTCCGGTTCTGTGGAACCTTGTTCTTTCAGTTCTTCAGGCACGGCTTCATGTCGTAAGCGCACATGCGCATTCATTCTCGAATCGCTTTGTGCGCTTTATCGTATATGAGGAAACGATAATGACTACAGATCCAACTCGATCTCCACAGGGCAGTGATCCGATCCCATAACTTCAGCCAAGATTGCCGCTGACTTCACTTTCTTTTTGAGAGATTCTGAAACCAAAACATAATCGATCCTCCAACCAACATTCCGGGCACGCGCATTGGACCAGTTGGACCACCAGGAGTAGTGACCGTTTCCTTTAGTAAACATACGGAAACTATCGATAAATCCGGCATCAATAAACTTTTGGAATCCTTCACGTTCTTCGAGCGTAAAACCTTTCATACCTTCATTTTCCTTTGGGCGAGCAAGGTCGTCGGGGGTATGAGCGACATTTAGATCCCCACAGAAGATGACAGGCTTTTTCTTTTCCAATTCTTTGCAATATGCGAGAAAGGCCGGGTCCCACTGCTTGTGACGCAGAGGAATACGACTAAGGTCATCTTTGGCGTTGGGGGTATAGACCGTAACAACATAGAATTTTTCAAACTCGGCGGCGATAACGCGACCTTCTGTGCGAGGATCACCATAATCATCAGCTTCCAAGCCATATTTTGTGCAAATCTTTTCGGGAAGGCCACTTACGACAGCAATTGGTTTGATCTTGGTGAAAATCGCTGTGCCTGAATAGCCCTTCTTCATAGCAGAGTTCCAATACTCCTGATATTGAGGGAGATCAATGATGGCCTGACCTTTCTCGGCCTTTGTTTCTTGTAAGCAAAGAATATCAGGGTCGTATTTCTGAACAAAAGGGATAAAGTTGTCCTTTTTGACCACTGCACGGATGCCATTTACGTTCCAGGATATGAGTTTCATTACTCTTGATAATAACAGATGCAGTGGTAGTGTAAAACTTACCCGGCCTTTCTACTTCTTCTTGTTATGGAATTCTCTGTGCACTCTCCTGAGCTCCGAATCGGTCACGTGGGTATAGATCTGTGTAGTTGAGATACTCGAGTGACCTAGAAGCATCTGCACGGC
>JAZKAW010000002.1:0-7688 GCA_040388945.1 Patescibacteria group bacterium
GCGCGGTTAGCTCAGTTGGTAGAGCATCCCCTTGACGTGGGGAGGGTCAGAGGTTCGAATCCTCTATCGCGCACACATGATCACTCTTGGCATCGAAACATCTTGCGATGAGACAGCTCTCTCGCTCATAGAAACGCGGGGCAGTTATGCTGCCGGTGACTTTGAGGTACGGGTTATCGCATCACTTATTCATTCTCAAGCTGAGCTCCATAGCGCTTACGGTGGCGTCTTCCCTATGCTTGCAAAGCGTGAGCATGGAAAGAATATGACTCCCCTTCTGGAACAGATCCTGAAATCAACGACTGCTCGAGGAACATTAAAGGATGAAGAATTTGGATCAGTTATAGAATCTCTTCGAGCTGAAATGGAGTCAAAGGACCCGGATCTTTTTGGTGCCCTTGAGGCGGCCGAATTCCTTAAAAACATTCCCAATATCGGTCAGATAGCCGTCACCGAAGGACCAGGACTCGAACCTACTCTCTGGGTAGGTATCAATGCTGCGCGTATCCTCGGAAAACTCTGGTGTGTTCCTGTCATCCCTGTAAATCATATGGAAGGTCACGTGGTTGCGTCCCTACTTGGATCTGATACGTCCAACGGGCAGTGGCAAAAATTGAAGGAATTGCCATTACCATCGATTGCTCTACTTATTAGTGGCGGTCACACTGAACTTATCAAGCTTAATAAGCTTGGAGACTACGAATGTATCGGTCAGACAAAAGACGATGCTGTTGGGGAAGCATTTGATAAAGTGGCCCGTCTTCTCTCTCTGCCCTACCCTGGCGGTCCTCATATCTCGAAACTTTCGTATGAAGCGATGCAAGAAGGGATCACTCCGACAGTAAAATTACCTCGACCAATGATTGCTAGTAAGGATCACAATTTTTCCTTTTCAGGACTAAAGACTGCTGTTTTGTATGCAGTACGCGAAGAATTGGAAAGAACCGGTACCGAACAATTGCCCGATGCATCAAAGAAAGGTATTGCTTTGGAATTCGAAAGGGCTGTAACAGAGACTTTGGAAACAAAATTGCAAGGAGCCATCGAATCAACAGGAGCGCAATCTGTGATTATTGGAGGTGGAGTTAGTGCAAATAGAATGCTTCGTGAGAGTTTCAAAAAGATCGGTGAAGAATATTCTATTCCGGTCTACCTTCCTTCTACTCATACATCAGGTGACAATGCTTTGATGATCGCACTTGCTGGAGCTCTCCATGGAAAAGGTGTAGATAGGCCACTGAAGGCAGAGGGAACCAAACGGCTGGCATAACAAAAATCCCTCGAACGAGGGATTTTTGCACGAACAGGAATGTATTACCTGTAAGTTGGAGAATTAACGGAAGAGATTGACAATAAAGTTCCAGAAACGTGAGGCAAGTGAATTACTTGCAGTGTTTGCAACGTTTGTGTCCTGGTCAGCAGATCCGAAGACATCGTCAGATGATGTTGCTGTTGAAGTACCTGTTGTACCAGTCATTGCTGAACTATCTGTTTCTGACTGAGTAGTCATATTGTTTGCGTCAGTTCCATTTGAAGCTGAGCCAAGATGTGCACGGAAGTTACTGATAACAGCCATATCTGCAGAGCTAAGTGAGAGAGGCTGTGCACACGCGAGTTGGTTGATCTTCTTTGCTGTTGTGATGTAGACGATTCCTGAAGTCTTTGTTCCGCCCCATGGGAGAAGAATGTCAGATGCATATTTCTTCTGGAATGCACGAACTGCAAGTTCAGTCTCGATATCAAATGTTCCTGTAACAGAAACATTCATACCTTCACTTGCCTTGAGATAGGCCTGAAGTTTTGCAACTTCTGCCTGATTGTTGGCTATGCCTCTCTTGAGCATGGTTGAAGAAATAAGTGGGCATGAGTTGGAAAGTATTGTGTTTCCAGCAACTGTGCCAGAAAGGAGTACAGAACCTCCTGAACTACCTCCAGAACCGGTGCTTCCATTACCAACACTGCCATTGCCACCTGGGTTAGAACCACCTGGGTTGTTGCCTCCGTTTGAAGGAGTTGCAGCGTCTGTACCATTGGTATCATTATCACTCTGGCCTGAACCTGTTGGTACGAGAGGATCTGTGTTCTCGTTTCCGTTGCCGCCTGTATTTGCAGGGACGAGGGGGGCTGTGATGTTATCGTTCGAACCTGCACTGGCAGGAACGTCTACACTTGAGTTATCTCCTGACTGAGCAGGGACGAAAGCTTCGTCATCTGCGTGTGCAACCGATGCAGTTGTTGTGACCAGTGAAAATAGGCCCACAACTATGGCGATTCCGAGCACTACGAGCTTTGTTTGTTTATTTAATGTCATATTGTCTATTATTATAATTGCTCCTCTGTTTCCTTAGTAGAAACTCACCCTAGCATGGAGTTGTAAGAGTGTCAATAGGTTTCTGGGCCTTAACGATAGGGGTTAAAAAAGACCTAAATGTAATAAAAAAGGCCCACAATCTGTGGGACTTTCGAAGAATAAGACAATCTATTGAACTGGCCGTCGTCAGTCGTTCCAGCCAACGAATTGGAGCGGCGGCGGTACTGTTGAAGCGATCTGCGGACCACCAGACGGGGCCGGCGGCGGCAGGGTCGATTCCGTCGCTTTGAAGAAACCATTCGTCCCGACGATCGTATGATCGAAGTAGCTGCCATCGACGAAACCGTTCGTGAATGGCTGCCAGGAGATGGGAGTTCTCAGGTTGAATGTGCGCTGAATATCGTAAGTGATATCGAGCTCGCGCTGACCACGAAGGAACACTCGCACCATGCTGTCACCTTGACGGCCGATGTCCAGGTAGGGTTGACTTGAAAGCACATTGGTAAATGTGCATTCCATCCCTCCGGAACTGTCCTTCGTGAATGCCTGAGCAGTGAGCAACATCCTCATGTTGTTGCGGTAGTACCGCAACGTCATCGCCACCTGGTTGGTATCTGTTGCCCGGTAAGCCACTCGCGGCATCGCAAGTATGCGATTTACCGGATGAGTGAGAATGCTTTCACCAGCGTGGTAGTCCGCCGTTACCACTCCATTTGCATCGATCACTTGACCGCGCAAAGTGGATGAGAACGTTAGGAGCTGTGCATTGGCGGTGTTTGTGGCGACGTTGCCACTGTACCCCATTGTGTTCGCACCGTCCGACGAAGTGACAATGAAGTAAACAGTGTTCGCAAGGACTGGAGTCGGACTCTTCCAAGAGAACGGAACTGCCGCACGGCTTCCAAATTCACCACCAACCGCGCCTTGCGGATTGTTCGTGGCCCTCCAGGAGGGAAACGTTGTGGTGATAGTGTCCGCCACTCGCCAGATGCGAGAGATACGGAGCGCCGCCGGGTGAGACTCGTCGGTATCAATGAGACCGACGACCCAACCCTTTTCCATCCAATCCATCACCTTCTGAAGGCTTTGGGCGTTATTGGTACTGTTCGCATCTGTGACCAGAGCGAACCGTATCTGCGCGTCGGCCGCGCACTCTGCGTGGGCCTGTGTTGTCAGGAACATCGTTGCTATTGCAACGGACCAAAAGGTCAATTTCGAACTTTTCATTTGCTGTTTTTCCTCCATGCTCGCTTTAGCATCTAATGGTTAGAACACCTCCTCGGCATCCTGATTCGCCATTAAAGCCTCCACGAAAGTTACGATCTGCATTGAGATCTACCCTGCTTTCTAGCAGTAAAGATCAGTTTTGTCAAGCCATGGACCCCAGATCTTCTTGATATACTCTTTCTATGTCCACCTCTCCTTCTACCTCACGTTTTACCCATCTTCATACCCATTCTCACTATTCCCTGCTGGCAGCACTGCCCAAGATCGACCAGCTCGTCGGAGAGGCAAAGAAACTTGGCATGACCAGTCTGGCACTCACGGATAACGGCAATCTTTATGGAGCGATCGAGTTCTATTCTGCCTGTAAAAAGAAGGAAATAAAGCCTATTATCGGCGTGGATTTCTATGTGGCTGCGCGTACTAGAAAGGATGTTCAAGCGGGCATCGATAGTCGTCGTACTCGTCTTGTTCTTTTGGCAATGAATCAAGAAGGTTACAAAAACCTGGTCAAATTGGTCACACGGTCAAACCTTGAGGGTTTCTACTACAAGCCACGCCTCGACCGTGAACTTATCCAGGAACATAGTGAAGGGCTGATTGCTATCTCGCCATCTTTTTCCGGTGAAATTGCCCAAGCAGTCAAGGGTCGCAATCCCGACAAGGCACGCGAATGGGCTACATTTTATAAGAAAGTATATGGAGACAAATTTTATGTCGAGATCACCCGACATCCCGAAATAGATGGTCATGAAGCATCTATGAAAGCCTTGGCAGAGTTTGCCAAGGCCGAGAACATTCCCATTGTAGCTGCGCACGATGTGTATTATCTCAAACCTGAAGATCGCTTTGCTCGCGAAACACTGGTCCGCGTGAACTCACATGGTGATGGTTCCGAGCGTGTGGCTGACAACGATGAAGATGATTTTTCATTTATTTCTGCAGAACGTGCCGAAGAGATGTTCCGCGATATGCCAGAGGCTATCGAGAATTCCGGAAAAATAGCCGATCTCTGCAACCTTGAACTCAAGTTGGGCAACTGGGTCTTCCCTAACCTTGTGGTCGAGAGCGGGCTCGCACCCGACGATGAACTTCGTCGTATAGTTTTCGAAGGGTTCCAACGTAGGAATGTGCCGCAGACCGAAGAGGCGGTCAAACGTGCCGAGTACGAACTTTCTGTTATCAAAGGAAAGGGATACGCACCGTACTTTCTAGTGGTGGCGGATCTTCTCAAGTTTGCTCGCGAAAACGGCATCCTCTCCAACATCCGCGGTTCGGTTTCCGGTTCTATGGTCACGTATCTTGCAGGCATTACCAATATCGACCCGCTCGAATACGAGATTCCTTTTGAACGCTTCCTCAACCCTGACCGTCCATCAGCTCCCGATATCGATATGGACTATGCCGACGACCGCCGTGATGAGATGATCGAGTACACTCGTCGAAAATACGGAGCAGACAAGGTGGCGCAGATCGGAACCTTCGGCACTATGATGGCTCGCGGATCAGTCCGCGACGTTGCTCGAGCCATGGGATTTGCCTATGACATTGGTGACCGCATTTCAAAGCTCATCCCTATGGGTGCCCAAGGCTTCCCTATGACTATAGAACGTGCACTCGAAGAAGTGGCCGAGCTACGCACTGCATATCAGGGCGAACCAGATACCCGCCGCATTATCGATATGGCAAGGAAGATCGAGGGGTGTGCCCGTCATATCGGCGTGCATGCGGCTGGTGTGGTGGTCGCACCTACGGCGCTCACCGACTTTACACCTCTGCAGTTCGACCCCAAAGGTGAAGGTAAAATCATTAGTCAGTACGATATGTATACCATCGAGGAAGCAGGGCTTCTCAAGTTCGACTTTCTAGGTCTAAAAAACCTCTCGATCATCGCGGACACCATCGAACGCGTGAAAAAGATTGATGGCGTTACGGTTGATTATGACAATATTCCTATCAACGATACCAAGACATTCGAAATGTTGGCTCGTGGCGAAACTTCAGACCTCTTCCAGTTGAACGGTGACGGTATGACCAGATTTCTCAAGGAACTCAAACCGACAACCATTCACGACATCAACGCTATGGTGGCTCTCTACCGTCCAGGTCCTATCGATTTTATTCCCGAGTATATTGCTCGCAAGCACAATCCTTCACTTATCAAATATCTCGATCCTGCGCTGGAACGTATTCTCAAAAAAACCTACGGAGTTCTCGTTTATCAAGACGACCTCTTGATGATGGCGCATGATCTGGCTGGTTACAGCTGGATCGAAGTCGACAAATTCCGTAAAGCTGTGGGAAAGAAAATTCCAGAAGAGATGGCCCAGCAGAAAGAAAAGTTTATCAAGGGTTGTATTACTCACAGTAAATGGTCAGAGAAGAAAGCCAAAGAGATATGGAAATGGATCGAACCTTTCGCGGCCTACGGTTTCAACAAAGCCCACTCCGTGTCATATGGTCGTGTTGCGTACATCACGGCCTACCTCAAAGCGCACTTCCCTGAGATATATCTCTCTGCCGTGCTTTCTGCTGATTCTGGTGATACGGATAGGATTGCCGAGACTATTGTTGAGTGTAAGCGTATGAATATTCCTGTACTAGCTCCTGATGTGAATGAAAGTTACTCGCAATTTACCGTGATCAAGGAGGCTGCGAGGGAGCTTCCCCTGAAGGTAACGGTGTCGTCTTCTGCTGAAGCCGCACCTCGTTCTCCCTCGTCTTCACTCGGTCCGAAAGTACCTTCAGGAGAACTCCCATCACAGCCCCTGGACAACACGCTCTCTCGCGCGACGTACCGCATACGCTTTGGATTGGTGACGATCAAGAACTTTGGGCAAGGGGTTTCGACTGCAATCATCGATGAGCGCAAGAATGGTGGCAAATACAAGTCACTCGCCGACTTCCTCGATCGTGTAAAAGACAGGAACCTCAACAAAAAATCTCTGGAAGCCCTCATCAAGTCAGGAGCTATGGATTGTTTTGGTGTGGATCGCGGCATTATGTTGGCAAATCTGGACTTGATGCTTGAATATAACCGTGAAAGTGGAGACAAACATACTGACCAGGATTCTCTCTTTGGAATGATGGCCGACACTTCATCGGTGCCGACATTGAAATTGCTGGAAGCTCCACCGGCTGAGCAAAAAGAGAAGCTGGCCTGGGAAAAGGAACTCCTCGGTTTATACATTTCGGGCCACCCACTCGATCGGTTTCGTGAAGTTATGACCAAAAGAGAGATGGATATTCAGAAAGCGTTAGTAGATGTAAAGGAGGGTGCATCAGTTATTCTGGCTGGCATCATCAATGAAGTACGTCTGATCCAAACAAAGAAGAATGACACGATGGCGTTTGTGACTATCGCTGACTTTTCGGGATCATCAGAAGCGGTCGTCTTCCCACGAGTGTACAGTGAATACAAGTCGCTCATTGTTCAGGACAAATGCCTGGCCATGAAAGTAACAGTCAATACCAGAAATGGTGAAAAAAGTTTTGTGATCGAGAGAGTGAAGGGACTTTAGAATTTAATAAAAAAGCTCCACCTTTGTGGCGGAGTCTTGCGTGTCGTGTCGAATACTACTTTGAGGCAAACTTGGCGATCAGGTATTGTATGCCGAGGACCAGTGCCACCCACACCCATGTCATCAGGTAGAACCTGGGAAGCTTGATGGTCCGGGTAATGCTCACATAGTCAGTGTGCCAGACCATTTCTGCGCGCACCAACATTTGTAGTGCACCAGGAAAATGCCAATTCAGAGCAAACCATAGGAAGTCCTCTACAACACTAACTCCCATCCAGATGGCGGGCAGGTAGAGAATAGGAACTAACCTGATTTTGTAGCAAGAAACTATCCATCCATGCCCACCATTCAGGTGTGCAAGGAGAAAGTATTCTGTGATAAGTACGCCCGGCATTACCCCTACCCACATCACAAGATGGTACATAGACACGTAGGTCTTCTCCATCACCTTATTGATCCACCCGATATGGAACTTCCTGCCCCAAAAAGGACTGTAGAATTCACCGTTCCAACCGCTCTTGAATCGTTCGAGGTAGATTTCAAAAAGAGCGAGAGGGATAGAGATGGCAAGGACATTACCGAGATAAAAACCAACCAACTTGATCACATGCATTCAAAAAACACCCTACCAT
>JAZKAW010000003.1:0-21788 GCA_040388945.1 Patescibacteria group bacterium
ATTCTGTGAATCAATCATGAGCACCCATGTCACATACATGGACCGATCGTGAGCGCTCGCAGAGTCTGAAGATTCAGAAGCTAGGGAAACAGGATGGATCGCCCGCACCGTCTCTGAAAAGTCAGGGCAGTGCGGGCCCGTCTCGAGTGTTCTCGTTCTTTCGATCTCCCCGCCTCGTTGTGTAGGACTCCGGTTCCTCAGCGGTTTCAGTTTAGGGTTATTGAATTTGTCTACCCGGACTGACTTTGCGAACATGCCTTTACGGGCATTAGCCGATTAACTTACACAACGAAGGCGGAGCGTTCTCCACTTTTATCAGAGCGATTTTCGCTATATGCCCCGTCTAACCACCGGGGCATCGCTGTGTAAACTTTGAATTTTTCATCCCGCGCTGTACACTTCTTACATGCCAGTTTTATATCGCACTCATCGTCCACATGCCTGGTCCGAAGTTGTCGGTCAGGATCCTATAGTTAGTGCACTAAAAGACGCTATTACTAACAAGCGTATTGCTCACGCCTATCTGTTTTCTGGTAGTCGCGGTACGGGCAAAACCAGTGTGGCTCGTATCTTTGCAAAGTCAGTCGGTACAGCTGATGACGACGTCTACGAGATTGATGCTGCATCCAATCGCGGCATTGACGACATCCGCCAGATCCGTGAACATGTCTCTGTTCTGCCATTTTCTTCACCTTTCAAGGTTTACATCATCGACGAGGTGCACATGCTTTCCAAAGACGCATGGAACGCACTCCTCAAAACTCTCGAAGAGCCGCCAACCCATGTTATTTTTATTCTGGCGACAACCGAACTCGACAAAGTGCCAGATACTATCATTTCGCGCTGTCAGACATTTTCATTCCGCAAACCTTCACGAGAAATTCTCCGTACAGAAATTCTCCGTGTAGCAAAAAAGGAAGGTGCACAGCTCGATGCTGGTGCAGGAGATCTTATTGCACTTCTTGGTGACGGATCATTTCGTGATGCTCTCGGTATGCTCGAAAAAGTCCTCTCTGCTTCCAAAGACAAAAAACTTACTCGTGAAGAAGTAGAAGCCATCACCGGCGCCCCTCGTGCAGGATTGGTCAACCAGTTCGTCGAAAACTTTATTGCAAAGAACGGTGACAAGGCACTGGCTGCAATAGGTGAGGCAGAGAAAAATGGGATCTCAATGAATGTGTTTATTACTTTGATTTTGGAAAAACTTCGTTACATTCTCCTTGTTCAGCATTCTCCGGCTTCACACGCTTCAGTCAAGGAACGCGTTTCTCCAGATGACTGGCAATTTATAGAAGGGGAAGCAAAAAAGAAAGCTTCGGGTAGTGGACTTTCGCCCCTCATGCTCGCCACACTTCTCGAGGCTGCAGAAGGTATCGGTAGGGCACGGATAGAGACGTTGCCCCTGGAGCTTGCGGTAGTGAAGGTGTGTGGGTAGGATTTTCATATGAAAAAAAGACCAATTATTTTGTGTTCGCGAGCTTGTCTCGGCCAAGATGGTATAGACAGATTTGTAGTGAATAAAGCGTATGCCGAAGCTATTCGTGCTGCGGGAGGAACCCTTATTATGTTGACGCATCCTCTGGGCGAGAGTGATCTCGCTACACTCTTTGATGACGTTGATGGAATCCTCATTCCCGGTGGAACCGATGTTGATCCGGAGCTCTATCATGAATCACTCAAAAAATATGCCGGCACTCCAGATCCTGAAAGAGATGCAACTGAAATCATGATGCTTGCCGAAGCGCAAAAAAGGAAATTACCCATCCTGGCTATTTGTCGCGGATTTCAAATGTTGAATGTCTATACGGGTGGTTCTTTGTATCAAGATTTGAAAATAGAAAGACCAGAAAGTGCAAATCATGATTTTCATGAAGGATTTCCACGTACGCATCTGGCACATCCGGTTAGCGTTGAAAACGGTACGATACTAAAAGAGATGGTCGGCGCGGATACTGTTGAAGTTAATAGTCTTCATCATCAAGGCATCAATGTCCTCGGCAAAGGTCTAATTGTTTCTGCAAAATCTCCCGATGGACTCGTCGAAGGGATAGAATTGGAAAATTATCCTTTCTGTGTGGGCGTACAGTGGCATCCAGAAGAATTGGCCACAAATGAACCTTGGAGTACTCTTTTTAGGAAATTTATTGAAAGTTGCGGACAGTAGAAAATAAAAAACACAAGAGCGGCGCTCCTGTGCTTGGAAGGGGTAGTCAAACTAGCGGCTGCGTTGGCGCCGGAATTTGTAACCGAAAGGTTTGGGTGGAACGTAGGGTGCGGGCGCGGAATACCGCTCTTCTTTATGCCGGGAAGTTTCCAATTTTTCCCGTTGGTAGTCTGCGAGCGGAAGGTAAGCGCCGGAGTGTTTGCTGTAGATGAAGCATTCATCATCCTTGTTCCAGGCAGGGTCTCCATGCTTCGGTGATGAACTGAGTGCGCCAAACCCGCCTTTGTAGCGGTAGAGTTCCAGCGGTCGCAGTTTTTGGGACGGCGGACGTTGTTCGATTGAGAATGAAGTCTTCCGATTGCTCGGCGAAGTTTTTAAGGTGCGAGGTGTTAGGTTTCTAGCGTGTTGCAGTGTGTTCATGTGTCTCCTTCAATGGAGAAGCCTAGCCCTGCAATGGTGCCGTGTCAATGTTCTACCACTTTCTTTTTTGATTTTAACCCCTTTCCGCGCTAGTATTTCGATGTTATCAATTTGCGGGATCGTCTAATGGTAGGACAGGAGCCTTTGAAGCTTCTAATCTTGGTTCGATTCCAAGTCCCGCAGCAAAATTGACTTTTTTGTAAAGAATGTTACTATATTGATTAGTTTTTGACATAAACATCAGCCAAGGATAGATATGGAAAAAAGTGATAGAGAGCAAGAAAGAAGAGAGGCCATGGAACATGCAAGGTGCCGGTACGAGAGACGGGGCGTCCTCACTCGTGCTGAAATAGACGAGGTTATTGGATATGACTTTGTGTCCGGCCCATCTACTGTGCGGGCTCAGGTCCGGCGATATTACCTCAAGGTAAAGGAGCAAGTTAGTCCTAAAAGAGCTGACCAAATGCTGAGGGAGACAGAGCGGCTCCACCTGGATCAGGTTCACACAGATGAAGAAGCTCATGACCTCTGCGTCATCCTAAGTCGCTATATTCACGGGTTCGTTATCTACCCAGATCTTCTACCGGAGGTCAGGGACGAGATGTCTCGTAAATACCAGCTACCACTCAAAATGATGACGGTTAAGACAGAAAAACCGTATCACGTGTGGCATCATGGAGAACGCAGCACACGTGTTCAATGGAAAGCGTGGCGGCAAGGTCGGCCAACTATTCTCGGTTATGGCATGACCGAAGACGAGGCAATCGCCGATCTGCGTTACTTGGTGCAACCTGATCACGACGGCACTCTCGATGGACTTGGAAAGCCTAAAGGATGTGTCGTTGGTGGCAATATGCATCCTGTGGCTGAAATGGTCGCACATAATAAAGGCCTTTTTCCGAGCAAGTGAGTATCGTGCCGTTTTCAAAAGTCATCATCATTGGTGACCTTTTTTGTTTAAAGTGATCCTAAAACTTCGTACTACACTCAATCCCTGCAAAATAAAAAGATTTGTGGTAGAATTTTTTTCTAATTAATCATCACTCATCCATATGTCTGACTACTCAGCCCCACGGTTCCCGCGTAAACAATTTGGCAACAAGCCTTTCGGCAACAAACCCTTTGGTAACAAGGGTGGTTTTGACAAGGGTCCCCGCGAAATGTTCAAGACAGACTGCGCCAAGTGCGGCAATGTCTGTGAAGTTCCGTTCCGCCCAAATGGCACCAAGCCGGTATACTGCAACAACTGTTTCGTACGCGACAGCTCAGGAGACGATCGCGGACCTCGCCGTGATTTTGCGCCTCACCCAACATTTCAGGATGCTCCCAAGCCCCAGGTTCGCGATGATCAGGCATTCAAGGATCTGAAAGCTGAGCTCCGCGGAGTCAATGAAAGGCTCGATCGCGTGATCTCACTTATGACTGTAGCTGCCACAGCTCCAAAGGTAGAAAAGGTTTCGAAAAAGAAGGCTAAGTAGGTTATTGTTGCTCCAAATAGACAGGTTATAATTGTCTCTGACAAACGTCTATTCTGTTACAATACCCACATGAGAAAAATAATCATTCAGGAATTTATTACATTGGATGGAGTGATGCAAGCGCCGGGCGGACCCGATGAGGACACGGAGAGTGGCTTCAAGTACGGTGGCTGGACCGCGCCTTATTTCAATGCTCTCGATAAAGAGGCCGATGAATTTATGACGAAAGTCATGGCGTCCAGCGACCTTCTTTTGGGCAGAAAGACTTTTGATATTTTTGCTGCGTACTGGCCTTCACACGAAGCTATGTGGCCGGGCATCAATGATGTCACAAAATATTGCGTGAGCACCACTTTGGACAAGTCCGATTGGAACAACTCTGTGTTCCTCAGGGGTCTTGAGGATATCAAGAAGCTCAAGGATACCGAGGGTCCCGAGATCAAAGTGATCGGCAGTGGCAATCTGGCCCAGACACTTTTCAAGCATGATCTGGTTGATGAGATGCTCCTTATGACATTCCCGATAACGCTCGGCACGGGCAAGCGACTTTTCGCTGAAGGTACTATCCCTGCAGCTTTCAAAATTACTGATAGTTTGGTCACCAAAAATGGTGTGATCTTCGCTAGTTACGAACGGGCAGGGGATGTAAAGACTGGAACTGCTGGAGCCTGATTATCGCCAAATACACTGCTCATGTTTCAGCAAATATTTTCTATACCTGTTATTATGGCGGTATGAGCTCAACAGGAAAACTAATTATTGCGCGACATCACGAGTCAGAATGGAATAAACTCGGCAAATGGACAGGTCTACGAGATCGGCACCTAGATGAATACGGTTTCAAGAAGTCAGAAGACATGGGATTCCTCATTCAGGATATTCCTATTGATTATGCATTCGCTTCTATGCTCGTGCGCTCTATCGAAACTTTGTCGTGCATGCTCAATGTTTGTAAGCGTTATGAAGTCCCGACCGAGCACTCGGCCGCGCTCAACGAGCGAGATTATGGAGACTATACCGGCAACAACAAGTGGGATATGGAAAAGATGCTTGGTGAAGAAGAGTTTCAGAAACTTCGCCGTGGATGGGACTATCCTATCCCTAGAGGTGAATCCCTCAAAATGGTATATGAGCGAGTTGTGCCATATTTTATTGAAAAGATATTGCCGCGAGTCAAAGAAGGCAAAAACATCCTCGTTGTGGCACACGGCAACTCTCTGCGTACACTCGTAAAATACATCGAGAATATTTCGGATGAAGGGATCGCCGATGTGGTGGTGCCTTTTGGAGCTATCACTATCTACGAGCTCGATGAGAGCGGTCACATGGTTCACAAAGAAATCCGCCAGACCGAATCTAACGTACCAGCCTAATGCATTCCAAAGCCCAGATCATCGCCACGATCGGAGACGCCTCCACAAAGCGGGAGGTACTTCGCTCCATGATCGAACATCAGTGCGACGTTATCCGGATGAATTTTTCTTGGGCAAACAACGAAGTTCGTGCGCAGCAGATCACTCTTATTCGTGAACTCGAAAAGGAGACTGGTAGGAGAGTGTTGATCATCCAGGATCTACCTGGTCCTCGTATTCAAACTGGGAAAGATCATACCTATGATCATGCAGCAGCGTCATCACTCACCGATGAAGATGAGTCATCGATCCGATTTGGAGCAGAGCATCATTTGGACTATATAGCACTCTCATTTGTTGGCGGACCAGCTGATATAGAAAAGTGTCGTGAGGTTGTCCGAAAGTGCGGCGGTTCTCAGAAGATTATTGCCAAGATCGAACGTGCAGTGGCTCTCGAGTCGCTAGATAAGATCATTGAAGTATCAGACGCAGTTATGGTGGCGCGTGGAGACCTGGGTAATGAAGTTCCTCTCGAGCAAATTCCTTTTGTTCAGGATCGTATCATTCAGCAGACCAGGAAGGCTGGTAAACCGGTTATTGTTGCCACGCAGATGCTCCTCTCTATGGTTAAGAACTCTGTTCCTACCCGAGCAGAAGTAACAGATGTTGCCTATGCCATCCTCCGTGGCGCAGATGCTGTGATGTTGTCCGAAGAATCTGCTATCGGTGCGTATCCTGTCGAAGCGGTGACTATGATGGAAAAAATCATACTTGAAGCCGAGCGTCATATGGGTACGGCCGAAAAGCTGCATCTTTTGTAGAGAGCTATTTACCTCCGTTTTCTGTAACTCCCATTAGTTTCGAAACTGTGCAATAATATAGACATGAAGAATACCAGCGTAGCCGCGCGCAATTATATTGTCCACGCGCTCTATTTGCGTGTTCTGAAGCCTATTTTCTTTAAATTTGATCCCGAATATGTCCATGACCACATGGTGCGAGTGGGCAGAATACTTGGGAGTATGGCACCACTACGGGGGTTCACTCGGCTCATGTTCGGATATTCGGATCCGAGGCTTGAGCAGACAATTCTCGGTATGAAATTCAAAAATCCCGTAGGTCTGGCTGCTGGGTTCGACAAGAACGCAGAACTTACAGATATTCTCGGTAGCGTAGGTTTTGGCCTGATCGAAGTGGGGTCCATCACAGGCTACGCATGCCCGGGCAACCCAAAGCCGAGACTATGGCGCCTGCCAGCATCACGTGGACTCCTCGTATACTATGGTCTCAAAAACGATGGTTGTGAGGTGATCGCCAAACGTCTGACAAAAAAATTTCAGTTGAGGAAACCTGATGTCATTATCGGCACAAGTGTAGCGATGACAAATAATGCCGATAACAATGATCTCACCAGGGCGATAGCTGACTATGCCAAGGCTTTTAGATCTTTTGTGGAGATTGGAGATTACTTTACTATAAATATAAGTTGTCCCAATACTCAGGGAGGGCAACCATTTATCCAACCGGATGCTTTGGAGCGATTGCTCTCGACCATTGACCTCATTGGTACCAACAAGCCTATTTTCATAAAAATTTCGGCAGATATGAGTATTCCTGAACTCGACGTTCTCCTCGATGTGGTCCGCTGGCATCGCGTTCATGGCATCATCTGTGTGAATCTCACCAAGAAAAGGGACAATCCAAAAATTTTGGATAAGGACCTTTCTTCCAAGGGAGGCATCAGTGGAAAGCCTGTCCAGGAATCTTCCGACAGGTTACTTGCACATATATACAAAAGGGAAGGTAAGCGTTTTGTGCTCATCGGTCTCGGTGGCATATTCTCGGCAGAAGACGCCTACAAAAAGATACGACTCGGTGCCTCAGTGGTGCAGATGGTTACCGGTATGATTTTTGAGGGACCACAGGTGGTAAGTGAGATCAATAGGGGGTTGGTGAAATTGCTCGAAAAAGATGGTTTTTCTAATATTTCGGAGGCCATCGGAGTCGATAATTCCTAAGACACGGAAGCTATCTTGTGTCCTTGTGCTTTATCCCCAATTTCTTGATTGCGAAACTCTGCAACAGGCGTGATAATGGTCCATACTATTATCCCGTTAATCCATCATACCCATGTCCACAGCACCGCTTAGATCGGTTATCAAACGCGACAGTTCGGAAGTTCCGTTTGAGCAAAAAAAGATAACACTAGCTCTTGCACGCGCAGGAAAAGAGACTGGAGAATTTATAGAAGCGGAGGCACAGACCCTTTCTGATGATGTGGTCGATGCTGCATCAAAGAAATTTCCATCTGCTACATGGCGGGTTGAGGATATTCAGGATGTTGTTGAGCAAGTCCTCATGCGGTCACGTTTCAAAAAGACCGCCAAGGCCTACATCATCTATCGTGCACAACATGCGGAGATGCGTGCCTTTGCAACCGCTGCCAATCTCGGTCTTATCGACAACTACTTGGACAAGCTCGACTGGCAGGTCAAAGAGAACAGCAACATGGGCTATTCTCTGCAAGGTCTCAACAATTATATTTTCTCTGAGGTTAGCAAGACATACTGGTTGAACAAGATTTATCCTGCCGTTGTGCGCGAGACATATGAACAAGGTGATATACATCTTCACGATCTGGGCACGCTCTCTATCTACTGCGTTGGTTGGGATCTTATGGAGCTTCTTCTCGAAGGTTTCCGTGGTGTACCAGACAAGATCGAGTCTGCTCCAGCAAAACACTTTCGTACTATCCTCGGACAGGTGGTGAACTTTATGTACACCCTTCAGGGAGAGGCGGCCGGTGCGATCGCATTTTCCAACTTTGACACGCTCCTGGCACCGTTCATCCGCTACGACGGATTGTCGCAGGACGAGGTCAAGCAGGCTCTTCAGGAATTTGTCTTCAACATGAATGTGCCAACCCGCGTCGGTTTCCAGACACCATTTTCTAACATCACCTTGGATCTCAATCCTTCGCCCAACTTCAAGGATCAGCAGGTGGTTGTCGGCGGAAAACTCCGACAGGAAAAGTACGGAGATTTCCAGAGAGAAATGGACATGTTTAACATCGCTTTCTTCGAGGTCATGGCCGAAGGAGATGCTGCTGGACGCGTATTTACTTTCCCGATTCCCACCATCAATGTCACCAAGGATTTTGACTGGGAGAATCCAAACCTCAAGGGATTGTGGGATATCACTGCCAAGTATGGCATTCCGTATTTTAGTAACTTTGTAAATTCAGATATGAAGCCAGAGGATACGCGTTCGATGTGTTGCCGCCTTCGTCTGGACTTGGAAGAACTCGATCGTCGTGGTGGAGGACTCTTTGGAGCAAACGCGCTCACTGGTTCTGTAGGCGTAGTGACTATCAATATGCCGCGTCTGGGATATATCGCCCGAACAACTGGTCAGGACTTCAATACGCTCCTTGCCGAAAAAATGGACATCGCCCGTGACAGTCTGGAGATCAAGCGCAAGATACTGGAGAGATTTACAGATGCAAACCTCTATCCATATACCAAGTTCTATCTGCGCAAAATCAAGCAAGCGTACGATCAGTATTGGAAGAATCACTTTTCTACCATCGGGCTCGTCGGTCTCAATGAGGCTGCCCTTAACTTTATGGGAAAGGATATCGGTTCCAAAGAGGGTCAAAAGTTTGCTGCCGAGACCTTGGATTTTATGAGAAAGAGGTTGGTGCAGTATCAAAAAGAAACTGGCAATCTCTACAATCTCGAAGCCACACCGGCCGAAGGAACAGCCTATCGTCTGGCACTCAAGGACAAGAAACTATATCCCGATATCATCGTGGCAAATGAAGCAGAGGTGGCACGAGGTGCTCAGCCGTTCTATACCAACTCCTCACATCTACCAGTAAACTATACCGACGACATCGTAGAGACTCTCGATATCCAGGACAACCTCCAGACAAAATACACTGGCGGCACCGTGATACATCTCTTCTTGGGAGAACGCATCGCCGATCCTGCTTCGGTACCCGCACTAGTGAAGAAAGTTTGCGAGAACTATCGCCTGCCATACTTTACTCTGACTCCGACATTCAGTGTCTGCAGTTCACATGGGTATATCTCTGGTGAAAAGCGCACCTGTCCGACGTGTCAGACCGAATGTGAAGTGTACTCGCGTGTGGTGGGTTACCTTCGCCCAGTCAGTCAGTGGAACTTGGGCAAGCAAGCAGAATATTCTATGCGCGAAATGTATGTGCCTGAGCTCCAGTCAAAAGTTGATGTAAAGGTCGATGTGCACTCCGTGGCCAGAGTATAAAAAACACCAGCATGATATTCGGAGGGATAGAAAAATGCACATTGATAGATTATCCCGGCAAAGTAGCGTGTATGGTCTATACCATCGGTTGTAACTTCCGCTGCCCCTATTGTCACAATCCGGAGCTGGTCGACGAAACTGTCGAGACGCACATTTCAGAAAAGGACGTCTTGGCCTTTTTGTCCAAGAGAAAAGGGATGCTCCAGGGCCTAGTCATCACGGGTGGAGAGCCCACTATGCATGATGATCTGCTTGGCTTTATGAAGAAAGTCAAAAGCCTCGGCTACCTGGTAAAGCTTGATTCAAACGGTACTCGGCCGGAGATGATCGAGAAAGCTATACAGCAAGGTCTGGTAAATTATATTGCCATGGATATAAAGTCGCCGATGTCCAAATATAGCCAGACAGTTGCACGACCGGTGGATGTGGCGGCTATTCGAAAAAGTATTGCCATCTTGAAAACATCTGGGGTCGAGTATGAATTCCGAACGACGGTGATCAAAGGTCTTATCGAGCCCGATGATTTCAGGGAGATTGGCGAGGAGATCCGTGGTGCACAGCGCTACTTCTTGCAAAAGTTTATCCCGACCAAGATCTTGAATCCGCAATTCAAAAGAAAAGTCACCTACGGCGATGAAGAGTTTGCGTCATTCCAAGAAATAATGAACACCTATGTCACATTCTGCGGCATCCGCTAATACAACTATATATCTTGATTATGCCGCAACTACCCCCGTAGATCCTCTTGTGTTGAACAAAATGCTTCCATATTTTGGAGCCGAGTACAGCAATGCATCGTCCATGCACGCCAGTGGTAGGCGAGCGGCACAGGTTATTGCGAAGGTGCGACGTGAGGTGGCCGATATTCTAGTGTGCAGCTCTGACGAAATTATCTTTACTGGTTCAGGTACCGAATCTGACAACTTGGCACTCAAAGGTGTTGCTCATGCCAATCGTACGGCAGGGAATCATATTATTATCTCGGCCATCGAACACAAGGCCGTCATGGAGTCTGCCAAACAGCTCGAGAAGGAAGGTTTCAGTGTGAGCATTCTTCCGGTGGATACAACTGGAATGATCGATATTGATAAATGTCTTTCCCTTATAACTGCGCAGACAGTTCTGATATCGGTTATGTATGCTAACAATGAGATTGGCACCATCGAGCCAATTCGCGAGTTGACCGAGGCGGTACAAAAATGGCGCACAGAATATGGATCGGGTAGCGGCGCTTTTCCGCTAGTTCATACCGACGCTTGCCAGGCTGCGGGTTCACTGGAACTGGATGTGAATAAGCTCGGTGTGGACCTTATGTCCCTCAATGGATCGAAAATTTATGGACCAAAAGGTGTGGGGCTTCTCTATAAGAAAAGATCTGTCCGCATAGAGCCGCTCGTCGTGGGAGGGGAGCAGGAGCGGATGTTGCGCGCGGGGACCGAAAGTCTGCCATCTATCGTGGGATTTGGTGAGGCGTTGAAATTTGCTCATGAAATAAGAAAAGAAGAAAGCGTCCGACTAGTCGGCCTGCGTGAATATTTTATTGAAAATCTTTTGCGTAAAATTCCTCAAGCCATAGTCAACGGTCATCGTAACCTGCGTCTCCCCAATAATGTCCATATATCTATTCCTCACATAGAAGGAGAGTCCATCCTCCTCATGTTGGATCATGCGGGCATAGAAGCATCTACTGGGTCTGCCTGTTCAGCGCTCGACTTGCGACCTTCACATGTCCTTATGGCCATAGGGCAGAGTGCGGAGTTTGCTCACGGCAGTATTCGTTTTTCTCTGGGAAGACACACGACACGCGAAGATATGGATTATGTTCTTTCGGTGTTTCCGGGCATTACCGTGCGACTGTCGAATATGTCAGCCCTAACCGCATCATTCTCATAACCTTATGAAAAAAACTCCTCTCCCACAATCTCGTTCGCTCAAAAAAGTATCGGATGCACAGATGCCTCCCGTGTGTGACGGCGTAGACTGGTTGTACAGCGACATAGTCAAAGATCATTTTTTCAATCCTCGCAATATTCTACTCAATGAAATGGAGTACGTGGCCGATGGTATCGGTGTGGTGGGGAGTCCGGCATGTGGCGACATGATGGCCGTGTGGATACAGATCGATCCCAAAACAAAACATATTACCGAATGCAAATGGCGCACATTCGGCTGTGCTTCGGCTATCGCCTCAACTTCGATGATGTCGGTCATGGCCACAGAGAACGGAGGCATGATTCTTGCTCGTGCAAAGCGCATGACACCAGAAGCCATCATCGAGCGGCTGGGCGGACTGCCCGATCGCAAATATCATTGTTCAGTCTTGGGTCACACGGCTTTGCGGGAAGCTATAAATGATTACGAAGAATCTCAGGATAAGTCAGACAGAACATGATCAAAACCGAAATTACGAAAACCTATGTGGTTATAGAAAAAATCGTCGAATCTGCCAATGTCTCGACTCTCAAATTGAGATTGTCTGATGGAAGTGTTCCTACCTATCACGCCGGCCAGTTCATCAATGTATATTTTCCAGAATTATCTGTGCCTGAAGGGAAGGCGTATAGCATGTCCAGTGCACCGCATGAAAAAGTTCTGGTTATAACAGTAAAAGCTGTCGGAGAATTTTCCCGTCGTCTCTGTGCGCTCCAGACAGGGGATACTGTCACCGCTTCATTACCGTACGGATATTTTTATAGTGAACTCGAAGATACATCGTTGGTGTTTATTGCGGCCGATATTGGTGTCACACCATTTCGAAGTATCATACTCGATTCACTCTCGCGCAATCCATCGCGTAAGCTTATATTGTTCTATACGTCACGTACGCATGGAGGTCTCACCTTTAGGGAGGAGTTCGAAAACTTGCGAAAGAAGCACTCAAACTTCGATGTCTTCTATTTTGTCACCCGCGAAAAAAGCCCTGATCCGGCCATTGTTCAAACCAGAGTAACTATTGGCAATATCGTCGGGAGTGGTCCGCAGAAAAATATTGCTGGTCGGGAATTTATGCTCTGTGGGTCTATTTCATTTGTGGGTGACATATGGAAAGGTTTGCGTGCTGCAGGTGTTCCCGAGGAAGCAATCTATACTGAAGCTTTTTTCTCGCATTAAAATTTCTTATTGAAATTTTAGGTTCTAAAGTATATAATTTAGAAACTATGAAATCACCACTCCCCAAAGAAGCTTATCAAAAGAACGCTCTGGTCTATAAGATCTTAGCCAATTCCAAGCGTTTGGAGATCCTCAATATATTGAAACTTCGCGAGACATCTGTCGAACATATTCTTGCTATCACCAAGCTCCCCAAGGCCAACCTCTCTCAGCATCTCGCTCTCCTTCGTCACAATGGCCTCATCGTTCCTCGTCGTGATGGTCTCAATGTCTTCTATAGTATTGTTGACCCTCGCATCGTAGAACCCTGCAAGATCCTTCACCGTTTGAGACATCGTTCCATGGTTTTGTAGCAAACTAATAACAACCTAATAAAAAATACTCATGACGCATACTATGAATGGATTCGTCGACAATATTGAAAAACTCTCCCTACATAATGAAAATTTCCGGAAGGTTCTCTACACTGACAAAAATAGTCAGCTTGTCTTGATGTCGCTTCTTCCTGGTGAGGATATTGGTGAAGAAGTTCATGATGTTGATCAGTTCCTGCGTGTGGAGAAAGGTGCAGGAAGGGCAATCCTGAATGGTATTCCTCACAATATAGTTGATGGGAGCGTTATCATTGTTCCTGCTGGCACGAAGCACAATATCGTAAACGATCCTTCTGAGCCGATGAAGCTCTATACACTATATATGCCACCGCATCATCATGATGGCGTGGTTCATCGAACAAAGGCTGATGCAGAAGCGGATACGGCCGATGAGTTCGATGGTAAGACGAGTGAGTAGTTTCTACATCTATATGAATTTCGATATCACCTGGTACGAGACACTCATAAAGCCGGCACTTACTCCGCCATCGTGGGTATTTGGTCCGGCCTGGACAACGCTCTATATTCTTATGGCGATCTCTGCTCTGGTTGTCTGGAAAAAAGGATGGGCGAAGAGGGAAGTAAAAATAGCTCTGGGAGCTTTTGCGATTCAGCTTATTTTAAATCTGATCTGGTCGCCTCTCTTTTTCGGGTTACACAATCCTGGCGCCGCCCTGATAGATATTATCCTTATGTGGCTGGTTATTGTATGGACCATGATACTTTTCTATAAACTTTCTAAACCTGCAACATATCTGCTCGTGCCCTATATTTTATGGGTGAGTTTTGCTATGTACCTCAATTATTCTATTTGGGCACTCAACTAGTAGGCACCAGAAAGTAGTGTAATAACGATAAATATATATTGACAAACGATAAATAGTCATTTAAGCTGGAGATATGAAAAAAAGTTCAACTATATTTCTACAAGGAGTCATCGTGCTCGTCGGTATCGTGGCATTGGTCATTATGATCCGCATGCCACTCACCGAAGGAAGGGCCGCGAACTTGGACCTGTTCCATGTGTATACTGATCCGTTCATTATATATGGATACCTAACGTCGATCGCTTTTTTTGTCGCTCTGTATCAAGCGTTCAGATTGCTCGGATATATCGGGCAAAATAAAGTATTCTCACTAAACGCGGTGAAGGCTCTCAGGAATATAAAATATTGCGGGATAGTGCTCAGTATTTTGATTGTCCTGGCTGGACTATATATACGAGTGTTCCATGCGCAAGATGATGATCCTGCTGGTTTTCTGGCTATATGTATTGTAACTACATTTGTTTCTGTTGTTGTTGCCACTGCTGCAGCCGTATTTGAGAGACTTTTGCAAAATGCCGTAGATATAAAGTCCGAGAACGACTTAACTGTTTAATCAATATGGCGATCATCATTAACATCGACGTCATGTTGGCCAAGCGCAAGATGAGTGTCACCGAGCTTACCGAAAAAGTGGGCATCACCATGGCAAATATTTCTGTCTTGAAAAACGGTAGAGCCAAAGCTGTGCGGTTGTCGACTCTTGAGGCTATCTGCAAAGCGCTGGAGTGTCAGCCAGGGGATATTTTGGAGTACAGGAAATAGAGGTACGACGTGGTACAATTTCTGTATTATAAATTTTACAATCTATTACGTATGAATGAACAAGAACGCTCGGTACCTATTGCACCAGAACAGGTGGTCCCGCCCGCCCAAGAGAATCCTCCCAGAAAATCTAAGGCTACAATTCTCGTAATTCTTGTTATTCTCTTATTACTCTTAGTTGGTGGATGGTATTTTTTTTCACAGAGAAAAATATCTTCTACACCGGTCAAAGACTCTGTGACGCCGATTGTCTTTGATGATTCCGATCTCAAGGTATCTTATCCGGAGCCATCTTTGATTTCAGAAAACAGTGCTCCTGCTTTCAGTGCAGTAAACAGTAGTTTGGTTACGTCGGCCGATATGACCATTTTGACAAAATATATTGCAAGCTCGACTCCGACTAGTATTCCTCCAGTTACACAAGCTAATAAAATTCTTTCCGCATATCCCATTCTGGTTAAGACTTTCGATGAAAATGCTACGAAGCCATATCAGTGTAATATGGGAAAAGGTGAGAGTTGTTCCTTGAATGCTGTTCGGGGTATAACCTATCTTGCTGCCACGCGAGCACTAATTTCATTCAGACAAAATAAAATAGCTGATGCGCAAAAGACTGCTTCCAGTATTGTGAGTCTCGGTAAAAATATAACTGCGAATGCAGATGCAGAAATTACTCTCCTTGTTGGTTGGATTACTCAAAAAACCGGATATTCGGTGTTGTCGATTATTAATTCAAAAAATAAAACACCTTTATTTTCTGAAGTAGAAAAGAACGCCTTGATTACTCAACTACGTAATGAACAGAAAAAAGTCTTTCAATATAGCTATACACGAGCGGCAGAAGGTATAGATTACATAACTTCTCCTGATAAGAAACTTGTAAATCAAGCTATGTCCACGGATGAGGAAGCTATTGTTAATGAGTATCGTAAAACAATCGCAGAAAATCCTAACGCATGGAATCCAACTGAAACAAAAAAATACTTCTATGATTCATACAAAATTATGATTTCAAATATTGATCTTCCATGTGGTGCAAACCTTCCAGAAAGTAAAATTGAAATGGGATTCAACCCGGGAGACCAAAAGACTGAAAATTATATAGGCAAAACACTGTATAGTTCTGCATATGCTGGTCTCAATTCGCTTAGTACGAAGCGATGTGAAGTCGAAGCTGTTATAAAAAACTTGTAAGCTTACTTTGTGGTAAACTCAATATATATGAAAAAAACCATCCTTATCATTATTGGCGTCATTATTATCATTATTGGTGTTTATCTCATTGCTACAACATCAAAAACTAGCGTCATGCCCATTAGTCCGACTCCGAGCATGAGTGCAGAGCCGACACCAGTCGCGTCTACCACTCCAGTAGTCAACTCTGAACAGACCGTCATCGGAACTTCAGTTCAGGGCAATCCTATCACTGCATATCACTACGGCACTGGTGCAAAAGAGATCCTTCTTGTCGGAGGTATCCATGGTGGATATGAATGGAACACAGTTCTCGTCGCAGAGCAGATGAGACAGTATCTCAAGGCAAATCCTGGGATTATCTCGAGTAACGTGAAAGTCACGGTTATCCCAGTACTCAACCCTGACGGGCTAAATAAGGTCGTCGGCACAACCACCGGAAATTTCTCAGCAGCAAATGTTTCTACTTCACAGACTACTGTTGTAGCTGGTCGCTTCAACGCAAACAACGTCGACCTCAATCGTAACTTCGATTGCGATTGGCAGCCCAAGGGCACATGGCAGAGCACTCCAGTTAGTGGTGGTGCGAGCGCATTTTCTGAACCAGAAAGTCAGGCTATAAAAAGTTATGTAGAATCTGCAAAGCCAGTTGCAGTCCTCGTTTGGTACAGTGCCGCTGGCGGAGTGTTCGCTTCCAACTGTCACAGTGGTGTTTCTACCGAAACGAGTGCAATCACAAAGGCGATTGCCCAAGCTTCTGGTTATAACGCCAACGAGAGCTTCGACTTCTATGCAACTACCGGTGACATGACCAACTGGCTTGCAAAGATCGGTACTCCAGCAATCAGTATCATTCTTACAAATCACACCGATACAGAATGGTCCAAGAATCTCCTTGCTGTAAAGGCCTTACTCCAATATTACGCCAATTAATCCCGTCTAGTATTAACTCCTTCTCCTGATGCCCCCACAGCAGCAGACTCCATCTTCGTCGCGTAAACCCTTCATTATTGTTGGAGTTATAGTTCTCATCCTGATTGTGATCGGGATAGTCATATCTCTTAGTTTACACAAGGAACCCGTCGTTCCGCCTGTTGTTACTCCTGCGCCGGTCGTTACTGGTCCAACACATAAAGTCATCGGCCAGTCCGTACAGGGTCGCGCTATCGAGGCTTATACTTACGGGAAAGGCCCGACGCATCTCTTGTTCGTTGGTGGTGTTCACGGTGGATATGAATGGAACAGTGTCCTTTTGTCATACACCTTCATGGATTATATGGATGCCAATCCGACAGTTGTTCCTGACTCTCTTTCTGTGACGGTTATTCCAACCCTCAATCCTGATGGAGTGTTTGCAGTCACCGGTAAGGAAGGCCGCTTTGCTGTGGCAGATGTTTCGACCAGCACCAAGGTTTTGGAATCAGCAAGATTTAATGCCAACAAAGTAGACCTCAATCAATGCGCATGATGTGGACTTAAATCGAAACTTCGATTGTAAATGGCAGCCAAAGAGTACCTGGAGGTCGGCCACCGTCAGTGCAGGTACCAAGGCTTTCTCTGAACCCGAAACGCAGGCACTGCGTAACTATATTGCCTCATCAACACCAGATGCAGTGATCTTTTGGCATAGTCAGTCCAATGCTGTGTATGCTTCTCAGTGTAAAAAGGGAATTCTTCCAGCAACTCTCGAACTCATGAATGTTTACTCGAAAGCGGCAGGGTATCCAGCAGTAAAATCATTTGATGCATATGTTACGACTGGCGCAGCTGATGACTGGTTGGCCTCTATCAACGTTCCTGCTGTTACTGTCGAACTCAAAACTCACGAGACTGTCGAGTGGGACAAAAACTGGGCGGGTATCAAGGCGGTGTTTGGGGTGTACAATCATGCAAATTAAGGAAACAATTCTCAGTCGTTCTACGGGTCAACCCCTTGAGGCGACCTATAAAGACATAGATGACGAAAGGGATTTTTCTGGGCTACCTATCTGGGGTGCACGCGCGTACTGTTTTTATGGTGACAAGCTTGTTGTTGTCCATGAAAATAAGGGTCACTGGAATCTTCCTGGAGGGGGGATCGAGGATGGTGAAGATGTGAGCGTTGGAATCCACCGAGAAATAAAAGAAGAGACAAACATGAGAGTCTTGAAGATGAGATATGTTGGTCTGCAGGAGGCTCATCAGGCTGATGGTTTGCACTATTATGTTCGTGCCGTCTGTCTGGTTGAACCTGAAGGGGATTTTCTCAACGACCCGGGCGGAGAAGTTATGGAGACCAAGCTTATTGATCCGTCCGAATGTATCCAACTTACTGACGCACACTGGGGTAAGATAGGAGTGAGAATGTTGGAGAGGGCACTTGAGCTTAAGGAGGAGATGGGAAAGGCTCGATAACTGATATACTGTATTTCATGAAAGTTTACCTTATCAGGCATGGTCAGACAGAATTAAATAAGAAGCATCTTATTAATGGTCAATTAGAGGATAATCTTACACCAGAGGGTATTGAACAAGCAGAGCTGGCCAAATCTCTTATACCCAAGACCGTCAAACACATCTATTCATCTCCTTTACGTCGCGCCAAAGATACTGCTCTGATATTAAATTCAGAACTCAATGCGGAACTTTCTTTTCACGATGAATTAAAAGAAGTGAATTTTGGATTGTTGAGCGGAACTGATTTTACTGCTGATGTAAAGAAAGCACATGTTTCTATGCAATATGATTGGCATTCTCATAACGGAGAGTCGGTAGATGATGTGAAGAATAGAGTTCTCAGATTTCTGAAGACTCTCAAGGCAACTAAGGAAGGTGAATCCCTTATCGTTGCCCACGGAGGTATTATCCGACTTTTGTATTTCCTGGAACAGGGTAAGCTTATGGAGGAGATTGGAAATGTTTCGTTACACAGCTTTGATTTGGATAAGATATTGGACTAATAGAAATTGACAGAACAGTTCAGTCGTGCTATAAAAACTAAAAATAAGTTCATTTTAAGTTTACTTAATTTCGCCGTAGACTGAAGGTTCTCATATAGATGGGTGCTTTCAAGCTATGGCGAATGTCTCGTCCTCTAGCTCGTCAGTTGTTCAAAAGTTAGTGGGCCCCTCGAAAGAGACGGCAGTTCATACTGGAGGAATCCACATGAGTAACAAATCAGTGTTCACATCGGGTCAGCTGGGTAAGTTCATCGGAGTCAATGAAGATCATGGAGTTGGGACGCCGGAATTTCAGCAAGGCTTGTCCCTCGGTCTCTTCTCGGATGTTGCCGAATTCCTTGGGAATGGCAATCATGAGGGTCTCGATCGCGACAAGTGGCGTGCCACTCTGGGTCTCGACCCGCTGACGTTCGAACTCACCGTTCGTTCCGACAAACATTGGCACAACATTGCTCAAGATGAGTTTTGTGAAGTAAACCGGGATGTCAGAATCGAAAAATTTCCGATGACTGCCAAGGCCGGATACACTGTTAAGGCCCATTTGGTGCGTGGAAATGAAAGGCTCGCCGCGATGGTTGGGTCTGCTTGCCCTAGCTATCTCCACGAGACACTTGTGAAAGCGTTCAGAAGTGAAAAAGAAGGGGCAACCAAGCCTGAAGAGCTCGTTGCCTTCATTTCCTATTACCGATCCTGTAAATCACAGCGGCCAGTTGCTGCCATTGGGGCTGCGGCAGGAGTAAACGGTGCGTTCTGCGTGCTTTGTCTCGAGAAGCAAAAACAAGAGACCGATGGACCAAAGATGCGGTTGACAGTCCGAGCGTTCTCAACTGTTCTTCGTGAGCAATACGATCTGCTGTTCGTCCCTCTCTGAGTGAGACGTAGTCGTGCGCGTAACTGCAATGGTTGCGTGCTTTTTTATTACTAGGAATTGATTAAATAAAAAAATGACCCGAAGAATTCTCCGGGTCGGTGTCTGCGTGTGGTACTTAGTGAAATTCTGGCTTGGGGCGGCCAGCCTTCTCTCTGGCACTTTTGAGTACTGACCAGAGGCCATCCAAGGTAGCCATGCGACCAATCAACGAATCGAAGCTATGCTGGCTGTGGAATCGTGTGATCATGCAGTCAAGCAGTGCTTCGAGCTGGTCCAGATCTGTCGCCGACGGACCTGCTGGGGTTGCGGGACCCTGCTTGAGGATCGTGTCAAAGCCAAGCGCTGCAAGTTGCAACGCCATGTCGAGCTGGGCAGCGGTAAGCGGAGCTTTTTGTTTAAGGTGGCGTTGATACGCTCGTAGTTCTCCTTCACTTTGTGGCCACATCGCTACAATTTCATTTGGCGTGTATATCTTTGTCTCTGTTTCCATTCCAAACCCTTTTTGTTCTGGAAGACCGAATGATCATTCCTAAACTATAGTCTATTTATCTTGAGTCAGAAGTCAATCAGAATCAGTCCAATAAAAAACGACCAGCAGAGCATCTGCGGGTCATTGTGGCATTTCGTTTACTGCCCGGATCACAAGTTCGAAGAGTTTTCTCCAGTCTCGGGTGTTCAAGGGGGTGAAGCAGTCCCGCGAGGCGACCATAGCTGCGTAGCCGTTGGTTGTCTGGAAGTGTGTTTCGAAATACGGTGGTACGAATATTCCCAGTCCGCGCACCAGCTGCACATCCAAATACGGCTGCAGCATTATGGGACAATAGGGAAAGCTCTCGAATCCGTCACCGTGATCTCCACCAGGAACCGAAACGTCGGTGAGGACGATGTCGAAAGGTGGAATTCCTCGTGCTTTGTCCATGATCATTCTCTTTGCACTCGCGTAATCGTGAACCACTGTTATCTCGTGTCCAGGTAGCTCGGCCTCTGGTGGGGCCTGAAGGTACAAGGGTTCTCTGTCATAAATAATGCAAAGAATCCGCAAACTTGGTTGATTCATAAAGGGCCTATAGTCTGACATTACAGTATTTTCTGGAAATGTACATTTTATGTTAAATTAAACCCATGAAAGGCAAAATTCTTATAACCGACAATTTGTTCATCTTCAAAGAGCACGAAGATAAACTTCGAAGTGCGGGCTTTGAAATAGAGCGACTTGATAAACCTCAAGCTACCGAAGAGGAACTGATCACTGCCATTAAAGGCAAGGTCGGCTACATAATGGGTGGCATAGAAAAAGTAACGAATAAAATAATCGAAGTAGCAGATGAGCTAAAAGCCATTGCTTTTACTGGATCAGACTGGAAAGCTTTTATCCCTGGCCATGAAGCGGCAGCGAAAAAGGGTATTGCTATAGCCAATGCTCCAGGCTCGAATAGTTATGCTGTCAGTGAATATGCTATGACGCTTATGTTTGCAATGCTTCGAAATATTTTTGAGATGGGAAGAACGGGTACAAAGAAATTTCAGACTACTCATTCATTGAATGAGCTCACTGTTGGGATTATCGGCATGGGTAAGGTTGGGACACGGTTGGCGGTTTCTTTAAAAGGTCTAGGAGCCCATAAAGTAATTTACTTTAGCAGAACTCGGAAGCCTGATGTTGAGAAAGAGGGTATTGAATATGTAAATAAAGATGACCTTCTTAAAAGCAGTGATGTAATATTTCTTTTGGTTCCAAAGGGTACTGGAAAAGATTTTGTTGATGCAACAGATTTGAAAATGATGAAGGATAAAGCTCTTATTATAAACGTTGGTTACGGCGAGCTTATCGACAAGGATGCTCTTTTTCAGGAATTGCAGTCTGGAAGATTGCGTGCAGCTTTTGATGATCCGATGGGCGAGAAATTCAATACACTACCTTTGTCTGTGTGGTTTAGTTCAAACGAGTCCACGGCATATAACACGGTTGGTGCCAACAAGACCGCCAGTGACATGGCGACCGAATCAAT
>JAZKAW010000003.1:21798-28624 GCA_040388945.1 Patescibacteria group bacterium
TTAAATAACAAAAGCAAGATTCCTGCTATTGGTCTAGGTGTTTACAAAACCCAAGAAGGGACGGAAGTGGAAAATGCGGTGAAGTGGGCGCTTGATGCGGGATACCGGCTGATCGATACAGCAAGTGTGTATGGAAATGAAAAAGGTGTAGGCAATGCAATACGCAGTTCACATATTCCTAGGGAAGAGATATACGTTACTACAAAGCTGCGGAATTCTGACCAAGGTTACGAGAATACTTTGAAAGCGATTGATGTTTCGTTGGCCACCCTTGGTTTGGAATATATCGATCTGTATCTGGTTCATTGGCCGAGCGCCAGTGAGGATCGGTTTGAGATGATAAATAAAAGAGAAGAAACATGGAAGGGTATGGAAGAGATGTATGCTTCTGGTAAGGCGAGAGCTATCGGAGTTTCCAACTATATAATTACTCATTTGGAGGAAATGGAAAGTTATGCCAAGGTGGCGCCTGCAGTAAATCAGGTTGAGTTCCATCCTTTTCTGTATCAAGAAAAATTGTTGAACTATTGCAAGGAACACAACATCTTACTTGAGGCATACAGTCCGTTGGTGAAAGCTCGTAAGCTAGAAAATGAATGTATTACTTCGATTGCACAAAAATATAATAAGACTCATGCCCAGGTGTTGCTTCGTTGGAGCATCCAGCATGGTTGTTTGCCTATTCCCAAATCTGTTCATAAGGAGAGAATAGAAGAAAATCTCAAAGTTTTTGATTTTGTCATCTCTGACGAAGACATGAAAAGTTTGGATGCATTGAATGAAAATATTCACCAAGCATGGAATCCAGAGGGGATACGGTAGTATTACTGTTAACCTTTTTTTGAACGGATAAGTCTTTTATAAAACACCAGCTTATATCCATCCGGGTCTTTTATCACAAACTCACGATTACCCCACGGCCAGTCTCGAGGTTTACTGGAAGGCTTCAATTTCTTTGCACGCAAATTTTTATAAAAATCATCCACATCTTCTACATTAATATATAAAAATAACCCTGCGCCTTTATGATCGAGATTGGCTTCCTTTTGAAATTCCGGCTTGTCTTCTTTATCTTGGGGATGGAAATCGATCCAGAACCAATTTAAGCGAATAGAGAGATGATCTGGCGTATCTTTTTCAACTGTAAACCCAAGTTTCTTATAGAATTGGGCTGTTTTCTTGATATCTTTAACATAACAGACTATGCCGGAAATACTTTTCATTTTATTGCCCCTTCACCTCTATAATCTCAATATTCTGTGGAGCTTCCGTAATAATCCCATTAGCTAACTCAAAATCTGTCAGTGACTTCTGCAAGGCTTTGAAATCCCATTCTGAACCCTCATTTGTTATAAGTGTTTTTACTTCAGGAATATTTCTAGGAAAGACTTCTTGCTTCAATGCATTTTTGAAACTTTCAACTGTATATTTTGTTGAGGATTGCGCATCGAGATAGGCGATAGGTTCAGCCGCGTGATTGTCGATATCGGTGAGAACATAGTCAATACTATCAGTCCAAATTTTCATGAAATCCTCGATCTCAGCACGCTTTGCTTCTAGAATACTTTTCTTGGCTACAAAACCTGCGATAGTAAATGAGTTTACATCGGCAGAATCCAAGACCACCTTACCTCCTTTCTCAACCGCTTCATTTCTTTGAGTGAGTCCGGCAGCAGCAGCGTCAACACTACCGTTCTCGGCAGCGAGCAGGCCTTCATTGAATCCAATGTGAGTAATTTTTACATTCTTGAAATCTACACCTGCTTTCTGTGCAATAACGAAAAGCATTTGCTCAAACTGAGATTTTTCTACAGCTGCAAATTTGTATGAGAGAAACTCTTTTAGCTTTGTTGGGTTGTTGAGGTCAGCTTTTGTAATGACGGGCATCTTGGGGTTGAGCGAAACAAATGATCCACCAAGGAATACGTATGCCGGATAAAAATATACCAAGGGATCCTGCGTATTTCTATTGATATTACGTTCGTTAGTTACAAATTCAGTCAGACTAGCAAATGCAACATCTATCGTGCTGCCTGCGCTTGAGATGGCTGGTGCCATATCTTCCCAATTCATACTGGCATATTCAACCCTGAGGTCATGTTTCTTCTCAATATTGGTACGATCTTTATTCATAAGGAGAGCCATGTCCTGATACGGCGAAATGGCCACTTTCAAAGAACGTTCTCCGTGGTTTGTAGAGTTGCCACCTTGCTGACGAACAATGACAAAAATGACAGCCAAGACAATGATAACGGCAAGGACAATGATGTGTGTTTTCTTCATAAAATATTGATTAGTCGTGCTTTTGCCAAAATAGTAATTTGCTCCACAGTTTGATAGTCAACCAGTCTATTACTACCAATATAATCCCAAGCAGGATATTTGCAAGGAAGATAACGTGGAGTGAAAAGGTGGCTCGGGCTGTCTGGATGAGATACCCCAATCCTGTTTGTGATCCAAGAAATTCCGAAACCACTACGAGTCCGATAGCTAGAGCAAGACCAAAGCGAATGGTCGGCAATATTTCTTGGAGAACGTAGGGCAAGCTGAACGATAATGTCTGCGCGCGAGGATTGAGGGAAAAACTTTTGAATAGGACGCGATACTTTTCTGGCGGGTTTTCGAGGATCTGATATGTGGTAATGGCTAGACTCACTCCAATACCGAAGATGATAAGAAGATACCTGCCAACGTCTGAGAACCCAAACCAAAGAAGAAAGAATGGAACCACTGCTACTGGTGGTGTGGCACGAAGAGCTTGGACAGTTGGAAGGAGTAACCGTCGAGCTGTTATCCAACGATGAAGCAGGAAACCAATAGCAATACCGATCACAATGCCCAGAAGTGAGCCAATAACAAAGCGAGTAACTGTATCGAATATGTGGAGGAAAATACTTGGATGAATGTCGAAGATGGCTTGGTAGACACGTTCTGGACTCGGCAGGAATCGTTCGCCAACATGTACAATGTAATGAAGAAAAAACCATAGTGCAGGCAGAAAAAGGATTCCTACCGTAGTCGCGAGCCAACCACCAAAAGTTTTAAAGTTTTTTGAATTCATGTTCAGTAAGTAATCTGGTAACGGGGAACTGACCATCGAAATAGAGTGTAGGCAAATTGAATCCTGTAGTGTCCTCGCTGTAGTGGGTAGTCATGACTACTGTCGTGTGTGGTGTGACTTCATTTAAAATATATTCAATCATCAATTTGCGATTGGTAGGGTCCAGGAAATTGAATGGTTCATCGAGACAGAGAAGCTTGGGTTTGAACAATATGACTCGAAAGAGCTCGATCATCCTTCGTTGACCATATGACATTTGATACGCATATTGATTGATGTACGGAGAAATCTTCTGGTAGAGAGGGTGCGTGGTTATTTCTTCTTCGGTGACGTTGACGATCTTCTTAATATTCTCAATTCCTGTCATCCACGGAAACAAAGCATCTTCCTGAACTATGAGAGACTTCTTGGTGAGGGGTACCAATTCCTTGTCGCTGTTGAATGGAATGAGGTTCCCCGTAAGTAGCTTTAATAGAGTTGTTTTGCCACAACCGGAGGGTCCTTTGATGATCGAGAACTTGTCCCGGATCTCTACATCCAGATTTTCAAAAATCTTCTTTTTGCCGTAGGAGAAGGTGAGCCCTTGGATAGGTGTCATGATGAGTTTATGCTAGCAATAAAAGGGCGGGTTTGCTATCGTGATTATAAGAATAGAAGAGGAGAAGTAAGACATACTTAACAATGAGTCTAATCGATATCAAATCAGGTAATCATGTGGTAGTTGCGAATGGCAGCGTTATTTCTCTTGGCCGAACTCCAATTAAGATTGACTTTATGACCGATGAAATAGGAGCTCCGGCAGAATCTCTTTCAGTAGAATTTTCTTTTCATGAGGATGAGACGAAAAAACCCAGACAGGAAACTAAAGTTAGTGCGGATAATAAGACATTGCAAATGATGCTTTATAACTTTGATTCCCCTGTAGATACTGGGAATACTGCCCCCTTGGTAATTGGTCAGACAAATAGTGGAAAGCAGTTGAATTTAAATTATCGCGTGAGAAAGCTTGGCGATTCCTGGACATTGGACTACACCATTTATCGATCTCTCTAATATCATGGCTACGCTCAAAAAACCCAAGGATCAGGATGTTATGGGTCCCATTCATGCCTCGATTAAACGCATCGATTTCTACATGGTCGGCGTTGTCTTGGTTGCTATTTTTGGTTTTTTGACCTTATTAGTAACTGTAAGTGGTTTGGTAATTGATTCGTACCGATTCAAGGCGTCTTCATACGAGACTCTAGTTGATAAAGTGTCGCTTCTCCTACAGAAGGCGGATTCTGAGAAAAATTCTTCTGGTCAATTAGATATGCTTAAGGCCGAGATTGATTCTTTGAGAAAAAACAATTCTTACCTCAAATAACATGCCTCTCCCAACCCGCACAGCCGCCAAAGAGCTCCTAGCTCAACATGTGAAAGACCAGTATCAACGCTATCACGCCGAGATGGTGGCTACAGCAATGGATGGGTATGCTGCGCTCTACGGGGAAGATCCTGAACTTTGGTATCTCACCGGCCTACTTCATGACATCGATTTCGAAGAACATCCTCACGTGCATCCGGGCGAGTCATTGAAGTGGTTCAAAGAATGGGGTTACCCAGAAGAGCTTATCCATGCAGTCGAAGCGCATGCCTACAACTACAATGGCTTTACGACACTTCCAGAGACCAAGTTGGCGGGGGCACTCCTGGCATGTGACGAGATCAGTGGCATTTTCTACGCATATCAAAAATTAAATCCGGTTCCATTTGCCCAGATGAAAGCGAGCTCCATCAAAAAAAGATTCAATGAGAAATCTTTTGCAGCCAAGATAGATCGCACGACTATTACTCAAGGGTGTGAGGTGCTAGGAGTGGACCTGGATACTCATATTACAAATATGATTGGGTTTTTGGGAAAGATAACCTCATAACATCATGAATTCTTACACAATTACCCCTGGAGATGGTCGCTCGGCTCAAGAGCTGATCAAGTCAACACAGTGTGATGTCGGGAGCTATGCGCAGTCATTTCTTGGTTCGGTAGATTTTCCACTTACGTCTACTGAGAAAAAAGAGGACGTGCAAATTGTTCTTGTACAATTTTCTTCAGATCCATCAACAACTGAAGTGCTGGAAGAGTTCAAGAAACAAGGTTTGTTACAGCCTCGCGCAGAAGACACACTTCTTTTTGCTGAAAAGTATCCTGAAGAACAAGGCAATAATCCGATAGTATTTTTGCACGAACCTTGGATGACACCTGGCGGCGGTAAAAGCGTTTTCATCTTGCGACAATACGGAAGTGTGCGTTACTTGCATATGGCCCTAGCTGAACCACAGAACAAATGGTATGCACATCATAGATTTGCGGGTGTGAAGAAAAGTTAACGTTATGTATAATCAAGACAATGAAATTTCTTCGCCTCATTAACCCGGATAATATAGAAAAGAGTATTGCTCAGGAATACAAACCTCGACTAGCAGCACGTGGTGTAGTCTTTGATGAACACAACAACGTTGCTGTATTACCCGTCTCAAAACACAATTATTACAAACTGCCAGGTGGGGGAATCGAGATGGGAGAAGAAAAGTTAGAGGCTTTCAGAAGGGAATGTCTCGAAGAGATAGGATCTGACGTTGAGGTGACCGCAGAACTTGGTTTTATTGAAGAATACAGATCGGAATTTTCAATCCTTCAGACATCGTATTGTTATGTAGGAAAAACAATTGGGAACAGAACGCAGACTGCTTTTACCGAACATGAAGTAAGTGAAGGATTCAAGCAGCCGTTGTGGGTTCCTTTTGATGAAGCACTAAGGCTTGTGTCCCAAAGCGAACCTAACAATTACGAAGGAAGATTTATAAAAGAGAGGGATACGCTCATCTTGGAGACGGCAAAAGCTGTAGATTTTGGAATAAAAATCGACCAGGAACTGGTCGTTTGATCACGTAAAGCCCACCATTGCATCGGCCGCTATCCCCGCTTCGACATTGTGCTTGAGGATGATGCCTGTTCGCAGATCCTCGGCGACGTACTCCACGATTCGTTGCATATGCTGAGGAGTGAACTGGAACGGCTTGGGTTCATGTTTTTTCACTCTTTTCTTATTCCAGCGGTCAGTCATCCAGGTTAGTGCATGAGTGATCGCGGGTACGATCGATGCTGTTCGGGGAACATAGAGCGTCAAGTTTCTCTTCAGGTCGAGTCCTGTTCCAACCGTGAATTGGCAACCGACGGTAAACTCGTACGCATCATCGATCGATAATCGTTCAAAGAGTTTGCTGGCTTGCTCGTACCGTTCGTCCAGGTCGCTGGGTTGGCCATAGAGTCTGGCCAACTGTTTGTGCAGCTCCTCTTCCGGACCCGACCTTTTGACGCGCGGTCGAAGTATCGGTCGAAGTCGATAGTTGCGATCGTGTTTCCAACCAGTTTGCTCTGTCTCTCCACCCACTTTCCTTTCCCCGCGCTTTGTCGAGAGGCAAAGATCTGCCACGTCGAGTATGGGGTGATCGAACAGGTCGAGTTCGAACTCACCTGTAAGAACATTCGGCGGACTACTGTAGTAATGTGGGTCTGCAATCAGGACCCGACCCTGCCGCGCTTTCAATTGTTTTGCGACAAATTGCAAAGCCGGTTTCCAAAAAAGACTTTGGTAGTAAAGAGTTAAAAACTCTTATTACTAAAATGAAAAAGTCGCTTTCGAAAGAAAAGTACGGCGTGGCTATTGCTGCCCTACCCCGGAAACTGGTGGCTGATCGCCTTCGGCTGCTGCTTTCATTGGG
>JAZKAW010000003.1:28634-55047 GCA_040388945.1 Patescibacteria group bacterium
TCACGGCTTAGGGTGATGAACTCATCATTTTTTTGTTTGCGCATAGAACTTCTCCCTTGTGTTGTGGTTTGAGGTTATATTACAGTTTTTGTTCATAAGCACAAGGTAAGTTTTAATAGTTTGATATAATCTCTCTATGACCAACTACATAGTCATCGGCAAGTTCAGAAATAAAGAAAACACACAAAAGCTGGTTAACGCCATCCGCGCAAAGGGGAAGACGTGCTATGACTTTGCTGCAAAGCCGGCTGATCCGGAGAATCCTCACATTTCGGCCGAGGAACAGATGAAAAATCTCGAGTCACATCCTGATTTTTTGCATGATCCTGTTCATCGTGATCATTTTGTTCGTGACCTCGAAGGTTTGCAGGGTGCAGAAACTGTTGTCCTGCTCTTACCTGCTGGCACATCGGCTCACATAGAATCAGGTATTGCCTTTGGTATGGGCAAGAAACTTATCCTTATTGGTACACCCGAAAAACCTGAAACACTCTATTATATTTTTAGTGAACACTACAAAGATGGGGAGGAATTTTTGAAGACGATCAAATAAAAAATAGCCGAACATTTCTGTTGGGCCATTAAAGAGTGACGAAGTAGCGTTCCAAGACTTGTGAAGGGGCAGCCTCGATTATCTTGCGGAGCTGTTCCTGCACTTCAGGACGGCGAGGAAAAGCTAATATCAGCAGCGCTCCGGTAGTAAGAACCGCTTGAAAATCAGCCTTTGAGGCAAGCTGACCCATAACATTGTCAGCATCTTCGTTCGAAAGCGACTTGATAGCCGGATCATTTTTTGGAAAAGTATTTTCTTTCACTTTGACTACCACAATCGGGAAGTCTTTCGCGGGGATGAGTGGCCTTACGACTGCCAAGGCATATAGAGCCGGAATTTGTGCATTCATTCACATACCTTAATACCATTCAAAACCATTGCCGTCAATCAAACGAAAGGATAGTTGCCACTATTTCGCCACGGGTGTAAAAGGTGATATCCTTCATATATATGACAAAAAATCCCTATATAAATGCACTCTGTGCCGCGGTCTACATCGCTGTTGTTGCGACTATTATGCAAAATGGCAAAGCACTTTTTGGTACAGAGGACGGCTTCCTTGTCCCAGTGGCCATGCTTTCGTTACTGGTGTTGTCGGCGGCACTCATGGCTTACATTTTCTTTTACCATCCTGTTCGAAGTTACCTCGATGGTCAGAAAAAAGAGGCAACAGATCTTTTCTTCAAAACGCTCGGAACTTTTGCGGTTATTACTATTCTGGTGTTTATTTCTCTCTTTTTGTTGAGGTCTTCACACAATCCAGCCGCCGCGGCCACGGATTACAAAAACGCAGAATATGTCATAGAAGGGACTCATGTCAAACTTGTTGACGGTGCAGCAGAAACAGAATCTGCCCCTGACTCCGCAATAAAAGTAACTACAAGGTATTTTGGAAATGAAGTCAGATCTGATCTCGATGGTGATGGCAGTGAAGATGTGACCTTTCTTCTTACTCAACAGTCCGGAGGTAGTGGCACGTTCTATTATGTAGTCGCCGCTCTCCATACCGATCATGGCTACGTAGGGTCAGAAGGATTCTTGCTTGGGGATCGTATTGCTCCGCAGACCACCGAGAAGGGTCAGGGAAAAGTCATTGTGGTCAATTATGCCGATCGTGCCCCAGGAGAGCCATTTACAACTCAACCTTCGGTAGCAAAGAGTCTGCGACTTGTCTTTGAGCCTGTTAGCATGAAATTTACTAAGGCGTTATAATTAGTATCTTATTGATCAACTTATAATTATATGGAAAACCAAAACAATCAGGCTGCTCAACCAAGTCAACCTAGTCCAGCTCCTGTTCAAGCCGTAGATAATCATACTATTCTCGGTGTTCTTTCGTATCTCGGACCCCTCGTCATTGTCTCGTACCTTATGGGCAAGGACATACCATTTATTAAATTCCACGCCAAGCAAGGTTTGGTATTGTTTGGGATCGAGATCATCGTCTGGATCTTGGGATCAGTTTCGTTCTCTTTCTGGATGATCCTCAACATCGTCAATCTCGCCACTCTCGTTCTATCTATTATCGGTATCATCAACGTCATTCAGCACAAAGAAAAAGAATTACCCCTCGTCGGTAGTCTCTCGAGATACATCAAAATGTAATCATGAATAAGCGGACCAGGAAGAGTCTTCTCTCGCTTCTTATTCTCCTCATCGTCGGTGCCATCACCACGTATTTTTTCTGGCCGGATCAAGCGACATTGCTCACTCCTCGCGTCATAACATCAAAAACCTTTGGTGAGCACCTCATCGTGGCTGCCGGTGATATTGCCGAAAAAGGAGGCGATCAGGCAAAGACCGCCGCACTTGTCCGTTCTCTGCATCCCGAAAAAGTTCTAACCCTCGGCGATACGGTCTACGAAAGTGGCACAGCTGCTGAGTTCAAGGAGTTCTATGAGCCAACATGGGGTGCGTTCAAAAATATCACGGCACCAACTGTCGGCAATCATGAATACAAGACTCCCGGGGCTGCCGGGTATTATGACTATTTTGGGAACTTGGCCGGTCCAGACCGTCGTGGGTATTATAGTTATGACCTGGGGGCATGGCATCTGATTTCTCTCAACTCTGAAGTGATCAATAAAAAACAGTTGGACTGGTTGGTGCAGGATCTCGGCGCCACTGACAAAAAATGTATTCTGGCCTATTGGCATGAACCTCTGTTCTCATCAGGAAACGAACATGGTAACAATCCGCTCATGAGAGTGTTTTGGGAACGTCTGTATGCACAGGGCACGGACATAATACTGAACGGACATGACCATGACTACGAACGTTTTGCAAAACAAAATCCGCAAGGACGAGCAGATCCACGAGGCATCCGCGAATTCGTTGCCGGTACTGGTGGAGGAGATCAGCGTGGTTTTGTTCCCGCCGAAGCTACTACCGAAGTTCGTACAACCGGCGTGCCTGGCGTACTGCAGTTAACTCTCAGGGATGGCAGTTATGATGCAGAGTTCAAATCTGTAGAGGGTTCGACATTCACTGACAAGATTAGTGAACAAAAATGTAATGGCCAAAAAGAAAAATAAACAGTCTGCACCGTTTTTGCAATTTCTGGTCGGGATCGTTGCTCTTGTGGCAATACTTCTGGGTTCATTTTTTTACTTCAATCCAGGTAAGGTAAACTTTGTCGGATCGGCCGCCGATCGAGAAAAGGGCGTCAATCTCAGACTTGTTTTTGTTGGTGACATAATGCTCTCACGAAATATCGGCTCGCTTATGGTTGAGAATAACGACTGGGGTTACCCGTTCGAACATGTAAAGGATTTTCTCAAAAAAGCAGACCTGACCTTTGCAAACTTTGAAAATCCAGTTTCCACTCGCGGAGAAAATGTGGGGAGCATCTATTCATTTCGTGTAGATCCGCGAGTCCTTCAGGGGATGACTGATTCTGGTATCGATGTCGTCTCTATCGCCAACAATCATATCTGGGACTGGGGTCCCGAAGCGTTTGCAGATACTCTGACTCTTTTGCCAGCAAGTGACATCACTCCTGTCGGTGGAGGGAATGATTATGCCACCGTGCATACTCCGGTTGTAAAAGATGTGAAGGGAACCAAGATTGCTTTTCTTGCCTATACTCGTCTTGTGCCTGGCTTTTTGAGTAGAACAGATTCTGTGCCAGCGGTGGCGTATCCTACAATAGAGCAGATTGCTCTCGATGTGGATGTGGCAAAGACTATGGCTGATCTCGTTGTCGTCTCTTTCCATTGGGGCAATGAGTACGAAACCAAACATAATGCCGAACAAGAACTTTGGGCTCATGCGGCTATCGATGCGGGTGCCAATCTTGTCGTTGGGCACCACCCTCATGTCATGCAAGAAGTAGAAAGGTATAATGACGGATACATCGCGTATAGTCTGGGAAATTTCGTCTTCGATCAGAACTTTTCCGAGGATACCAGCAAGGGACTGGTGCTCGAGGTTCTGGTAGATGACAAGAAGATACAAGAAGTAAAACAGCATATAGTTACATTTAATAAAACATATCAGCCATCGCTATGAATATCATCAACACATCGGATCCAAAAGTAGTCGCAGAATTTATTGCCAAGAAAATAATCAGCAAGCTTGAAGCCGGCCGTAGAGTTCTTTGGCTGGTTCCGGGAGGTTCCTCTATTGTTGCTACTGCTATTGCCGCGAAAATTATCTCCTCACATCCTCATGAAAATCTGACCGTCATGCCAGGTGACGAACGTTTTGGTCCGGTAGGTCATACCGATTCCAATTGGTTCCAAATGGAGAAAGAGGGTTTCTCTCTACCGGGTGCACGACTCGTTCCGTTGCTTACCGGGGATGATCGAGAGACCACTACAAAAAAATATGCAGAGAACCTCAAGAAATATATTGCCGAGGCTGACTATGTCCTCGGATTCTTTGGTGTAGGTGCCGATGGTCACACTGCCGGGATGCTGCCAGGTACGCCACCACTTCGATCCAGTGAATTCGCTGCTTCGTATCAAGCTGCCCAATATGAACGTGTCACAGTCACACCTTTGGTTATCGATGAGCTTGATGAAGTAGTCGCCTTTGCGGTAGGGGAGAACAAGTGCCCAATCCTTAAAAATTTGAAACAAGAAGTGCCTATTGAAGATAATCCTGTGCAGCTTTTGAAACGTGTGCCGGAGTTTACGTTGTTTACAGATTGTGCGATTTCTTAAAAAGTTTTAAATACGGATACGAAATATCGCGCCGGGTCTCCGAAGAGGCGGCGCGATGGTGAGCACTAGTTTTGAATTACATTGAGGCTTTTATCGCTAGTGCGGCGATTAGGCCATTGAGGATGAGTCCTCCGATAGGCATGTACCGTTTGGTGAAGCCTTTCGGTGTACCTCCGAGTGTGATTATCCATCCGACCGTACAAGTTCCCCAAAATACAGGGTCTTGTCCTTTCGGTTGGTGCCACGCGTCGATCAGTACTGGAATTCCGGCCACCAACATGGCAGTGGTGCATATGTTTATCGCCATCTTCTCGCTTACAGTCACCAGACTGATAACGAAGGCGATGACGAAGCAGATCAGGGTAAGAGTTTCTTTGTTGCTCCAGGTCCAAGTACTTTTGCCTTGAACTACTTGAGCGAGTGCGAAGCATCCGACGATGCATGCACCTGTTGTGAAACCTACCATGATCCAACGGCTTTCGTGTTTCGATCCGAACATCTTGTACGCGATGAACGCGTCCAGTAATGTCCAGAGGAACCATGTGGTTGGGTTGAGCGGAATCAATTTCCGCATGAGCACCATCGTCAGATAGACGAAGGCGAGGAGGGTCACAATGGACCCTACCATTGGGAGGCGACTTTTTGGTTGCATAGAGTTTCGAGCGTCTACAGAGTTTCAGTTGAGTCATCTGCCCGTGTTGGAGGAAACAGTCCTTCAATTGAAAAGAGCAGCTTTATACTACTATTATACCATAAATAAGGTATAAGTCAATAATGGGTAATATTTCGTAAACTTCAGCGTCATCAATAAGGTATTACCAACCTAAACTATTGGCGCATATGAAAAAATTAACTGCAGGCGTATTTGAGTCTCGTGATGCTGCTGAGAAGGCTATCAATTATCTCCATAATGAAATAAAGATTCCGACAAGCGACATCTCGTTTATTTATCGTAATGTGTCGGGAGAAACGCGAGAAGTTGATGCTTCACAGATCCCTTCGAAGACCCCATCTGAAGGTGCAAAGACTGGTGCTGCAGTCGGAGGAACATTGGGAGCTCTACTCGGCTTGGCCGTGGTTGCGGGGGTTATTCCTGTTATTGGTCCCATCCTCGCGGCTGGACCTCTGATCACTGCACTTGGTATTAGTGGTGCTGTTGGCACAGCCGCTGCTGGCGCACTCACTGGTGCTGCTGCCGGAGGACTGCTCGGAGCTCTCGCCAACCTTGGTATCGGAAAAGAAAATGCTCAGCGATATGCCGACCTCGTGGCGGCTGGCGACATCTTGCTTATTGTCTACGCAGAGGAAGGTGTAGGTATAACAGAAGCATTGAAACAAATGGGCGCCACAGAAGTCGAGGCGTATGTACCCTCGGTGTAAGTCAATCTAGTTGCGGCCATGTGAGCATGATATGATACCCGCATGAAAAAAAATATAGGATCGATACTTCTTATTATCGTATTACTTTTTGTTGCTGTCGCCCTCAAATCTGTAGCAGATGTAATGAAGCAGGGACGTGCTCAGTCTGCCACCGCCACCTCTACTCCGGTCGCTGAAGTTCCGGTGGTCTCTGAAGCGCCAACAGAGTCAACGGGTAAGATTAGTGGCAGTCCTGCAGATTTTGCTCATGAAGGAATTATTCACTTCACTTCTCTTACGAGTCCGATAAGTACAACAACACTTTCATATCTTGAAGGAAATGTTCGACCTGCCACAACAACACTTTCATTTGATGAATTGAGCGCCTGTGCTGGGTCCAATGGTTCACAGCCTTGTATCGAGTTTAATATTCCTTTGGGAACTGTCTATAACAACAAAGATGTCGTCGTCGAGGGTACCCGACTCGGTGATACTGTTGTCGTCCGCAAGCTGATGGTGCAGGAACCTGGTGATCATTCTCACATCCCGCCAGTTGGTAGGACTTTTATTAGTTGGCCTCAGGCAGTGAATTTTATCAACTCATGCGGACCAAAGATGATCCTGCAGACTCATGACCTTGATGTGAATCTTCGATTTGATGACGGCACTACTCTTGTGGCAGTTGAACCAGTTATTGATGAGGTGATGAGAGTTGCAGAGAGTGCACGTGCGCAGTGCGGAGCTGTTCCGATCGCTACTGAGTAATTTCCCGTATCTTCACAGAAAAATTGGGATCATCAGCATACTTGAGTGCTCGATCATTGATCTTGTAGCGCATTCGAGCCTCATCAAAAGAAAGGTCTGTGTCTATAAGACCGAGTTTATAAGCAAGTTCGTCAGAGTGTGCAGGAAAGAGAACTTTGAGACTAAAGGGAACGCGTTTTGGACTAATTTTATTTACGTGTGAGACGATATTTGTGGTGCAGGTATTTGTGAGAGTATTGTAGAACTCCGGTTTTTCTTTGATACCATTGGCGCGAGCGATCATGTCGAGGAAAAGAGCCCGTGCTTTTTCGGGAGTGGTTCTGATTGGGTAGACGAAAACATCATCCTTGCGATAGTTGGAACGCAACTTGATAACGTCGCGCTCATCGGCGATCACGTACATGAGCTCGTACTGGTTGAACAAACCTTTGAGAGCAGAGAATGTCTCACCTTTTTCTTTGCGAATTTCGACGGAGATTGCCATGAATTGGTATCCATCAAACTCAAAACTGAGGAAAGTGTGAGCAGCCCCGGCGAATCCAGAGAATGGTTCGACGACGTAGTACACCTTTTTGAGCTTGCTTAGATCAAACTTTTTGTCGTAGTAATGAGCGGTGTAACTGGTGGTGGAAGCATACGTGAAGTTACGGATATTGTGAATGAAGACTTGGTCGCCAGTTATCTCGGCGTAGGGAAGCAGTGCCTGATCTTCTGACCAGTCTCTATCGTGAGAAGGACGGATAATGAGGTGAATCAATCCATAGGCAAAAATACTCCCAAGGAAGACGACAATAACGGCCCATTTGATGAGGTTCCACATATGTGCAGTATAGCAGACGAGTGGGGATACTCGGGGCTTATTGCTGTGGTATAATTTTTGACATTATGTACATATTTATTGCATTGATTTTGGTCTTTGTGATTATTCATCAGAATGGGCGCATTGGGAAATTGGAACGATTATTCAAGTCTGGCACCAAAGTGGATGCAGGCACTACACCTTCGTCTGCCGCGGCCTCCGCAGCAGCCTCGGTTCATCAGCCTGTACGCTCTCAATATGAGATCGAAAATAATATCAACCCGTCACCGGCTCCGGCAGTTTCAATGGCGGCATCTCCAGTCGTCACCGGGTCCCCGCACGCAGATATCTCAGAAGAAGAAACATCCGGTCGCGTTCTTGGGCGTATCGGTATCGCTGCTGTTGTCCTTGGTATGGCCTTCTTCCTCAAATACGCCTTCGACAATAACTGGGTAGGACCAGCTGGTCGCGTGATGATCGGCATACTTATCGGTATCGTCATCATGGTCATCGGTCAGTGGTTGCGCAAGAAGTATCTCAATTATTCTGATCTCCTTATGGGTGGCGGCATGGCCGTACTTTATTTGTCCATGTATTCGGCCTACGGCTATTACCACCTCATTGATCCGATGATGGCATTCATGGGTATGATCGTAGTCACTGCTGTCGGTGTACTCCTCAGTATTATGAATGCCACCAAAACTCTGGCAGTCGTCGCGTTCATCGGTGGGTTCTTGAGCCCCTTTCTTATTGGGCCGCAGAATCTCACTCCATGGGTGGTCTTTACTTATATAACTATATTGAACGTTGGTATCCTTGCGATTCTGCTTTATAAAAAGTGGACTCATCTCGTCATCGTCGGGCTCATTGGTACCTGGATGTACTTTGGCTGGTGGTACGGCAGATCTTATACCGAAGCACTCCTTATCCCGACTCTCATCTTCCTCCTGGTCCAATACCTCATATTCACAGGCTCATCGGTTATTCGCATTGTTGTTGAGAAACTCAAGGCAACAGAAGTGGACTATTTTGTTCTGGCTACCACGGCACTTAGTTTCGCCGGTATGTGTTACACGCTCCTTATGCCCGAGTACAAACATTATGTCAGTATCGGAGCAGTGCTCGTGGCTGTCTTCTATATGGTCATCGCGCTCATGGCCTACAAAGGAAATCCCGAAGATCGCACACTCAACATCTTCTTGCCAGGCTTGGGCGTTGCGTTTCTTACGGTTGCAGTGCCGATAGAATTCTCTGGTTCATGGATCGCAGCATGGTGGTTTGTCGAAGCGCTGATCCTCTATATCATCGCCTCGAATTCATCCAGCCGCGGATTCCAAGTTATGGGCGTGGTCGTGTATATCCTCGGACTCTTGGATCTCTTCTACTACATCTCAATGTATGTAAAACCTATTGCCTATGCACCGTTCTTCAATGGCCCATTTATCATGGAAGTGATGGCCATCGCTGTTGCATACGCCATCACCTTCATCTATTACCACTACGGCAGCATCACTCCAGAAATTCAGAAAAGGGGAATTGTTGCTTTCGTGGTCATTGCTAACATTCTCACGCTGTACGCCATATCTACCCAGATCATTGCATACTACGAACTCCAGCAAGCAATCTCTGGTCAAGATGGAGCTTACTATATGCGAGTACTCAATCTCTCGAACACTACAGTCTCTATCTTCTGGGCACTCTATGCAGCGTTGCTTACCATCATCGGCTTTGCAAAGAGGCATGCCTCAGCCCGACGTATGGGATTGGTCCTCTTTATTATTACTGCTTTCAAAGTTGTGGTTGATGTCTGGAGTCTGGGTGAGTTGTACAGGATTATTTCGTTCATTGTCTTCGGCATCATCGCTCTTACGGCATCGTTTATTTATGTCAGATTCAAGGACCGCTTAAAAGAGATAGTTTAATAGTTCTTTCCCATCACAATGCCCCCAACAAATCTTCCGACCGGCGCCACAGGTGTACCAGAAAAACCAACTCTATCTCAACCCCCCACCTTCACAGGAGTTCCGCCGAAGCATTCTGGCAAAGGGAAGTATGTGACCATTGTCCTTATTGTGATCATCGCAATTGCGGTTGGAGGTGCTGCATATGCTTATATGCAGAAGATTGGTCCTTTTTCGAGCCCTCCTTACAATGAAAATTCGATGGCCTCTGATATTTTCCAGGGTATAGCGAAGATCAAAACTGCTGGGTATTCTCTGGCACTCGATGTGATGAGTCAGCCGCGTGAGGCAGATGCCAAGTCATTCACCTCTTCGGTTCCCGGAAGTTCTGCAAAGCTAGAGGCGTACAAACGCGATCAGGACAGAGCACGAGATATTCAGGATTTGCTGAGTAAGTTGAGAAGTTATCAATACAAGAGCAAGACATTTCCTCAAACATTACAGGTTCTTCCTGATGTAGCTGATATAAAAATAGATTCATATAAGTACACTCGTCGAGATGCGGGGACAGATTATAATCTGAGTGTTACTTTTGAAACTCCTGAAGCCGCCGCTTCGATCAGAAAGTATATGGTTGGCACTTCTTCACGGGCGACAGGAAACACCATTGTCTTCAACAACGACTCTTCAAACTATATCAATTTACCTGCCAAGCCGAGTAATCCTTCTCTGATCGACGTTTCTTCTCTCCAGGATTATCTGCAATATGTCCCGGCAGCATTCAAGGCCAATGTTGTGTTTAGCGGGGCCTCAGAAAAGAAAGCTGACAACACTGTGAACGGCCGTATACGTTTGGTTGGCTCTACTGACTACAATGATATAAATATTGCCATCGATGCCGAGGCTATGAAGGTTGATGATAATGTTTACTTTATGGTTCATAAGTTTCCCGCATTTTTCTTTGATATTTCCAAGCTCAAAGAAAAATGGGTAAAGATGACACCAGAGGATCTGGCAGGTTACGGCGCGAGGTATCTCGGTGGCGATGCAGATCGGAGCCAGCAGCAAATCCAAGAAACAAAGGAACGTGTAATAGAAGGGATCAAGCTTTTCCTTACTATCGCTGATACGCATCGGGCCCTCATGCCAACCCGTGCACCAGTGAAAGAACAGCTGAATGGTCATGAGGTCTATCGCTACGAGCTCCAATTTAATAAGAATACTATGGCAGAATTTTACAAGGATCTCACTAGTCAGTTTGAGCAGAAATTCGTAGAGAAAAATCCTATCAAATTTAGTGAAGCTACGTATGACTATCTCAAGAGTCCCGAATTTGACGAAGTCTTTGATTATTTCCGCAGCAACACCATACTTACCTTGTGGGCAAATGGTGACGGTATTCCGGAACAGGTCCGGTACAGTGTTCGTATGGTTCCTGCCGATGATGCAAAAAACAAAGATTACCAGGTACGATTTACATCCACCTTGGCCCTTATCGACATAAATCAACCTATTCATATCGAGGCACCTGCCGGATCCATGACGCTTGATGATGCTGTTATCGCCATGAGTGGCGTCACAAAAGAAGAGTATGCCTTACAGAAACAGGAGAGAGCCGTTTCGTCTGTGCGCGCCGCCCTGAGCACCTACAAGCAAATCACCGGTGAATATCCTCTTATTCTTAGTGATCTTACGAAGGCTCCAAAAGATTTGAAAAAGGCACCACCTACCACTACCGTCCCCACAGGAACAGCCCTGACTCCTATCAGATCATATTATGGCGACGAAAATAGCCCTATACTTAAAGTCGTTCCTTCAGATTCGTATCTCAAGCAGCCATTTTCCTACAAAAAAGTTGGGAAGGATTATGAACTAAAGTATAGCGTCACTCTTCCATCGTATGTGCCCGGTACTATCTCTTATACTATTTTTTCGCGTAACTACAGTTATAGTTCTACCAGAACTACATCTTCGTACATGATGAAATACGTGAATGGTCTGAATACTGCAAATGAAACAGCACTTTCTGCAGAAGCCGCTCTAGCAGCCAAGGTTGACCAGGATAAGGATGGGCTACCAGACACTCTCGAAGCCTATCTTGGAACTCGTAAGGACAAGAAGGACACTGACGGAGATGGACATAGCGATGCTTCCGAGCTCGATGCTTCAACCAATCCGAATGGTCCAGGAACCCTCAAACGTGAAGGTTCAGGAGGTCTATTTTTCTAGTGGCAAAAATGATAGGGTAAGGATATTAAACTTACTATGAAAAAGAATACTATCTTTACTATCCTTGTGAGCATTGCCGCCCTGGTGCTCGGGTATTATTTGTATTTGCAGGGTACTGAGACCCAGTATGCACAGATCGATTCTTACGAAGAATGTGCTGCTGCGGGGTATCCCATCTTGGAAAGTTATCCGGAGCAATGCAAGACGCCAGATGGTCGAACTTTCACAAAAGAAATACCAAGCCCAACAGGTTCGCCCATCACACATGTGCGACCCCTTACCAATCCTCGCTACGGCGTCGCGTTCACCTATCCGGATATTTATGTTCAGACCGAGAAAGAAGTGGGCACGAAGGAGCGGTTCCATGACCAGATCGTTCTCATCAACAAGAAAGATTTACCACTACCATCCAACGGCGAAGGACCTCCGGTTATTAGTGTTGATATTTTCGATAACTCTACAGACAAACAGTCGCTCGATGGTTGGGTCAGGAATTCCGGTGTATCAAATTTTAGTCACTCGAATGGTGCGTATGCTACGACCACTGTCGACGGTATTGCTGCTATTACTTACAACTGGTCCGGACTCTATGGAGGGGAGACGACTGTATTTCTTCACAAAGGTAACATCGTAGCGGTATCAGTAACGTATCTTTCACCAAAAGACCAGATCCTCGGTGACTATCAGTATGTTCTAAACTCCATGCAGGTATCGGATACGAAGGGTGTGATTCCAGAGCTATTATAGTACCCCACACGGCCGAGCAAGGTGTCACTTGTACTATTGACATATCTGTGATATAATAGTGTTATCAATGATATACCATAGGGTTTTTAAGACCGTCATAACGGTCTTGTTCATATCGTCTGTGATCGGCTTTAGTTTTCATCTACAGGCAGATGCGGCTGTTTCCGTCATCACAAAACCTGTTTATGTTACCGACAATCGTCCGCGTACAATTTCCATTCCTTCTATCAAGCTCAATCGTGAGGTCATCGATATTGGTATCACCGATGAAGGTAATCTCGATGTTCCTCCAAACTTCACTCAAGTTGGTTGGTACAAATATGGCACTCTCCCTGGTCAGGTTGGTAGTACTGTTCTCGACGGTCACGTGGATAATGGTTCTACTGTCCCTGGTCCTTTCAAGCGTCTCCGTAATGTAAAGATTGGTGACAAGATCTATGTCACTGCCGCTGACGGAACAAAATATACTTATGAAGTTATTAGTGCTTTGGCTTATGCTACTGACTCTTTTCCTTCTGACTACGTCTTTCATGACAACAGTGACGCGCTCCTCAAGATTATTACCTGCCATGGTAAATATATCGAGAGCCTCGATACTTACGACCAGAGACTTATTGTGACTGCAAAGATGGTGAGGACTGTTGCAGTGAGATAATTTTGTTTAGCTATAATTTTTTAGGAAATTTTGTGCTTGTTTGTGAGACTTCAAATAAAGTATTTTATTTTGATATTTACTGTCTTTGAGAAATTTATTTAATGATAGAGCTTCTCCCTTTGTCCATACCAATCTAAGAAATTTGAAACTAAACTTTTCTGGGCTGCCAGGGAGTTCAGGTCGAGGGTTCGTACGATGTTTCCACCACCTCTGAATATATCGGATAGATGAGACTGCGGAAGAATAGTTCAAGTAAATAATAGAATCAGCTCGGTCAAAAACGAAAGGCCGAGCCTCTTTTGTGATGTAACCCTCGACGATCCATTCTGTTCCAGAACTGACTTCTTGAAGTTTTTTGGCGATCTCTTCATCGCCAATATACTGCCAACCCGGTTTCCACATGATCGAGTCCACCATTGTAAGCGGGAGATTGATTTTGGCCGCTAACTTTCTTGAAAACGTAGATTTTCCGGAGGCGCTTATTCCGACTACTACGATCTTTTTTCCGAGGTTTGTAATCATACTAATTTACTCATAAACAGATTTATCTCGACTATGGCCTTTCTTTGCTCCTCATTAGAAACTGTATAGAGTATTGCAAGGGCATCTTTTAGAGTATGGAGTGATAAGTTCGCAGAGATCGCGGAGAGGGAAGGAATTTCCTTTTCATTCTTTTTGAACTCACTTATAAGGAAGTCTATGAAAGATTGGTCTTTTCTTATAACTTTCTTAATCCCGTTAAAGCACATAGATATTAAGAAAGTGATTCTATCTAAAAGATCCCTTGGAGTTCTTTTTGTCTCTGGAATAATTTCTCCTTCCTTTATTTTTATATTTTCAAATAAAATCTTGGAGCCAGGGAGGATGCGAGAGCTCGACATAGGACACAAGTAAAAATCAATCCTAATGAGCTCGTCATTTATTTTATAAATAATGGCAGTTTGAATTCCGTCCAGAGGAAAATTATTTTGCATTTCGTGCAAAAGGAGAACCTCACCAAATTTTGCGTATATTTCAAACCGATCTTTGATAACCTCCTGAATCTTAACATTATCAAATGTAAGCCAGATATCTATATCACTTAGTGCATCATTCGTTCCTCGAGCAAAGGAGCCGAAGAGATGGCCTTCGAGTGCCTTATTTCTAAAAAAAGTAGTAAGGTCATCAATAGTTTCCTCTTGAATTGACTTCATCTTTGATGCAAATTTATCAGTCATAGTAGTTATATTATACATCGCACGGCGGACCTTGCCTTGTGAGGGGCACTATACTAATCTGTAATCAGACTCACCTACAACGGGTGGTCACGAAACGCAAACAAAACGCAACGAGAAAGGTCCTACAGTGATATACGTAGTAGAGCCAACGCAACAATCGCAATCAACACACACTGCGGTATTGCCGCCGTTTGTAACCTCTCTGCAACCGCCGATTTATGTCTCCCCGAGACCGCGGCGAGAAAGCTATAGCCGCAACAGCTTCGCTGATGAGCGACGTCGGTTTTCTGATCAGATATCTATCACCTCACTTACTGGAGTAGGAAGCTCTACTCTCTTTAAGGAACTCAAGCGCAGGTTCCCTGAGTCGAGTTACGGGTATCTGAGCGCGGGTGAGGTTTTTCGCTCACGTGCCGTCGCCTGCGGCTTTGGCAAAAACATAGAAGCCTTTGCTGAGTATGTGAAGAACTATCAGCACCTTGGTCACGATGAGTGGTGTGACGACCAGATGCAGGATTTTGGTCACAAGAACAAATGTTTTGGCGAAGGTCGTCTTGTTCACGTATATATGCGGTACGCGTTCAAGGTCCTCCTGACCTGTCATATCGAGATTCGGGCAGGACGAAGACATGCAGACAATCTCCACATGACCTTGGCCGAAGTGCGCGAAAAAATGGCTGGTCGGGACAGGGATGACGAGGCTCGCTACCGGAAACAGTATCCGGACAGTATGTGGCCCATGCTGGACTTTGATTTCGTCGTGGATACAGGGTTGTATTCTCCGCCGCAGATCTTGGATAAGATCATCATTGCCCATGATCTCTGGAAGGAAAAAATGCCTGGGGACTTCCAACTGATCACTGGCCCAACACTGTGATCAGGTTCACTTACGACTGTTTTTAGTTTCATTCGCCGCTCTCGCAAGAGGCGGCATTTTCTTGTAAGAAATCGGTAATATATTTCCGGATGTCCCGTCTATCTTTATGCTTTGTAGGGGAGCACTTACCAGAACCATTTAAATAACATATATGTCATACACAACATATACCCAAAGAGTGCGACCTGCGTATAGTGAAGATAAGGAAGATGAGAAGAAGAATGATGAAAAGAAGTCTGGTGATGAGAAGGATGATGAAACCGACCAGGCCCAGATCCTCACTGATGACGAGATCGACGACCTCGTTGCTCGTTCTGGAGAAGTTACCTGGGATGAATTCTTTGCTATTTTCGATGAACAGGTTGCGTAGTGCACTGGAAAGAAGCAAGAGAAGTGATTTGTGGGTGAGGAGACGAACTGAAGATATGTTTTAGATGTGCACTCACCAACCTCGACGATTTCACAAATCACTTCTCTTACTTCTTTCCTTTCTTCGTACGCCTAAAAATATTCTTCGCAGCTCCGTGAATAAATTCACCCCCATAGTCAACAGCTTTGCTCAGTAGGGCCTTCGGACCAAGAATGCGGTCAGCGCGAAATAGTGCATACATATCATTTTCTTTTCCTTCAATTATCAGATCTCTGAAAATAAGTGCAGATATGCCACTGTAAGTCATTCCGTTTCCGGAGAAACCGAATGCGTATAGAATATTGGGATTCTTGTGCGGACCAATAAGAGCCAGACCGTCACTTGGTTCGAGTATGGGACCATCCCAACGATTGGCTATAGTATATACACGCTCATCTAAAAGTTCGCGTAGGAACTCTTCTAAAGCCTCAAAATTCTTTTCAGGATCAATATGAATATCAGAGCGATGGTCTTCGCCACCAACGATCATGGTGTCAAAGCTGGGTGCTGGATCAATACGAAAATAATGGTAGGGATTCATGGTGTCCTCATAGATGCCTTCGCGAATAGTATTTTGAGAAATATGAGCTTCAAGAATATAGGAAGTATACATACCCTTTTTGAAAAAAAGCCCGAACGGTTGGCCAAAGGGTTCATATGTAGCGGCAATAATATATTCAGTAGCATGAACTTTCTTTTTATCTTTTGAAATGACAGTAACTCTTTTTTCGTTTATTTCTTTGGCTTCAGTTTTTTCATAGATCTCGACGTTATACTTTCGAAGAATGTTCAGGATGCCGCGCATAAATTTGAGTGGATGAAATTTTGAAACCCGGCAGGGGATCGGCAGAAAGGACGGCATCTATACCGAGTTCCCTCATGGCGTCATATTCAGCAAGCAATGTACCGAAAGCTTCGTCTTTGTGAGCATAAAAATAGTTTGAGCAGCGCTTGAAATCGCAGTCAATTTTTTCCTCAAGTGAGATTTTCTCTATAAGGTCAATGGCCGCACCATGTGAGGCTATGATTTTCTTGGCCGTTTCTGCCGAGAATGTTGCGATAAGTTTTCGCATATCAGTATCCAGTACCTCGGTGAGAAAAGCTGTGGTAAGATGTGTCGCGCCCTCTGCAACGGTATTTTTTTCTAGAATGACCACCTTTCGATCTTCCTTGGCCAACAGGTAAGCAGAGAGAATACCTGTAAGTCCGGCTCCAATGATCACGACATCAGCTTTCGCATCCTTGGTGAGGGCAGGATATGTCGGCAATTGGGCAGTAGTTGCCCAGAGCGTCGGTGTCTTCATGGTGGTAGAAGTTAGATGGTAACTTTTAAGGAGACGCTCAATTCAGTCTTTTATTACTATTTTTGTGCAGGTATACATGTATACCTGCACTCGAGCAACGTAAGAAAAGCAATGAAATAGCGTCCTATTGAAGAGAGGTATTATCAGTAATGAATCTATTCCTTTATGCAGAACAGTAATACGAACACAAATGTAAATACCAACACTATTTACGCAGACACAGTTCCGTCGGCACCTTCTTATTATCCCGTTTATTATGAGCAACCTGTCGCATATCCGGCTTACTATCCTGCGTCGTATTATCAGTCTTCGACGTACACTTATTACAGCAATCCTGCACCAGGAATGCCAAATACAGGTCTTGGTGGTAACGCAGTGGTGACCTCTCTCATCTTGCTATGTGCAGCCGCCACAGTCGTTGTATGTCTCATGTATATCGACAGTCTGATAAAAGAGAAGAGATTGGCCAAGGCAAAGACAAAATAATTTACACTATCAATTTATCCCATGACTACTTCAGGAGTAAAAGCCATAACTGCTGCCATCATCACCGTTGTGGCGTGTACAGTTTTTTTCCTGACTGTCGTAAGGTCGGTGGCGTATTCCCCTGAGGATGCTATCCCATTACCAACATCACATGTTGAGTATTCTTTTCAAGCTCCGCCAACTGGCGTCCAGTCTTCCGGCCAGTCTGCGAGTGTTGGTTCTCCGCTGCGCCTCATTATTCCTTCTATTCGTATCGATGCAAAAGTTCAACAGGTTGGTATCGCAAAGAGTGGAAATATGATGCCGCCTTCCAATTTTACTGACGTTGGATGGTACAAGCTCGGTGCTGTTCCTGGACAACTCGGGAGCGCAGTATTCGCCGGACACGTCGATAATGCACTCGCATTACCCGGCGTTTTCAAACATCTTGCTGATGTAGCGGTAGGAGACGATGTCTATGTTCGTTCTGAAGATGGAAAGCTTTTACATTTCAAAGTTACTGACACAACAACCTATAATTACAAAGATGTTCCCACTGACCTGATTTTCAATCAAAATGACAAGGCGCGGATACGTCTCATAACCTGCAGTGGTACTTGGGTCCAGAATGATAAAAGCTATAACGAGAGGATGGTGGTAACTGCCGAGTTAGTAGTATAATCAGAGGATGAAATCCGTCACTATCTGTGCCAGCAATCGCTTTGCTCCAGAAGTAGAAAAGTTTGCCACCAAGCTCCGAAAATTGGGCGTCGTTGTTTTGATACCACATTTCTATACGCACAATCATGGTGACTTGGAAAAGACGAGTGGTCATGACAAACGATTTTTGGCCATGGGACTAACTCACGACCATTTTCAAAAGATCAGGAAAACAGACGTGACATTTGTTTACAACAAAGATGGCTATAGTGGCTATAGTGTCAGCATGGAGATTGGATTTTCTGTTGCTTTGGCAAAACGCGTCTACGCACTTTCCGATAAAGATCCGGAAACTTGCCGTGATGTTCTTTTCGATGGATATGCAAAAACTCCCGAAGAGTTGATTAAGTTTTTAAAATAATGCCGAAAGTCTGCGATCATACCAGTGTGGCAATCTTCGTCTGGCGCGACGACATGCTCCTTCTTATTCAGCGTGCAAAATTCCCCTACGGTTTTGCAGTTCCTGCCGGTCACGTCGATGGCGATACAAGCTTTGAAGAGGCTGCAAAAAGGGAACTCAAAGAAGAGGTTGGGCTGGAGGCAGTCGAGTTGAAGCTCTTATTGGAAGCTCGCAAAGAAAATCCTTGCAGGAGAGAGGGTGGAACATGGCATCTTTGGAAACTATACGAGACCAAGGCCACGAGTGAGTTGAACCGCAGCTTGGAAGAAACAAAATCAGCCCGCTGGTTCACTAAGGATGAGATTAAACAGTTGGCTCTGCGCAATGAGCAATGGTCACGTAAAGATATGACCGATGAGGAATGGAAAGAAAGTCCTGGACTTGAACCGGTGATGCTGGAGTGGTTTAAAGAATTAAAAATACTATAATACCGCTATGAAGATTTACGTCCTCGGTAGTAATAGTTTTGCTCACGAAATGGTCGCCTGCAAAGATGCTCTGTGCGAACTTGGATTTGACGGTTGGATCCATCAAGATTGATAGTGAATGCAGAAAAGAACGGGCGGAAAAATTATATTGGTGGAAACTGCCTCATGGAAATGGGTCAGGCATATGTAAATAATAAGAAGATCTATCTCCTCAACGGTATTCCGGAAGATTCACCGTATGTAGATGAGATACTGGCCATGGATCCTATTTGTTTAGGAAGTGATCTGAAAAAGATCAGTAGCTAGGAAGGGTTGATACATTTCTCCGTAATACCTTGCTTTTAACTACCTGGAGAGTTAGCTTTGTACTAGGTAAGCACAACGCTTGCCCTTTGAAAAAGGAGCATTATGCACGATTCAATTCCTGCGTCCCCGAGCGTGCTCGTTCCGGGGACTAGTTGGTATATTGGTGAAGTCGCTGTCACTTCCGTGACGTTATCACAGTACGAGGGCAGGGTTTCGATTTTTGAAAACTCCGCCCGCAAGCAGGTCCGAAAATGGACTGCCTCTCCGGTGAATTTGGAAAAATGGAATAACCATGAACTGGTTGATCCTGTTCCGGTTGACCCCAAGAAGAAGCTGACTTTCCGTTTCGCTATTGTGGGCGAGGGTGCCCGAGTCAACGGAGTACCTGTTCCCAGCGCGGACAAGTATCAGTTTCACATCGATGCCTATGTGGACATGTCGGCACGGATAGCTGTTTCGGAATATTTGAACGCGCATCGCCTCAAACTTCCGCGACTTTATTCCGCAGCAAAAAAGAATGTGCCGAAAGTTGTTGCGCCACGGTCAGCACCTTCCCCACATCCGGAGAGTGTCGAGCCGGAAATGGTCGTCACCTCACCTTCATCGCGAGCTACCGGTGGACTTCAAGATGACGAAACTTCAGTACATACTGGAGAGTCGTCATTGCAAGAGACTCGGCGGCCTATAGGCATGTCCGTCACAGAACTTGCGCTTCGGAGGATTCTCGGTGGAAAATCACCCGTAGATGATACTTCGGATCCACAGCCGCTCGTACCGCCGGCCACATCTCCGGCCATAGCTCAGGCTGCACCGGCAGCTTCTAAGGATAAGGTTCTGGGACCAAAACCAGAAATTCTTCCTCAAGCTGTCAAGCCGAAAAAAGAGAAACGAATCAAGGTGGTGAGCCCGTTCACACCTGAAGTCATGATTGGAAGGATTCAGGAGTTGTTGGGTGTAAGTCCTGCAGACTTTACCAACAGCAAGGTGCGAGGACTTGCAACCAAGGCACGCCAGTTTGCGAGCTTTGTTCTGAGGGTGGATTGGCGAGTTCCCATCAAGGTGGTCATGAATCTTACTGGAGCAAATAGTGCGAGTGCACTCTACAGAACCCAGGAAGCCGGAGAAAAACTTCTCTCTGAGGAGTTTGGTGAACTTGGGGAAAGGCTTCGTGCTTTGCGCGAAGAGTTCAAAGGTGGACAAAGTGCAGGTCATGCCGTTTTTGCTCTCGGGCAAAAGCCTACACCGGCAGCCAAGATACCGTCAGATCCCGTCTCACCGACTGTGACGGATGATCCTGTGGAGTTGGCGACAAGCATTGTTATCTTTGCTGCCGCGAACTCAGGGGTGTTCGTTATTCCTGATGTGGCAAAGTGTTTCGAGATGGAGGCTGCAGACGTCTGCATACTCGTTGCTCGTATGGAAGAACGCCTGAAGCGTGACTCTGACAGTCGTCTCAGCTGCTTTGTTGAAAAGATGAAGCGCTTCCTCGCTCTGAAAGGGTGATCTTGCCCGTTCCGGTTTGAGTCTACGAATCCTGTGGTCAGCGCCATAGGATTTTTTATTTTATGGACACTGAGCTTTTCTAAGCGGTACTCCGGAAGATTCGCTGTTTGTAGATGAGACAATGGATCCTATTTTGTTTGAATGGTAAGCTGGAAGCAACAACATAGAAACTGTGAAAGAAATAGAAGTAAAAGCAAAATTGCGAGATCGAAAGACTGTAGTAAACAAACTTCAGATCCTCGGTTGTGTCCTGGAAAAACCTTTGACTCAAAAAGATGTGATCTATGTCCGCAATGCCGGGTCTCTTGCCGATTTCAATAATAATACCGAATATTTGCGCATACGAATCAAATCGAATGGAAAAATTCTTTTTACAGTAAAGAAAAATGCTGGGAATGGCCTGGCAAAGTTGGAGCAGGAGACAGAAATTGTTTCTGCAGGAGAAATGGAGAAGGCTCTCTTGCTTATGGGTTACAAAGAAGGAGTACGCGTAAATAAGGTTCGGGTGACCACGACATATAATGGCTGTGAAATTTGTATTGATGAAGTTGAGGGCTTGGGATCATTTATTGAAATGGAGGAGATGAGTAATGACGTCGATGTTGAGAAAATCCAAGAGGAGCTCTTTGAGTTCTTCAAGACACTAGGTGTAGAAGAAAAAGATCGTGTTCATGTTGGCTATGATGTTCTCATGCTCCAAAAATGAAACCCCTTCTCTTTATTGATTTTCACGGCACTCTCAGTAACGATTATTTTTGGAGCAGTCAAAGCAGGGATATTCGTCAGAAGATAGAAGAATTTCTTTTTACCACTCCAAATTTGGCCACGCGGGACTGGATGAAAGGCGTTTACTCTTCCGAAGAGGTCAATCAGATGATTGCCGAAAAGTTCGGCTTGGAACCGGAAGTTCTTTGGAAGACCTTTGTAGAGGATTGCAAGAAAATATCGGTATCTCCTGAACTATTGGGTCTCATAGCAGACGTAAGAAATAAATACACCGTAATACTTATTACAGATAACATGGATTGTTTCCCGAGATTTACTGTTCCTTTTATAGGGTTAACAAAGCACTTTGATCACATTGCCGTCTCTTCGGAAGAAAAGATATTAAAGAATGAAAAGGAAGGGGAATGGTTCAGGCGTCTTGTTAAGAAATTTAATTCAGAAATGAGTCGGAGCATCCTCATTGATAATTCAAAATCAGTCTGCAGACTCTTTGATAGTCTTGGAGGTAGAGCCTTCCTTGTCACGGATGAGCAATCAACAGCCTACTGGCTTTTGAAGGTACATACCATGGTATAATTTACACCATCATGTCAACTAATCCGGAGAGGTACACGTGGGTTGGAGCAGTCGTTGTAGTTTTATTTCTTCCGGTTCTTTTGTTGGCTTCAGGTTCTACTTCGTCGGGTCCTACTACTGTTGCAGCAGCTGTCGCTGTTCCGAGTCAACAGATCACTTCTCATGTTTTTTACGGAGGTCAACAGGTTCCGGACATCCGTCCTCGTCAGATTTTCATTCCTTCCATTAACCTCAATAGTAAAATTGTAGATATCGGAACTACCACCGATGGCAATCTCGGTGTACCTGTCGATTTCGGAAGTGTTGGCTGGTACAAGTACGGTACTATTCCGGGGGAGATCGGCACGGCTGTATTCGATGCCCATAACGATAATGGTGCCCTCATTCCAGGTCCATTCAAACATCTTCATGAAGTAAAATCCGGAGACAGTATTTACATTACTTCTGCCGATGGTGCTATCCGCAAATTTGTTGTGGCCGATCTGCAGGCTTACCCCCTTGGTCAGTTTCCAAGCGATCTTGTTTTTTATGATAAGAGCGGAGCTTTGATAAAGATTATTACTTGTTACGGTACATTCATTCCCAGTGAGAACACCTATGATCAGAGACTGATTGTGACGGGGAGGTTGGTAAATTAATCTGTTTTATTTCTAGTTATCCACAGGGTAGACTTGCATGGTGAACGCTCGTTCACCTATAATGAAAGGGCACTAGAGAGGCCCGATATTATTAGGTAACTACCCAAAACCATGAGCAAGCAACAAGCCATCAAAACCATTCGTTCCGAGATCGCACGAGTCAATCAGGAGATTGATCTCAGGATCATAAAGGGCGTTTCTTACAGGCGTGAAGCGCTGCGGCACAAGACCTTGATGTCTCAGCTTGCTCGACTTGAACCCCAAAGGAGCTGGCTCTCACGGTCGATGAGTGTCATGGCGATGTTTATGTTTTAGGAAATTATTATGGATGATTACAAAGGTGTGATCATTGAGGAATCTTTAGAGAAAAAAGATATTCTCAAAAAGGTAAAGATTATTTCTACCGAGATTGAAAAAGTTACCGAACAAATGAAAACTCCTTGGCTCAAGAATTGGACACTTCATACGGTTCTTATCCCAGAAGAGGACGCTTACCACGTGACAGATGAATTGAGTGCATCATTAGAAGATCAACATTCGTCTTGGTATGCAGATTATCAAAACAAAAAATGGCATTACATTATCTTCAAGGGAAAAATTTTTAAAGTAAATAAAAGTAATCCAGAGGAATACCGCGCAGCTATGGAATATGGTGTGAGTCTGGGTATTCCCAAACATCAAGTTAATTTCCTAAATGAATAATATGTATATAATACTAAGCATCCTCGTTATAAGTTCCTTGTTTGTCTTTCAAAAAACTTTCTTCCCACATGACAACAGAGTACAAGAATAAAATTCTCACTTTTTACAAGAACCACAAACGCATGCCCGGCTATGCCGAGATTATGCAGCTGGTCGGCTTCAGGTCCAAGAACGCCGTTTTCAAACTGATTAACAAACTCATTGAGGAGGGTGTGGTGAGCAAGGATTCAAAGGGAAGACTCATTCCTAACAAACTCATTGGCGAGGTTCCTGTACTTGGTTTGGTAGAAGCAGGATTTCCTACTGCAGCCGAAGAAGAAGTTTTGGATACTATGAGTATTGACGAATACCTTATAAATGACAAAGAGGCTTCCTACATGCTCGAAGTCAAAGGAGATTCCATGATAGACGCAGGTATTCAGGAGGGAGACCTGGTGATCGCAGAGCGTTCAAAACGCGAACCTCGTGATGGAGATATTGTCATCGCCGAAGTAGATGGTGGTTGGACCATGAAATATTTTCGTAAAAAGGGCAGTCAGGTTTATCTCGAACCAGCCAACAAAAATTACAGCAACATTTATCCAGAACAGGATCTCAAGGTGGCCGCTATTGTAAAAGGAGTGGTGAGGAAATACTAACTATTTTTATTAGATTAATAAATGTAAGAAACGGCCTCAACCGCCGTCTCTTTTTACGTATGCTGGTACGGTTAGATAACTACTTTTAACATTATGATGACACCATATACAACGGCACTACGACCAACCAAAAAAAGAGTAGTTAAAAGATCAGCGTCTTCAAAGATGGCGCGTGATTCATATAGAACAAACTCAACTGTAGCGGTAGTGGGTTTGGGATATGTTGGGTTACCTTTGGCTCTACTTGCAGCACGTAAAGGCTACAGTGTAAACGGAATAGACCTGCAGCAGTCAAAAATTGATTTATTACAACAGCGTATTTCACCGCTAAGAGACTTTGTTGTAGAGTCCTTTCTAAAAGAGGTTCCAGAGAAGAGAATCACATTCTCAACTGCATTTGGTAACGTTGCGGATTCTTCAACAGTAGTGATCTGTGTGCCAACTCCGGTACGTGACAATCATATCCCTGACCTTGTACCAGTAACGAGTGCTGCTCGTGAGATTGGCAAGAGGCTTCGTCCAGGCCAGCTGGTGATACTAGAGTCGACAGTCAATCCTGGTGTGTGTGAAGAAATTGTTATTCCTGTACTTGAGGCCGAGTCTGGACTCAAGATAGGTGTTGATTTCTATGTAGCCCATTGTCCTGAACGTATCAATCCCGGTGATCCCAAATGGAATGTAGAAAATATTCCGCGCGTAGTTGGCAGCACGGATGAGGAAGGGCTCAGGCGCGCACATGATTTCTATTCTTCGATACTCACGGGCGAGGTTAGAAAAATGGGTTCGATTCGCGAAGCCGAAGCAGTAAAAATCGTTGAGAATTCATTTCGCGATATTAATATAGCTTTTGTGAATGAACTGGCCATGTCATTTTCGAGGCTCAACATCGATGTGGTAAACGTCATCAAGGGCGCCGCAACCAAACCATTTGCCTTTATGGCTCATTTTCCGAGTTGCGGTGTTGGAGGCCACTGCATCCCCGTAGATCCGTACTATCTCATCGAGTACGCCGAGAAAAATGGTTTTCATCATGAGTTTCTTTCTTTGGCCCGCAAGATCAACAACCATATGCCTGAGTTTGCTGTAGGTCAGCTCATCAGTGGACTCAATGAAAAAGAAAAGGCCCCAAAGGGTTTGTATGTTGCGGTACTTGGCCTGGCATACAAAGCCAATATCGAGGATTGCCGCGAGAGTCCTTCGTTCGAGATCATCAAACATCTCGCTCAAGTGGGTGTACATGTAAGAACATTCGATCCTCATGTACCAGAAAAAAGTACAGCACATACACTCGAAGAGGCATTGGAGGGTTCCTATGCAGTGATAATCGCAACTGCACATAATGAATTCAAAGGGCTTGAACCAGAATATCTTTTGAAAAAAGGTATACAGGTGGTGGTTGATGGCAATAATGTTCTAGATAAAGAGAAGTTCGAGAATGCGGGCATGGTATATCGGGGCATCGGAAGGTAATGATTCAAAAAATATATGACTACCAACTTCCTTAAAAAAATAAATAATGTTCGCAAAGATTGGGGAGGATGGTTTCTTTTCTTTATCCTGGTGTATGTCATTTCATTCGTAAAACTGACTGCAGGGTATCACAATGCTCACTATGGAATCTTTTTTACGATCTATAGCACTCTCATCGGGGTATATATCCTCTCCCGTTTTCTCCTGGCATATTTTCATCGTTCGGAACCATTCGATCCATCGTATGAACCGACAGTAACTTTTGTAGTTCCGGCAAAAAACGAAGGAGGTAATATTGCGGAGACTCTACGTAAGTTTAGTGAGGTCAATTATCCTCTCTTAAAAGTTGAAGTAGTAGCCGTGAATGATGGCTCTACCGACAATACTTTCGAACAAATGCTTCTAGCAAAAAAGGAATGTGAAAGTCGCGGTATCAAACGTGTGGAGGTGGTCAATTGGGAAGTTAACCGCGGCAAACGCGAAGGGATGGCAGAAGGGGTCAAACGTGCCCACAATGAAATAATTATTTTTATTGATTCTGACAGTTTCATCCATCCGGAGTGTGTCAAACATCTAGTGAAATATTTTAATAATCCGAAGATTGGAGCAGTCTCAGGACATACAGACGTATACAATCGCAATACCAATATGCTCACAAAAATGCAGGCACTCCGTTACTACGTAGCCTTCCATGTATACAAGGCAGCCGAGTCTATCTTTGGCAGCGTAACCTGCTGTCCGGGATGCTGTTCTGCCTACCGTAAGTCATATGTGGATCCTGTTATCGATAATTGGCTCAAGCAAGAATTTCTCGGTGTGACCTGTACCTGTGGTGATGATCGCAGTCTTACCAACTGTAT
>JAZKAW010000004.1:0-11116 GCA_040388945.1 Patescibacteria group bacterium
ATAGGCTTTCTTGGCAATGCGAAGAACTGCTTCTTTGGTTAGATTTTTACATTCATATATTTCTTTTTCAAAAAAAACGACGAAACTAATATGCATCATGCTGAGGGGGCGCAATGGATACAGGGTTCGCACTTTCCGTTCAAATAGATCGAAAGGGTATGGTTTCCCTTCTTTGTTCCTGGCATATCTGATACGCCATTCAATACTGCTTGAGATTGTATCCATGAACATACTATGTGTCTCTGCCCACGAGACAGTGTTTGGTGGATATTCGGTACTGATACATACGTCCTGTTGCATAGAGTTTAGTCGATCGGCTGCGTGACCACCCTCATGAAAGACTGTATGAATGCCCTGTGATCCTGAACCTATCTGTCCAGGAATGGCATTTGAGGTGAAATTACTTGATCCTGGAATACGTTTACCATTTTTGTACTGGACAACGTCAGGATAATGACAGAAGCCGTTATTCCATTTTCCTTTTCTATCCAAGAGATCCAGTTGCAGTTTTCCTCCTTGGAAATCCACACCGAGCGCCGCAAACGATCTTCCCCAATACGAAAGAACATTTTCAAATTGGAAGTACGGATCCTCTTCTTTGGTAAAGGAACCTGCAAGCATATAGTTGAGGTTCCAAGGTTTGCGTAGACCCGGTTTTTTCTTTTCGAGGTCGCGAATATTTTTGAAACCGTAAGCCGTCTTTTTATAAATATCTTCAAAAATAGAAAATAGTTCTTTCTTGCTCATGCCCTCGTCTGTACGAATCTTGTAGTCATAGAAGTCTTCGTATCCAAGAGTGCGAGCAAATTTGTTGCGCAAGGCAATCATTTCGATGTATTTATCCAGTGTATCGAAAGGCATTTTTTCTATACTGTCGAAACAGGCTTTACGCACAGCTTCATCGGGATGTGTACTCATCAGTGTTCGCATTTTGCCTTTTGATGCCGTAATAAACTTTTTCGTCTTGGGGTCTATGTACCCCTCTTTGCGGCTGGCATGTATTTTGCGAATTTCAGTCTCAAGATCGGCAATTTGTTTTCGTAGTGGCAAGGCCTCTGCAGGAACTTGATTGACACTAAAAAACTTTTGCCAGAGCTTCAGGCGTTCCTTTTCAGCTTTCGTTGCTTTCTTGAGACGTTTTTCAACTTCTTTCTTGAGCTCCGGATTGCCATTAAATGTATCTCGGGCAACGAGCGCCACATCCATTTTCTTATCTACACTGTGGTCACCCATGTAGGAAATCCAGTAAAGTTCTTCATAGTTTTTATGAAGTTTGGCGTATGTTGAGTTCAAGTATTCAAGGAATCCTTTTGTAGAATTAAAGGTCATATAGTTAGACTACATACATTCCATTCTTATAAATTACTTTTGTTTTGCCATTTTTCAGATGAGCTGTAATAGTACGCGGCGCAGTAGATATAATGTCGGTATGCACAGAAGAATCGTTAAAACCTAGAGCAAGCCATTGCTTCTTGCTGACTTTTGTTTTGTCCCCGGTATAACAATCATAGTAAGAACTCCCAAGTGCAATGTGGGTGTTTCCTTCCGGACCGCCAATATTTTCATCAAAAAGTGTATCTGCCATAAAACGAGTTATTTTCGAGAAACGTTTATCGGTCATGGAGAACTCCCCTATCTTATCCGCGTGAGGTGTAGCAATCATTTCCTTCAATACGTTCTCATTCTTTGTAGCTTTACTCTTGATCACTCTGCCATTTTTGAAAACCAGCTCGACACCCGTAATGAGGTTGCTGTAGTGGTAGAGAGGTTGATTAAATTTGATCCAACCATTGGTCCCCCTCCAATCAGGAGTAGTAAAGAGTTCAAAACTAGGAATATTACAACCGCCCCCGCCAACCCAACGCCTCTTTTCCCCTGCTGCGATCCAGAGGTCGGCATCAGGGCCTTCGATGTGGTATTTTTCTACCTTAAGTGCATTGAGTCGTCTTCGGTACTTTTCCATTTCCTTATAGACTCTTTTCCATTCAGCAACTGGATTTTTGGTATCAAGAAAACATGCCATGATGATCTGCTGCCAGTATTCCTCTAGACCCATCTTTGCTTCCGTGGCCATAGCGGGAGTGGCATAATTAGCCAAAGTCCAAGTAAACTTCCCTTCGTTTTCTTTTTTGTTCCTCCATTCCCTCCAAGGTTTGTGAACTTCGCCGCGCTTCACCAATTTCTTTGGATCAATCCCTTTCAAGGCATGTTTGTCAGTCTCGCTATTGATAAATAGTTGATGGTCAATCTGCTCGGCCAATCCTTTGTAGTAATGATGGGCAAAGAAATTTATTTGATGATCTTTTGCATGAATAAAAAAGTCACGTTCAATATCGAACTCCGGATCATTGTTAGGGTGATAATCACTAATCACGTGTCCCCCAGCTTTCCAGATGGCCTTCCTAACTTCTAAATAGAGCGGCTTGGCGTATTCTTCCGCATACAACTGAACCACATCTCCTTTCTTGATTCCCTTTCCACCACCCAATGCAAAATTCACCAGGACGTCGGCGTACTTTTCTAATATCTCTTTTGAGGGTCGGTAATCTTTCATAAGTGAAGTTTAGATTACCTGAGAATAGTATTACTCGCAATTGATCTATCTAAAACTACTTCGCACTCTCCACGATCGTTCTCGCCTCTTCTAGTGCGGCACTGGCCACATCGAGTTTGGTTCCGATCGCATGCAGGACTTCGGGTTCCTTTAGAAGGTCACTACATGCCAGAATGTTTCGGCCAATAAGGTCCCTCTTCTGATCTCGAGTGAGAGAAATGAGACAGGTGATGGGGTGAAGTCCGTTCTGCTCGATAATGTTATGAAGATCCTGCTTTGCCGGATAGTTCCAGCCGATCATTTTGAGTTTCTGACATTCACCATAGTGAATTGCACGGTCGGTAAATTTGGTATTTGTTATAAGCCAGCGTTCAGTAAGCTTTCGGACTGTCCCTCCATAGTCAAAATTATTTGCACTTATGTCATCAAAACGCGCCTTCACATACAGGGCGACTTTGATATCCGAACTAAGTCCGATACCATTGTGGAATTTTGCTTCAACCATGGCCAAGCTCTCGCCTTTCCAGGCCACCACGTCTATCTCGTGAGACACACATGCGCCCATGACTTCCTGATCTGTCAGTGTTTCGTATCCCCACATCCGAAAAATACGCGCAATAAATTTCTCAAATGGAAAACCGTCGGGTCCAAGTTCGAGGAGTGCACGACGAATAGAATATTTGACGGCCACTGGTGCCGAATGTCTGCGGAGCAGTGAGAATGCCTGATGATAGATCTCCGATGTCGTCATGCCCGGTTTCATGCTCATGCCGATATTTTCGACGATCTCGTCGATGGTCTGCGGAGTGGCGTGCACGCGCCTGAGTGAGTTCACTAACTTCTCTTCTTCAAAGAGTTCTTGCGTGCCGTCAGCTTTGGTGACCTGAATGAGGTGGTTCATAGATAAAGTATAACATCTTGAATGACAGCGCTATCCACGGTAGTATAAGAAACGAAAGGAACACCATGAAAAACATGGATCCAAAAACGCGCGAATGGTTGCTCAAATTGGGCGAAGAGGCAGAAAAAAAGCTCATCCCACTGAAGGAACGCCGTCCTCGCCTCGCCGGAGCTGTTACAGCAGGGCAAGGGAAGATGTGTTCGTTCTCGGGTAATGTGTAATTGTTCGCGCGTGGCGGCAGGTCCAAAGGGATCTGCCGCTCTTATTTGATTATCCCTCCGCCAACACACACTTCCCCATCGTAAATAACCAACGATTGTCCGGGTGTAAGAGTGTCCTGACCTTCCTCAAATTCGATCATGGCCGTTGAACCATTCAGAGAATCGATTTTAATTTTTTGCAACGGCTGTCTATACCTACTACGTGCCTGCAACTGAGTCCCAGTCAAAGGAGTTTCTCCTATCCAGTTTATATTTGAAATCTGTACATTTTTGATCGCACTCGGCAACGAACCTTCTGTTTTATCCGAAACTGTAATTGTATTTTTCTCAACATTCTTACTGGTCACATAATAGGCAGCATCATTAGGTGTTTTTTCAGTAATAGTAAATCCGCGTCTTTCACCTATCGTGAAAAAAAGTGCTCCTGGATGAGTACCTATAATCTTGCTGCTTATATCGAGCACATTCCCCTTCTCTGCCTTTACGTAATGTGACAGAAATTCTTTTACATCCACTTTTCCAATAAAGCAGAGTCCCTGACTATCCTTCTTGTCTGCATTTGGCAATTTAAACTCCAGTGCCAGTCTTCTCACTTCAGGCTTGAGTAAATGTCCGACCGGAAAAAGAATGTGGCCGAGCTGCTCTTGCCTTAGTGTCCACAAAAAATACGACTGATCCTTATTTGGATCCGTTCCTGCCAGCATCTGATTTGTATTCGTATGATTTGTAGCGATTCGTCCATTCGTATCATTGGCATCGCGTACGCGAGCATAGTGCCCCGTCGCCACCGCATCAGCCCCCTCTTTTATCGCCCAATCATAAAATGCACCGAACTTTACATGTTGATTGCACATCACATCCGGATTAGGAGTTCGTCCGGCAGCATACTCCGCGATCATATAGTCGATGACTTCTTTTTTATATTCCTTCTCCAGATCAAGTGTAATAAATGGAATCCCGAGATGAGCAGCCACACGCATGGCATCACGTCGGTCTTCCCTCCAAGTGCACTCGATCCAGTCAGGTTGCCAGACCTTGATGAAAACACCCGTAACGTCATACCCATCCTTTTGCAGCAAAGCCGCCGAGGTAGCGCTATCTACGCCCCCAGAGAGACCAACAAACACCTTTTTGTTACGCTTTTTCAGCATGTGTAAAATGAAGATATCACGACTCCGTACGCATGTATACCTTGAGGGACATTTGCAGCCCTGAGACGAGCACGGCGAAGGGCGAAACTAGCAAGAAACTCTGCAGAGTTTCTTGCGTGTCCCGAGAGGGATATGTGCGTACGGAGTCTCAAAGATATTTTTGTTTTTTCTCAACATGCTCCTCGTGCGTCGCTGAGTAGTGCGTCACACCTTCAAAGTCAGCCAAATAGAACCAATAAGGATTTTTTTCAGGATTCATCGCGGCGGAGATGGCGTCTAGTCCGGGGTTACTGATAGGTTTTGGTGGCAGACCTTTGTGTGTGTAGGTGTTGTAGAGGGATGTTGTGGCAAGATCTGTACGAGTAAGCTCGTTTGAAGCTTTACCGAATATATAAAAGAAAGGTGCATCCACCTGTAGAGCCATACCCGCGTCTATGCGTTTCCACAAGATACCAGAGATCATACGGCGATCTTTGGGGTTGTTCGCCTCTTCTTCGATGATGGATGCCATCGCCAGTACATCATTCCAAGATCTCTTCGAAATAGTATTTTGTACCCGATAGTTTCGCGTCTTACTGTCAAAGTTTTTGTGCATGGCTTCGATCACTTCCTCCGGAGTAGTATTTTCATAAAAGAAATACGTGTCAGGAAAAAGCTGACCCTCGAACGGTTGTGCCAGAGCCAGAAACTTGTGCCGGTCAAATCCCGGAATATTCTTTTCAACAAATCGCGCCACGTCTGGTGAAGCTAGACCTTCTGGAATAGTTACCTTTATCCTCGTGAGCCCTTCTTCACCATGAACTGTCCTGTAGACTACGCGGAGAGCCGACTGGGGTTCATCGAAGAGATAGTCACCGGCCTGAACCTGGTGTGTACCGCCCAAAAGAACCACATACACTTTGAATAAAAACGGCGATTTGATAATGTTCCGGTCAGCCAAGATCTCTGCTGTTCCCGAAACTCCGCTACTCTTCGGAATAGTTACAATTCGTCGATATGGAAAATCTTTTGGGGCAAGCGAACCGGCAAAAACAAAGATAAGGCCCGCAAAAACTATTACAACAGTCGATAGTCCCACTTTCAGAGCGGTTCTTGATTTCCTTCTGTGCGCATATGTATAGACTCGTTTCAAAAAACGCATGAGAATAAGATTGTAGAATTACAAAGGAAGATTTGATGGCGCTTCGGCCTTCTTTGAAGGAACACGTTCGAGACCAGGACTTGCTGCAACAGAACCAGGAAGGTGATAAATCGTAGCAAGCTCTTCAGCGTTCATAACCATTGCCTCCGTTTCAAAAGGCGGGTAAAAGAATGAGCGTAACTTGTAAGCCTCTAGAACTTTTTTTGAAAGCTGGTTGCGGCGTATGTCTTTGTAATCCTGCCACGGTTCACCGAGTTGATGGATCCACTTGTCACCGTTAGGTTTGAGACCGTTCAGGTGCGGGGTGCTAAATTGCTTCATTCCACTAATATTGCCTCCAATGCCAAAAGGAGTATTGAACTGATCTCGTGGGGCAATATAAATAGTGCGGATGACAGCATCGAACGGAAGCTTCGAAAGACTTCTTTGTAGAGCCTTGAGTACCTCATCTTCCACGGTGGATGTCTTGATCGGAACGAAACGTCCCTCTTCGGTCTTGGTGCTTGGGAGTCTGGTTTTTGCATCACGTCCCATGAGTTCATTTATCAGCTTATCCGCCGCATCTTTGTACGGATCATGCTTCGTAAAGATGTGGCCGTGCTTCCTTTTTTCTTTCTTATGAGCTCGAATACCGATCTGCATCCAATTTTGTTGATTGAGCGGTACACTCGATAAGTGTTCAATATAGTATGAAAGAGGATCCACCTTGAGTTCCTCTTTGGGATCCTTGTCTAGCCCATAGTCGACGTATGTCTTGATCGGCAGAGCCGGATTCTTTTCTGTAAAGACAAATTCGGCCGCCCAGATTTTCATCGTCTTAGCATCATAATGAACGCCATGTGTATAATCTTCATGTTCGTAGATTTCAATCCCAGGATATTGGGAATAAAGGGCCGACATGAGTCCTCCCTTGCGGCGAGATTCTGTCCAAATAAAGAATTTTACCTGCCCCTCAATAGAAACAAGTTCCAGAGAATAGTACGGGCGATATTCCCCTCTCCATAAACGAGCTACATAGCCTCCGTCGGCTGTATTATGGATAGCGCCAAGAACCACTTCCATGGCTAACGGAGATTTCATTGTTTCCTTGGGAAGCTTTAATTCCAGTACAGAATACTCGAGCGAATTATAAAATTTGCCACGGATGTATCGCATCCAGAGATTCCAAAAAACCCATGCCAGAAGGATCATGAGGGCAATCGGAGACAAATAGATGATTATTTGAAGAGTCTCTGGGAGGAGTGACCCATGGAACTCGTTTGTGAGAAGAGTGATGTTTTCTGACAAAGGCATGAACACATTATATCAGAAACTTTTAGTACGTGGGGGTTCGGGGACACGGATATTTTCCTGCTGGAAAATTCCTCGTGCTCGCCTACCCGGCTCGCAAGGTCCCCTCACCCCAGTACTAAAAGTTTCTGTAAATTTACCCATGAGCGGCAAAAGGAGCCGCTGTCCGCGACTCCCCTATTTGCTTAGTTGCCTAATTCCTTAATTGCCTACTTTCTACGCTGCTGCCACTTCTCCTGCCACATGATACTTACCATCCTTGTCTTTCTTGAAGTGCTTTGGGTTTTGGAGGTTGACAGCAATAGTGTTTTCCTTCACATAGCGTTCACGGAGAACTTTCTCAACGATCTCTTCCTTGGTCATTGGGCCGTTCTTGATGATCACCTGGCGGATGACATCGCGGACGATACCGGGAGCATAGCCCCACTCTGCGAGTGCGTAGAGACCGCGACCGACGAGGACGAAACGAGCATCCTTGATAAGTTCGTTGTGAGTGGTTGCGACGTGTGCCTTCTTGTTGAACATTGTGGTGATCTGCTTTGCAACATCACGGAAGTGGATAGGTGAACCATGTTTGCGGATAACGAGGAAGGCATAGTCCCGCATACCCTTTGTCTTGATGTTGGAAGAGTTTGCAACACCCCAGTCACCGAGAGCGTTCTTGCCGACAGCCTTCGAGAGACCTAGCCAACGCTTGATGACTTCCTGGTTCTTGTAACGTTCTGCTACACCTTCGAGATGCTGGAGAAAACGCTTGATCATCTCTGATTCAGGCAAAAGTTCCTGATTGTCGAGGTTACTGTAGAGAGTTCGGAGAGCTCCTTCGACACTTTTGGCGAGCTGCTCATCGACGTGCCAGCGGTGATGGAATTCATCGTCTTCTTTGCGCTTCTTGAATGAGTCACCGACTACCAAAAGGAAGTGCATGTGGTTCTGGAGACTGGCGTCCTTTGAAAAAGCTCCGAGAAAATCGTCCTCAACGACAATGCCGCCGAGTGAATGCAGAAGAGTTTCAATCTCAATGAAAACCGCCTTCTCCTTTTTGTATTCTTCGGATTTGCGGATGTTGGCCAAGGCGTAGTTTTCGATCTGGCGGACGCGTTCACGCGTAATACCGTACTTCTTGCCGATGGCATCGAGAGTCATGCGCTTGACGTCCTTTCCGAGGCCGTAGCGGTAGATTATGACGTCACAGGCGCGATCAGGGAGAGATGCCAAAAGGCGCTTGACGGTTTGCTTGGGTTTGAATGAAATGGGTGCGGATGCCATGTAAGTTGAGAGACGTTTTATAAAGTTACTGTATCACCTATTTTTAAACGAGTCAATTTTGTTGCACACTGCGTTCTTGCGTCACCGCTCGGCCGTTCATTCCCAGATATTGCTTGCAAACACCATACCATTCTATACCTTAAACTGTCAACTATACTCTCAAATCTCAGATATTTTTCTTCTTAAGGTCCATCTTTAATCACAATATTGATCAATCTTCCGGGCACAACCACTACTTTTATCACACTCTTTCCTTCGGTCCATTTCTTAATCTCTGGAAGTTCTTGCGCGGTCTTTTCTAAGAATTCTTTTGATGAATTCAGTGTCGCCACAAAAGATGAGCGCGTTTTTCCGTTGACCTGCACAACGATGGTTGCTTCGGTATCTATGACGAGTGAAGGGTCAAATTGTGGCCACTGGGACAGGTGAATAGATTTCTTATTTCCTTGAAGTGACCACAGTTCTTCGGCCACGTGTGGAGCAAATGGTGCAATGAGTTGTAATAGTATCTGATATTGCTCACGAGTGATAGAAGGACTTTTCTCCATTTCGTTCACGGTGATCATGAGTGTACTGATTGCAGTATTGAATCCCATTGATTCGATATCCTCGGTAACTTTTTTGATAGTTTTGTGCAGGGTCTTGGTAAGGGATGAAGGGTTGAGGGGTTGAGGGATTGAGGGTGCATTTTTTTCTTTCTTCCAACCTTTCAACCCTTCAACCTTTTCCCCCAGCCTCCACACCTTCTCAACAAATCTCCTCGTACCCACAATGCCGTTGGTATCCCATGCTATATGTTGCTCAAATGGACCCATAAACATCTCGTAGAGACGTAGCGCGTCTGCTCCGAAGGTCTTTACGATGCCGTCTGGGTTAATAACGTTACCTACAGACTTGGACATCTTTGCCCCACCTTCAGCAAGAATCAGTCCATGAGAGGTTCTCTTTTGATATGGTTCAGCAGTTGGAACCAACCCTTGGTCAAAAAGGAATTTATGCCAAAAACGAGAGTAGAGTAAGTGGAGGGTGGTGTGTTCCATTCCCCCGTTGTACCAGTCTACAGGTGTCCAATACTTTAGGTTCTTTGTGCCAGCAAATGCCTTGGAATTTTTCGGATCGGTGTAGCGTAAATAATACCAGCTAGAACCTGCCCAGTTTGGCATAGTGTCAGTCTCACGTTTTGCCGGACCTTTACACTGTGGACACTTTGTATTGACCCATTTTTCTATCGCAGCAAGTGGTGACTCGCCCGTCTGAGTAGGCTGATAGTTTTTTACTAGCGGTAACTTCACCGGCAAATCTTTTTCAGGTACGGCAACAACACCGTGTTGCTTACAGTGAACAACAGGTATAGGCTCACCCCAGTAGCGCTGGCGAGAAAAGATCCAGTCGCGAAGTTTGAAGGTGGTGACGATCTTGCCTCCGACGGACTCGGTGATTTCTTTTCGTACATCTGCAGAATGTTTGCCACTAAAGGCTCCGGAATTTACGAGAAGCCCATCGCCGGTGTACCTAAAATCTGTGGAAAGCATATCCCACGCAGCTTTGAGGTCGACTCGATTTACAAAGTCGTGGACTCGGTCTTTCGAAACCCATTCTACTGTATGAAGTTTTTGCTCACTTTCTGAGACCGGTTTCTGGTCACCATTTTTTAATTCCAAATAGACAACTTTGAAATGAGCAAAACGATTTTGCTTTTTTACATCGTGCCAGAATTGCGAATGGACAGTGCCAAGAGTTTTTTTGTATTCAACATTCGTATACCCAGTCTCTTCTGTCACTTCACGTACGGCAGCGGTGGCTTCAGTTTCCCCTTCTTCGATCCCGCCAATTACAAACCCTTGCCAATCATTGGTCTTCCATTTGGAGCACAGATATTTGTCTTCTGACCAGTGTTTGATGAGGCACATGGCTGCGTTTCGTTCGATGAGAGGTGAACCTGCTCGGATAGCATCAGTACCTTCTGTCTTTACTGTCATTGATTGGACAACTTCTTTGACTGGCAAGTTAAATTTCTTTGCAAATTCACCGTCTCTTTCATCATGAGCAGGCACAGCCATGATGGCACCAGTCCCGTAGTGGGCAAGTACATAGTCTGCTACGAACATCGAGATCTCTTCCTTTGTGGCAGGGTTGATAGCTTTCACACCCTTGAGCTCGACTCCGGTTTTCTCCTTACCTTCGGCCGTGCGTTCGATCTCACTTTTCTTTTTTACTTCGGTGAGATATGCACGTACCTCATCTTTGTTTTCGAGGACATCATGATCTTTGTCGGTAGCCAGTGTTACCCAGAGATGTTCAGGTGACAAGACCAGATAAGTGGCGCCATATATAGTATCCGGTCGGGTGGTAAAAACTTTTATCTGAGCAGGTTTCCCATCGGGACCACGACGGTCATTGTCAGCAGGATTTTTTTTGAAATCAAGTCGAAAATCAATCTCGGCACCTTCGCTCTTCCCTATCCAATTTCTCTGTTGGATCTTGATGCGCTCCTGAAAATCAACCGTATCCAAGTCCTTGTCCAGCCGTTCTGCATATTTTGTGATTGCCAGCATCCATTGTTCCTTCTCCTTCTTTTCAACAGGTGTA
>JAZKAW010000004.1:11126-57748 GCA_040388945.1 Patescibacteria group bacterium
GGTGTACCGCAGCGTTCGCATTTACCATCGATAACCTCTTCATTGGCCAAGCCGATCAGATCTTTTGGGCACCAGTTGATGGCCATTTTCTTTTTGTAAGCCAAACCATTCTTGAGCATCTGCAGAAAAATCCATTGAGTCCACTTGTAGTATTTTGGATCAGTCGTATCTACTTCACGTGACCAATCAAACCCAAAGCCGAGAGCCTTGAGTTGTCGACGGAATGTATCAGCGTTCTTTTTTGTGATTACGGAAGGTTGTGTACCTGTCTTTATTGCATAGTTTTCTGCTGGCAGACCAAAAGCATCCCAGCCTATTGGGTACAAGACCTCAAATCCCTCCATGCGACGTTTGCGAGAAATAACATCCATAGCAGTATTGCTACGGATATGGCCGACGTGTAGACCGTCACCTGAAGGATACGGAAATTCTATCAATCCATAAAATTTCTGTTTCTTGGGATTTTCCCTGGCTAAATAAATTTTGGAAGATTCCCATTTCTTCTGCCATTTTGGTTCGATCTTGGACGGGTCGTAGGGATTCATATGTAACGCACATCATATATCAAAATGTGGCAAATGTGGAGTTTATATAAAAGATGGAGACCCGCGGCGCATTGCTGCACAGCGGGTCTACACATGCGAATGAAACAAGGAACGGTTCCCTTTAGCCGCGAAGCTTCAGGGATGATTTCACCACCTTCCAGTAGGTCTCTGGTTTAATGAGAACACTCTCCACGAAGATGGTGATAAGCAAGCCTATCAGACTGATCAGGCGTGCCCTAGGAAGGCACGACATGAGGATCCCGACAGGAAGAATGATAACCCCCACCACAATTCCAAGCATCTTAAGTGCCGGAAGAGAAATGGCGAACTGAGCGAACAAGGTATTCATGCGTTACAAACTGTTAAGAACTTGAGGAAAATTTATCCACACAACGATTTGCGTGGAATGTCAACATTATATCCCAACTGCGGAAAAAGGCAAGATCAAACGCATGGTCTAATTTATTGGGCCTTTATGAAGCCATTCTACAGCTATTTGTTGTCCCCAACTACCACCTTTGGTACCTTGATGACCTTATCGTTGAGCGCGTACCCTTTTTGAATAACTTTGATGACTTTTCCTGCATCAGATTTGTTTTCAACCGGTTCATACCCTGTTGCTTCGTGTGCTGTGATATCAAAATCTTTTCCAAGAGGATTTATTTCCACCAATCCATTATCTTCCAAAACTTTTTTGAGTTGCTGTGCAATGTATTCCACTCCCATGCGCCAGTTCTTGTCTGCCTTTTCCCATGCCTCTTTGTTCGCCATGGCCATCTCAAAACTATCGAGTACGGGAATGAGTTCGACGATCAGTCGTTCATTGGCAAACTTCATCATGTCACGTGAAGCCTCTTCGTCGCGTTTGCGTGCATTGATAAAGTCGGCTTTCGCGCGCTGCCAACCGGTGAGGTACTCTGTTTTCTCCGCCTGAGCAACCTTCAACTTTTCACGCAGACTCTTTATAGTTTCCTGAGCTGATTCTTCAGCTACAACGGATTCATCTGCTGATTCATCAGAAGTACGCCTGCTGTCGGCGTCGGTTTCAGGGACTATATCGTTGTCTTCGTTTTCGTTAGGAGTTTTCATGAAATTTAGTATACGGATTAGCTTCACCTAAGCAACCTTTCTTTCGATCTGTGCCCCTATTGCTCTCAATTTCTCCTCGAGTTTCTCGTACCCTCTATCTATAAGGTGTACATTATTGACGGTAAAGCTTCCCTTTCCTGTCAGAGCTGCCATGACCACGGCAAAGCCTGCACGGATATCGTGGGCGCTAAGTATGTCACCCTCCGGCAACTGACTCAACGGTGTCGGACCCTTAATAAGGATCTCGCGCGGATTCATCATGGTGATGTTGGCGCCCATCTTGATAAGTTCCTCAGTAAATTTGAAGCGACCTTCATAGATGGTTTCGAGAACTACACTTTCGCCTGTTGCCTGGGTAAGAAAAGTAACCAGTGGAGACTGAATATCAGTGGGAAAACCTGGATACTCATGTGTCCTGATATTAAATGATTTGAATGAACCAATTGGCAAAGTGTTCCCTTCGATAATGACTTGGTCCTTTGTTGTGCGAATAGGAACGCCGGATGACTTCAAAAGACTGATCACGGATTCCATGTGGTCGGGACGGCAATCTGAAATAACGAGATCACTTGCACACAAAGCTCCAAGAAGAAGGAAACTTCCTGCTTCGATGCGGTCGGGAACGGTGACGTATGTAGTAGCCTTCAGCAATCTCTTTGCCGTTCCCTTGATGACGATCGTTGTGGTACCAGCTCCCTGGATATCTGCCCCACATTTGTTGAGCCATTCGGCCACATTTGCGATCTCTGGTTCCATAGCGCAGTTTTTGAGGACAGTAGTTCCTTCGGCGAGTGTTGCGGCCATCATCAATGTTTCGGTACCACCAACAGTTTGGAAATCAAAAAATATTTCTGTGCCCTGGAGTTGCGCAGCACTGATCACTTGTTGGTTTTCCTGCTCATCAACTGTTGCGCCCATCTTTTTGTATCCTGCAATAAACTGATCTATAGGACGTGCACCGATAACGCAACCGCCAGGTGCTGGGAATGTGACTTTCCCAAATCTGGCCAAGAGCGGCCCGGTCAGCACCACGGATGCACGCATCTTTTGTGCAAGCTCGGCATCTATGGAGGTGGAATGTATGTTTCTAGGATCAATCTCGAGTTGATGATCTTTCCAGACAACTGACGCACCGAGTTTGCGAAGAATCTCCGCGAGCGTTTCAACGTCGTCATTGTGAGGGATATTCTCCAGTAGTACTGGCGAATCACACAAAATAGCTGCTGCCATGGCTTTGAGGGCAGCATTTTTGGCACCGTTTATGCGGACGGTTCCTTTGAGTTTCTTTTGCCCGGCGAGGCCCTGGATGATGAAAGTGTCGGTTGTCATAAAATCTCGATGAGTAGGAAATTATTGTACGGGTTTTTATCACGATTTACAACATATACTCGTCGTGTTAGAACTACTTTGAATGAACACTAGCACTCACGATAGTGCCCAGACCATTATCTTCCCTCAAGTACTTCCTTCAAAATCGCAAGACATCTTTGTTGAGGCTGAGCTTATTCTACCTTTCGATGCTCTGGCTGGGTTGCGAAACAGCTTTCAGATAGTCAAGAAAGCTGTTGCCTACACCTTCGATGTCCCTCTGTCCACTTTTCGGATGAGATCTCGGGGTAACCAAAAGCTGTCTAACGCGCGGATGATCGCAATCTTCATCTGTTACAAGTGGAAGCTCGGATCAATGCACTGTGTCGGTGATGAGTTTGATCGTGACCACGGCTGCGTAGTGCACGCAGAATGTACGATTCCACTATTGTTGGAAATGAGCAAAGAGCATCAGGAAAAATTTCTTTTGACTCTAAAGAAGATTGCAGAGCAAACAATAGTTGATCGTATGAATGGCCAATCTCGCGTCCATACCGACTGAAATGGTCGGTTTTTTTATGCAAAATTTTAGGCGTGCCGAGACCGAAGTCAAGGCACGCCTGTGAATGTGTATTTCAGTGAGTTCTTCAGGCCTCCTGAAACTGTATGCCTGCGTTTACGCGGTACAAAGGTCGACTGACCAGTGGCGCAGCTACTTCCCGTTTGAGCAATTTGGTGGGATGACCGAACCAACTTTCCCCGACGACAATGTGAAGATGTCGAGTACTATTGTTGGGTATGAGCAGTTGAATTAACACTTGGTCAACTACCCATTTTTGTTTGCCCGTGGGCCCGCAATGAGCTAAGCGCTCCGGTGCGCGGGCCACGATTGATCGCGGGCGTCACTGGATGTGCAGAGTCGTGTTAAGGAAGACGAATCTCCCTCGATCACTGTTGCTGTTGACATCCAAGTTGCCGCGACGACTTAAGGAACTACTGAACCTTGGAACCACGGAACTTTTGAACCGTTGAACCTTCATTTTACCATGATCACAAGCCTACTCCACTGACTGGTGGTTAACCGGAGTGACTTGCTTATGGAATACCTTATCACCACATAATTGTTTTGTCAACCCCCTTATAAAATGGCTCAAATAAGGTATAAATAAGGCGTGAATATCATTACAGTCATTCCCCTCTCCAAGATCCGTATTTTTGAGACGCTCTCCTATTTCACTGCGTCCGACGTACCTGTAGGCGCCGTTGTATCTGTTCCCATAAAATCACGATCGATCCCCGCCATTGTTGTTGCCACCCAGTCTGCAAGTGATCTTAAGGGTGATATCAAAAAAGCCCCGTTTGAGATCCGAAAGCTGCGCAAAATAAAAGCTGTCGAGTTCTTCCCCGCTTCTTTTGTCGAGTCATGCAAAATCTTGGCAGACTATTATGCGACAACTACCGGGTCGGTGATCGATAGTCTCACATCTGATGATTTGATACAGAGCGTAGAAAAGATAGAGCCTGCTGGTGGTCCCAAGACTATATTTGGCTCACCTCTACCTTCGGTATCACTCGATGAGACCTATGCTATTCAAGGAGATGATGCTGACCGTATCAGTTCGTGGCGCAGTCTCATCCGTCAGGAGTTTGCACGGAAGAAATCTATTGTCATGTATGTTCCGACTATTGAAGACGGAAATAATTTTGTCACTGCCCTCGAAAAAGGTATTGAAGACTATATTTTCTTTCTCAATAGCGGACTCACCAAAAAGAAGATCATTGATACCTGGCAGAAGATTGCAACAACTGACCATCCACTGGTAGTCATTGCCACAAGCTCATTTTCTATTCTTCCACGAAATGATATTGAAACAGTTATTATCGAACGGGAAAATGGCCGAGGCTGGATCTCACAGCGTGCGCCATATATCGATGGTCGTCATGCGATCGAAACTATTGTGCGCAAACAGAAGCAGACATTATATCTTGCAGATAGTATTCTCCGAACCGAAACTTTGTATAGGCTGGAGACTCATGAAATATCAGAGGCGTCACCTTTCAAGTGGCGTTCCATTTCTAGTGCAAAAGATACGCTTGTCGATATGCGCGAGTACAAATCATCTGAAAAGAATTTCCGGATTATTTCGCCTGAACTCGAAGAGGTCATCAGACACAACCGTGATGAAAATACGCACCTCTTTATTCTAGCCACTCGTCGCGGATCGTCTCCAACGACTGTTTGTGATGACTGCGAAACCATTGTTACTTGCAAGAACTGCTCGGCGCCAGTAGTTCTCCATACCTCCAAGGAGACTGGAAAAAACTTCTTTATGTGTCACAAATGTGGCGAACGTCGTAGTGCCGAAGAAGTCTGTGTGAACTGTGGAAGTTGGAGACTTACTCCGCTCGGGATCGGTATAGACCGTGTAGCAGAGGAACTCAAGGTAAAATTTCCAGGCACAGATATTGTCCAGATTGATGCTGACACCACCACTACCCCTTTGATGATCTCAAAGGCTTTGCAAGTTTTTCGATCCAAGCCCGGTACCATCCTTCTTGGTACTGAGATGGCCCTGCTTCATCTCCATGACAAGATCGAGCATGTGGCTATCGCTTCTCTCGATTCCCTTTTTGCTCTGCCGGATTTTCGCATTCAGGAAAAAATAATGTACACTCTGGTTCGTTTGCGCAATATTGCTGTGCGAAACATTCTCATACAGACGCGCAGACCCGAAGAAAAAGTTTTTGACTTTGGGCTCAAAGGTAACCTCAGCGACTTCTATCGCACTACTCTCGATGACCGTAAGCAATTTGGGTATCCACCATTTTCAGTTCTCATAAAAATTACCCTCGAAGGTGACAAGAAAAAGATTTCCGAAGAAATGGCCGCTGTTCAGGCAGAACTCATGCCTTATGAAGTAGATATATTCCCAGCCTTCACTTCCACCGTTCGAGGCAAGTCTGTTATTCACGGATTACTCAAGGTTGATAAAGATATGTGGCCAGACGGAGCGCTTGTAGCCAAGCTTCGAGGTCTATCGCAGTCAGTTAAAGTTAAGGTACAAGCAGAGAGTTTGTTGTGAAATTATTTGTTGTCCTATTAAAAAAAGACTGTCACGCATGTGAACAGCCTCTAGCCCACGAAACCAATTAATTTACGACTTTGACTCCCGAGATTTGTTGATTGGCGAAAGCTTTCTTTTCGCGGGACGTGACCAGTTTGTGTTGTTTTGTAGTTACCAGGTTCCACAACCTCTCCAGTTTGGCAGGCTGAACAGCAAATGGGGCAACCATGCCACCAATCGTAAGAGAGTGTATGACACCGATTTTCTTATCGAAGACCCTGACCAGTTCGCCTGGCCCCATTTCAGTTATCAGGCAGGTGAGCCGATACTGATGCTGGGGAAGGAAAAATTCAGCAAATATGTCTTCGGCATGCGTGTTGACCTTACTGAACACTGCGGGAGGGCTAAAGATTAGTCCCTGGTGAACTGTCACACCTTCCTCTTTGGTTTGGTTTGAGCAAATACCAATGTGCAAGACTTTTTTGCTGTAGTCGAGCATGAGCATAGTTTTCCTTGGTTGATTGTTTATTTTAAATTACATATTATAGACGTTTTTGTCAAGGTAACTAATCATATAGCCCCTTACTGGTCCATCCACACCTATGGATGTAGTTACTCCTGCTATACTAGTAGACATGCAGCACCGTCTTCCGACGCGAACCCACGCTCTCTATACCATCGCCATACTGGGATTCATTTACACGATTCATGTCGCGGTGCCGATTTACTCTAACTCTAGTTTCTTAAGTCTTTTCGTCAATGAGCAGACGGTGGGTCTCATCTACATGCTTGGCGCAGCAGTTTCTATTCTCGGATTTCTTATTGTTCCCGTACTTATCAGGCATGTAGGCAATTACACCACCGCGATTCTCCTTATCTGTATTCAGATTGCACTCATGTTCGGACTGGTAGTTTCTGATACAGCGTCGACCATTGCCTTTCTTTTCATCATGCAGTCCGCCATTGTGGCTCTCATTGCCTTGAGTCTCGATGTCTTTCTTCAGGTGAATACGGATGAACAGAAAGTAGGTACGGTGAGAGCTATCTACATGACCTCGATCAATTTCTCGTGGGTACTGGCACCGCTCATTGCGAGCATGATCATCAATGGTACTGACAACTATCGCAATACCTATGTCATTGCTCTGGCCATGCTTTTCCCGCTCCTCTACCTCATTCACCGCAATTTTCCCAAGTTCAAGGATCCACACTACAGTCATCCGTCTCCCTGGCAACTCATCAAGCTTATTTTTAGTAAAAAGGATTGGGTGAAGATTTTTGTGGCCAATAGCATTCTCCAAGTTTTTTATGCCTGGATGGTTGTGTATTGCCCCATATATCTCCATCAAACTATCGGACTTTCTTGGGAGGAGATCGGCATTGTTTTCACTGTCATGCTCATTCCGTTTGCACTCATCCAATACCCTCTCGGCAAGATTGCCGATACCAAATATGGTGAAAAAGAAATCATGGCTATAGGTTTTGGGATTATGGGTGTGGCCACTATTGCCCTTTCCTTCCTGACAGTCCCAAGTGTGGTCATGTGGTCAGTAGGTCTCTTTGCCACTCGTGTCGGTGCCGCCGCAGCTGAGATCATGCTTGAGACGTATTTCTTCAAGACAGTTTCTTCACGCGACACCGCAGTTCTCGGTGGATTCCGTATTACCCGTCCACTCTCATATATTATTGCACCGCTCATTACTGGAGCCGGTCTCTATTTCACAACTCATCAATTTTTGTTTGTGATTATCGGAGTTGTTTGTTTGCTCGGCTTGTGGCCGGCACTCACGATACGGGATACGAGATAGAGCTGTGGCGTCATTGACATATCCATTATTTAGTGGTATGTTCGTGGCAGTTTGAATGAAAACAATTAAAGAACATGCAGAAGGCTTCAGAAAAAGCCTGACTGCAAAAGGTTTCCATAAAAAGGACGTCAGTCTTTCGGTTGCAATATTTACTCATCTAGCCACACTCGACACACTCCTCTTTCCGGCCAAACCAGCCAGAATTGAGATGTGTCGGGTACAACACCGGGGTGGATTCGATGCGCAATACAGCAAACCTGGAGGCGGGCATCGAGAACACTTTGCCATCTTTGTGCCAGGGCTCCATGAAAGTTGGCAACGAAGTGTTTGTGAACTTCCTTGTGATGGGCGATCGAAGATGACAATGTCTCGATTTGCGCTGATTATAGCGGTTCATGAATTGCGGCACCGGCTACAATTCAGGCTCAAAGGGTTGCGAAAATTCAATGCCTGGAACTACACCAAAGCCTCAAGTTCCTTCGTACGGCGCGTGGGAAGATTCGTCCAGCTTGTGGTGCGCCATGAACGCAAAAAAATGCGAAAAGATGGCTGGCCGGCGTCCTTTATCCGCAGACGCACGAATACAGACGAGTTCGATGCTTTAGTGATCGAGTATGTGTTGACTCATCACCCGAGACGTATTCGGTCAAGGAAACGCATTCTTAAACTCCTCCGAACAGAAGCTTGCTAAGCTCTGCTCGGTTTTTTTATTTTCTCTATTCATTGGAGCGTTTTTTATTTTCCGCAGTTCCCTTTCATAAACTAACTCTTTTCTGCTACAATACCCATCCGTAATTATCATATTTAACGCCCGCACAGCAATGCATAAAATCAAATCAGTTTCGGCACGCGAGATACTGGATTCACGAGGTAATCCTACAGTGGAGGTCGACCTTACTCTTTCAGATGGTTCTTTTGGTCGCGCCGCAGTTCCAAGTGGTGCTTCTACTGGTAGTCACGAGGCTGTAGAGCTTCGTGATGGCGACAAGCGCTATGGTGGCAAAGGTGTTCAGAAAGCCGTAAAGAACGTGAATACAGTCATCCTCAAGGCTATCAAAGGTAAGGGATTTGATCAGCGTTCACTCGACCAGAGACTCATCGCTCTCGACGGTAGTGCAAACAAAGGCAAGCTCGGAGCCAATGCCATCCTCGGCGTGTCCATGGCCTTCGCACATGCTGTTGCAAAGAGTTCCAAGAAGCCTTTGTATGTGTACCTCAATAAGATTTCCAAGACCAAAAACCCTATTCAGCTTCCTGTTCCGATGATGAATATTATCAATGGTGGTAAACATGCCGAGAATTCTGCTGATATTCAGGAGATCATGGTCGTTCCTACAGGGTCAAAGTCATTCAAAGAAGCGTTGCGTGCAGGTGCCGAAGTCTTCCATGCCCTCAAAAAGATTCTTCACAAGAGAGGTTTGGCAACTACGGTTGGTGATGAGGGGGGTTTTGCTCCAGCTCTTCCTTCCAATGAAGCTGCTCTCGAAGCAGTTGTTGAGGCTATCACTCTCGCCGGATACACTCCAGGTAAGGATATCTCCATCGCTCTCGACGTGGCTGCAACTGAACTATATAAGGAAGGTAAATACGAACTCGTTCGCGATGGCAAAAATCTAACTTCACAAGAGATGGTTGACTGGTATGCTGAGCTCTGCGCCAAGTACCCTATTATTTCTATCGAAGATGGTCTTTCCGAAGATGATTGGGATGGATACAAACTGCTTACTGACAAGTTGGGCAAAAAGGTTCAGCTCGTCGGTGATGATTTGTTTGTTACCAATATCGAACGTCTTGCACGAGGCATCGAGATGGGTGTGGGTAATTCTATCCTTATCAAGGTCAATCAGATCGGAACTATCTCCGAAACTATCGACGCCATCAATCTTGCCAAGAAAGCCGGATACACTTCTATCATGTCACACCGCTCCGGTGAGACCGAAGACACTACTATCGCCGATTTTGCCGTAGGATCGGGCGTAGGTCAGATCAAGACTGGTTCACTCTCTCGTACAGACCGCGTAGCAAAATATAACCAGCTTTTGAGGATTGAAGAAATGCTCGGAAAGAAGGCCTTGTATCCAGGAAAAGGTGCATTCAAGATGAAAAAATAGTTTCTCTTAAACTACTTCTAAAGGTGTTTAAAACCGCTTAGTCTACACCTCAATTTCTTACTGCACAGCTTGTATATCGCATCATATTTGTGGGATAAAATTTTATCCCCTCTATTTTGCGTATTGTACACAGGTTGTGCACTGAATTATTTACATTTAGGATTTGACTGAAACTGTGATAGGAGTAAACTGATACTAGGTTCATTTACTTAGTCAGGCGGAGATCCTTAACTATAAATTTTAGGAGCCAAAATAGTGGTTCTACCCCTCCCGGTAGACCCTCGGCCCCACCTATTACTTTCGGAATCTCCCGTCTCCCAAGTGAGTAACCTACCCTATGGCACACGACCCCCTTTTGGGGGTTGTGTTGCAGATGAATTGTAGAGGTAGGATCACTTCATTCTCCTATTTGTCAGGATTTTCTCCTCTGAAATCCAGTGTTTACGCAACTCCCCAGCCAGAAAGAACGAGCCAGTCACTAAAACTAGATCTTTTGCGCCATCTTTTTCGTTTGCCAGAGCTAAAGCCTTATCAAGTGCCATTTTTGGATGAAGAAAAATCTCACTTTTGACCCCCTTTTTAAGATATTTTTGTGATATTGCCAGTAAATCATTTGGATGTGCACATTTGCGATCCTTACCACCCTGAAAGCGAGTAAACTGAATGCTGTCAGCCAGCGGGATGATCTCCTTTAGAATTTCAGAGTAATCTTTACCTTCTGCAATCCCTATAACAAGGTGTAGTCTATTGTAGTTCAGTTTTTTGAGATTGTAAGCAGTACTTTTCATTTTGATAGGATTATGGGCACCGTCGATGACCACCAATGGTTCGGATTGCATGACTTCAAATCTTGCTGGAAGTTTTGGTCCATTTATTCCCTTTTGGATTGCATCTTCAGTTACACCGATTGATCGTGTAATAGTCGCTGCTAGGCGTTTATTATTTTCCTCAAAATTAGTGCCGTATTTCACTTGAACATAAGGAACACCTTTTTCGACGCATATTTCCTTGAACATTTTTTGAAGTTTGGGACGATGTTCTCCGGTAAAGAAAGTGGATCCACTTTTTATAATTCCGGCCTTTTCATAGGCAATTTTGTTGAGTGTTTTGCCGATAATGCTCATGTGATCATAATCGATACCGGTTATTACTGTTGCTTTTGGATTTCTGATCACGTTTGTGGCGTCATGTCGACCTCCCAAGCCAACCTCGAGAACCACCCAGTCACATTTTTCTTCCTTGAAATATGTAAGAGCAATAGCAAAAAATATTTCAAAAAAAGAGGGCTGGCCATAGGGACTATGAGTATACGCATGATCAATAAGCGGAATAAACCTCTCAATAATCTGGGCAAAGCGATCTGCGTCAATGTATAGATCATTTACTCGGATTTTTTCAATAGTCGAACTCACAAAAGGCGAAGTAAAGGATCCAACTTTTTTGCCATCTGCCATAAGGATGTTATGTAGCAGATTGGAAACACTGCCTTTTCCAGCCGTGCCCGTCACATGAATAATTTTCATGCCTTTGTCTGGGCTGCCTGCCAAATCCAGAAAATAGCGTGTGCGTTTGAGCCAAAAACTGAGGCGATTCTTCTCACTCATATAATGGCCCTTTAGTGGAAGGTTGGATAGGTTCTCCAGGTAATGGAGGGCGTCATAGTATCTTTTGAATTTCTGCATGTCAGTGATGGTAGTAAATATAATAAATCTAAACGCAATAAATAAGCCGCGGTTGAGGCGGCTTTGCAGAAATTGGTCAATATGAGTTGTTTAGCAAAGCCGCTCGTTGTAACTGCGAGAAGCTGAGAATCCTGACCAGGTGCTGATAGAGTTGGTGCACAACATGGAAGTAATGTCAGTATACTTGTTTTGCACTTCTTTTCAAGAAGCTATCTATTATCGATTTTTATATGGAGGCTTGCGAAGCTTGTGAACAATCTGGTCAAGTTTCTTCCATTCATTATTTAGTTCCTCGAGGCGTTTTTTACCTAGCACTGTAAGATCATAATACTTCCTAACAGGACCGACATCTGATTCACCGGTATAGGTTTCGACCTGTTTGCTTAACTTTAATTTTCTAAGAAGTGGATAAACGGTGCCTTCATGAGCTTGGATATCTGCAGACTTGAGTCGCTCAAGGATTTCAAGGCCATACTGTGGCTCATTTTTAATAATTGTAAGTATAAAGAATTCTAGTAGGCCTTTTATGTTTGTGATCATGGGTGAAGGATGATACAAAAAATAATAATAAATCAAAAAATAAAAACCAAAATAGTAATAAACTAAAAAGTGGGGAAAGTGCACGTTTTTGTGGGAACAGGAGACAGGTGTTCACTTTGAAACGGGGGGGGTCGTAAATAATTATAGGACGAGATACCTCGTGGTAGCAAGATTCACAACGGGGGGGTGTTTCGAAGCGAAGTACTCACCCCCCCCGCAATCGGCGGCACTGCTCCCCGCTAAGTGGTTCCTGTTAAAAAACAGCTATTTCTGAGTGTCCCTATTTTATGTTAAAATCTCTTTCTATGAAAAATTCGCTAAAATCAGCAAAAACTTCTCGCCCACCCCAATCCCCCGTCATGCTGATAGTCCTCGATGGCTGGGGCTATCGTGAGGATCTCAAGGACAACGCCATAGCTGCCGCAAAAAAGCCTTTCTTCGACTCACTTTGGGCCAAGTACCCTCATTCTCTCCTCAAAGCTTCGGGAAATGCCGTTGGTCTGCCTGAAGGTCAGATGGGTAATAGTGAGGTCTGTCATATGACCATTGGGGCCGGTCGTCCAGCAGATACAGATCTTGTGCGTATCGACAAATCCATTGAGGATGAAAGTTTTGCTTCCATTACAGCATTTCAGGAGCTTTTTGATCATGTCAGGAAATATAACTCGATTCTTCATGTACAAGGTCTGGTAAGTCCGGGAGGTGTACACAGTCATCAAAACCACCTGTTTGCTTTCCTGCGCCTTGCAAAAAAGGCAGGAATGAAAAAAGTTGCCATCCATGTTTTTACTGATGGTCGAGACACACCTCCCCAAAGTGGCGCTACTTACCTCAAAGGACTTGAAGCTCTCATTGCAGAACTTGGTCCAAACTTCTTTATTGCCAGTATTTCCGGCCGCTTCTATGCCATGGATCGTGATAACAATTGGGATCGACTCGCCAAGACCGAAAGTGCTCTCTTCGAATGTAAAGGCAACCTCTGTGAGATCCGACCTTCTGAATATTTGGAAGGTCAATATAAATCGGGTAAAAATGACGAACTACTTGAGCCCGTTGTGTGCACTACTCTTCATGGAACCGGCTGTGCTATTTCCAAAAATGATGCAGTCCTCTTTTTCAATTTTCGATCGGACCGCGCCAAGATGCTCACCAATAAAATATTACTCAAACAAGATTCAGATAATATTAAGTTTGTAACCCTCACTGAGTATAGTAATGATTCTGCTGCAATAGTAGCCTTCCCTCCTTCGAGATTCGAGACAACGCTTGGGAGGGAAATATCCTTGGCTGGTTTGTTGCAAGCGCGCATAACTGAAACCGAAAAATTCCCACACGCAACATATTTCCTAAATGGTGGTCAGGAAAAGGCACATGAAGGAGAAAATGACATTATGCTTCCTTCACGTAAAGATATAAAGACTCACGACGAAGCTCCGGAAATGCGTGCCGAAGGTATCGCCGACGCAGCACTGGAGGAGATCAAAAAGGGCACAGATTTTATTTTTATTAACTTTGCCAATCCTGACATGGTTGGTCATACAGCCAATGTCCCAGCCATTATCAAAGCTATCGAAACAGTAGACACTCAACTAAAAAGAGTGATCGAGACCCTCGAACAAAAAGGTGGAGTGGCTGTTATCATTGCTGATCATGGAAATGCTGAAGTAAATATAGATCCGGTCACAGGTACCAAACACACCGCGCATACAACCAATTTGGTGCCATGTATTATCACAAATACCGAGAGGTCTGTTAGAAATGGTGAGCTTCCAGATGTAGCCCCAACGATTCTTACGCTTCTTGGATTGAAGATTCCTAAGGGAATGACCGGTACAAGTTTGATCACTTCTGTTAAATAAAAAAGCGTCACCTGTTTAGGGCGACACGAAGTAAGTTTTTGGGCCATGCCCCAAGGTATTCTTTGGCGATCGTTGGACACCTGGAGAAACTCGGACATTTGGTAACGGTGACAGGTAGGTTCTCAATACCTTGTCGCTTGAGCCAGTAATCGCAGAGAAACTTGGCTCGAGGCGCGTGCCACCACTTGACCACCAATGCGAGTTCAGAAATTTCACGGTAAGTTCTTCGCTGCTTGATCCACGTCGTGAGCTCACGCATTTCTCCCCACGTAGTGAATTCATCGGCTTGCCGCACTTCAACAAGGCATGATTGTCTGGAAGGCCCAGCCTTTTCGATGTAATCTCGCATCATGGATGCCATCCATACCCGACCGCATTTTGTTTGTGTACTGCCGGCCGTAATGACTATCCGGGTGTTTCCAAAAAGCTCAGGTTTTTGGGAGAGATCCATCGCACGGTCGCAGGCGATTTTCGTTTCTTCGCCAATGACAACATGTTTTTTGGGGTGAGTTTTGTAGTCTAGATCAGCGGCTACGGGAAAAATAACTACCACGTGCTACCTCCTTTGTAGCGTTTTGTCTCCAAGTTTTTACACCAAACAACAGGTTTGGATGACTTGGCCTAAAATGAAATTACCTCAAAAATAATGAGTTGTAAAGGCCTTTTCCTTACCTCTTCTTCTTCACAATCGCGGATGCGTATCTTACAAACAATATAGATGCTGTAGCCAGGAATGTTCCCAAAGCCCAACCGGCGATGACATCAGAAGCCCAGTGAACGTTGAGAATGATACGAGAGATACCTACTAAGGCTATGAGAAATACGCAGGCAACCACGACCAATTCCCTTTTTATCCATGAATTGATGCGTGGCACTACGAGGTATGCCACTACGACAAAAAATGCAGCTGCAAGACTGGCATGGCCACTGGGGAAACTGTAGCTGGTAATAAGTTCATAGGCATTCTCGGGACGAGCACGAACAAAGTAGTCTTTGAGGAGACTCAGTGCAACAGCCGTCGAACCTATTGAAAGGATAGTCAGGGCTGCGCGACGCCATTTCTTGGTCCAGAGGAGCCAGAGACTGAGGAGGCCACCTATTACCATCAAGCCTTCAGAACTAAATATTTTACTTACCCAATCAGCAACATGGACCCAGAACAATGGGGCGTGTTGAGCAACAAATAGACTTACCCACACATCGAAGCCTGTAAAAAAGGAATGTGGTGAAACAGCGTCCTGGATCATTCGTGCCAAGACCAGCAATGCGGCCACGTTGATGATGAGGGTGAAGATCTCATATTTTGCAAAAGCATGAAAACGTAGATTAACGAAACGATATCCCCAAATAATAAGAGCAATCACAATGAGGGCCACCACCACGAATTTTCCAAGGACTCCTACGGCCACATGGTAGCTTGCACCGAAAACGTATCCAACACCTACGGAGATAATCACCCAGCTTAGGCCCCCGATAATATTGAAAAACCAAAACTTGCCTGTAGTGGTCTGATTGGTTCCAACCAAAAATGGCATCAAAGCGCGAGTAACAGGATTGAACCTACCCAAGATCATCGCCTTCCCGGTGTGTCGAGCCAAAAGACTTTGCGTTTTTTCGATATGTTCATTACGGATAAAGAAATATGGACGAAGTCGGTCGATGAGTGACAGGCCGTACTTACGGCCTAGATAAAATCCCATGAAGTCTCCGAGGACTGCACCAAGAGTGGAGATGGACATAACCCAGAATAGATTGAGAGTTCCAATCTTGGCAAGAAAACCAGCCAATATAATAGCGACATGACCAGGAATGGCCATGCCAATGAGAGGTAGACCCTCCAAGAAAGTGGTGATAAAGAGAATAGCGTATCCGCCATTGACGATGATTGTCCTAAGATATTCCGCAATAGCCGGAAAGAAGTGCATGTTCTCCATGATGTTGAATTATATCATATGAGAGTGCTATACTAATCGTCGCGTTGATAATTACTCGTAATTACTACCTGTTACTTGTCTCGTTGTCTGTCGTTATTTATTAGGCTAGTTAAATTTTAATTCAATGAAAAACGTCACCATTTACTCGACTCCGACCTGTGTGTATTGCAATATGGCCAAGAACTTTTTTAAGGAAAATAACGTTGCCTTTACTGAACACAATGTGGCAGCAGATCTCGACAAGCGCAAGGAAATGATCGAAAAGACCGGTCAGATGGGTGTGCCAGTTATCGATATCGGAGGTGAAGCTATTATTGGGTTCGACGAAAAAAAGGTTCGAGCATCTCTCGGACTCTAGGGTATGATCAAAGCCGTCATTTTTGATCTAAATGGCATATTTATTCAAAGCCCGAAACTGAGCGAACGGTTTCAGGCCGATTTTGATGTGCCTGTTAAGGAATTTATCCCTGAACTTTCACAGATAATGGATAAGGTCAGAATGCCAGGTGCTTTGCCCGCATTTACCTATTGGGAGCCAGTATTGAGCAAATGGAACATTCATCTTACTGAACAAGAATTTTGGGATTATTGGTTCAAAGCAGAAACTCCGTCAGAAAAAATGATTGACTTTGCTCGCGAACTCAAGGCAAAGGGTGTGAAAGTCTTTGTCCTCTCGAACAATTTCAAAGAAAGGGCTGACTACTACGGTCATTATCCTTGGATGCACGAAGTCGTTGATAAGGCTTATTTTTCTTGGCAAACCGGTTTTGTGAAGCCGGATGTGCGTGCGTGGCAGATAGTGCTCGATGAAAATAATATGAAGCCTGAGGAGGTACTATTTTTTGATGATCAGGAAAAGAATAATAAAGCGGCCGAAAGTATTGGGATAAAGGCTTTTCCCTTTACGAACGAAGAAGAATTGATGGTGACGGTAAGAGGAAAGCTTTAGGACTAAATGCTAGTGTGTAACTAAATTTGTGCGGGTAGCGAGAATCGAACTCGCGTCTCAACCTTGGGAAGGTCGCGTTCTACCACTAAACCATACCCGCTTATCAAAAAAAGATCCAAAGATGCCAAGAACCAAATAATACCCAAAAATCAAAGACCAAAAAAGCCCATAAATTTCTTCCACCACCCCACCTTCACTGTACTAGTTGCCTCCACCACTGCTGCTTGTTGGTCGTCGACGATCACGGCCACAGACTCACCTTCTTTTACAGCTCTAAATTTTGCTCGGATTTCGGATTCGAGACCGTCTTCGCTGGACAGATGAGTGACTTTGGTCGAAAGGTCGGCCTGACGGTCCTCTAATTTTTGATACTCGGCCTGTGCTTGGGCAAGCTTGGCAGCACCAAGCTCGGCTTTGTGACTAATATTTGAGGTAGCTCGTACAAGTACCACCAAGATAATAATAAGAAGTGCAAGAGTTATCGGCGAGGTAACATATTTTTTCCAAGGAGAACGATTGCCGTATTTCATGCCTTACAGTATACTTGATCCGTTATGTTATTTCACCACAAAACTCAAAAAGCTTTTAAGGGCGTCATGGTTGTTATAGGTATCCTCATTATCGTGAGCATGATCCTCCTGTACTTCCCTGCAATCTCGAGATTTTAGTCACTCCTCATCATTTTTACGAATGCTTCCTGTGGAATGATCACACTTCCATGTTCCTTTAGACGCGCACGGCCTTCCTTCTGCTTCTCACGAAGCTTCATTTTTCGAGTAATATCGCCACCTGACAAGGTTCCTGCAGCATCTTTCTTTTTACCTGAAACCGAGCGAGACGAAATGATTCGTCCAAAAGCCTTGGCCTGTATTTTATATGTAAAAAGTTCACGAGGAAGGATTTTTTCAAGCTTATCAACCATTGATTCTGCCTCTATTTCAACTCTACGGCGCGAAACCACACGACAAAATGCTGGAACTGGTTCGTCTGCAACGAGTATGTCCATGCGCACCACATCGGCTACACGTTCGTCAGTGATGTCATATGAAATAGAGGCGTAGCCTGATGAAACGCTCTTGGCTTCATCAAAAAAGTTTCTCATAAGTTCGCGAAGTGGCATGCCAAGGGTGATCATAGTACGGTTGTCCCCAAAGTTTTCTGTAGCTAGCACTTCACCCTCATGATCATAGAGAAGTTTCATTAGCCCACTCAAATACGCTGGTGGTGTAATTATCTTTAGGGTCACAATAGGTTCGGATACCTGCTTGACGTCGTTGTCTTCTGGAAATAATGCCGGAGAATATACAATGGACTTCTTGCCATCTTTTGACTCTACATTGTATGTAATACTCGGGATGGTCACAACCAAGTTCAGGCTAAATTCACGACGGAGACGCTCGGTCACGATTTCCATGTGGAGCATGCCGAGAAATCCGCAACGATATCCTTTGCCCAATGTGCCAGAAGACTCTTCTTCGAATGAAAAAGCGGAGTCCGACAAGCGCATACGTGCAAGTGCCTGACGCAAAAGTGGTAGATCATCCTGACTTTCTGGATAGATAGAAGCCCAGACTACTGGACGAGGGCTCTTGAAGCCTGGTAGAGGCTTGTAGACGTCACGAACGTTGGATATGGTGTCACCAACAAAGGCAATACCTGGCTCCTTAATTCCCGTGACTATATAACCGATTTCACCAACACCCAAAGCTTCCACCGGGGTATTGTCGGGTGCAAATATGCCGATCTCGATTGCTTCAAACGTCTTCTCCGCTATTTTAAATATAAGTTTGTCGTGCCGGCTCGCAGAACCATTCATAACACGGACATACACAATCACACCAGTATGATTTGAATACTGAAAATCAAAGATGACTGATCGGAATTCAGTTGGAACCGCCACATTGCCTTTATTATCCTCTGCGATTTCTTCTTTTGGTGCAGGAACGCGTCGAATGATCTCCTCAAGTAGATGTTCAACACCCTCTCCAGTTTTTCCTGACACTTTGATAACTGTACTCGGATCACAATTGAGCAACTGACTGACTTCGGTGATAACTTCATCGGTTCGCGCTAGTGGTGAATCGATCTTGCTGACCGTTGGGATAATTACGAGCCCAGCTTCCCTGGCCATATTTAAAGTCGTGAGCGTCTGCGCTTGCACACCTTGTGTAGCATCAACGAGGAGGATAGAACCTTCAACAGCGCGCAGAGATCGAGAAACCTCATAGGAGAAGTCGATGTGGCCGGGTGTATCGATGAGGTTCAGTGAGTATTTTTGACCGTCGTTTTTTGAAGTCCAACCCATTCTCACGGGCTGCATTTTGATAGTAATGCCGCGCTCACGTTCCAATTCCATAGAGTCGAGAACTTGCTCCTGCATCTTTCTCTTTTCGATTGTGCCCGTAATCTCGAGCAGGCGGTCAGCCAGAGTCGACTTGCCGTGGTCGATGTGGGCGATGATAGAGAAGTTTCGTATGCTACTTAGGTTCATAAAGGTGTGATGAATATAGCAGAAAATGTGGTTTTTACCAATAAAAAAGCCAGACTCTGTAGCCTGGCCCGTGTTCATTTGGAAACTTTTACGGCGCTTCCCATCGTCCATGTTTCTCGGCATGTTGGACGGCTTCCTCGAAACGAGGATCCATCTCCTCGTCAGCGAGGAGGGACAAAAGCCTGACTTTGATGGGAACAGTGAGTTCTTCAGGCTTGGCGAACTCGCATTCGTAGTACTTTTCGCCTACTTTGACGAGGCGGACAACGTACGGCTCGCCAGCTTTATTGTTTCTGGTGAGTTGGTCAATAATGATCGCATTCATGAAAAGAAGGTTTATTCATAGGGTACGTATTTACGGGCCGTCGTCAAGCTCCTTTACATTCTTCATTTAGAGCCATTTTCCTGCTATTATGTGATTCTTATGAACGACAAGTTCCTCAAGCCCTACAATCCGGGCACTACTGAAGACCGCATATACGAAACATGGGAAAAGAGCGGTTTTTTCAATCCCGACAACTTACCAAGGGATCAGAAAAATATTGACGGCTCCAGCCGATTTGTGGAACCCTTCTCCATTGTCCTCCCTCCCCCGAACGTAACCGGCGTTTTGCATATGGGATCTGCTATGATGCTCGCCATTCAGGACATTATGGTTCGTTATGCTCGTATGACAGGAAAGAAAGCTCTTTGGATACCCGGAACCGACCATGCTGCCATTGCCACCCAGTCCGTGGTTGAAAAGCAGATCAAGAAAGAGGAAGACAAATCACGTCACGATCTCGGTCGCGAAGAACTCCTCAAACGTATTGATATTTTTGCCAAGAAAAGTCATGACACTATTGTGACCCAGGTTAGGAAAATGGGAGCATCCATAGACTGGTCACGCGAAGCATTTACTTTGGATGAAAAAAGGAGTTTGGCAGTACGTACCGCTTTCAGGAAGATGTACGAAGACGGACTTATTTATCGTGGACACCGAGTGGTCAACTGGGATCCAAAGGGTCAGACTACTATTTCTGATGATGAGATTGTCTATGAGGCACGCAAGGCAAAACTTTACACTTTCAAGTATTCAAAGGACATCCCCATAACTATTTCGACCACACGTCCCGAGACCAAGCTTGGAGATACAGCCATCGCTGTTCACCCATCTGATACACGATATGAGAAATATATTGGAAAAGAATTTAGCACAACCTTTGCTGGTGAGCAGATTACACTCAAGGTCATTGCAGATGAACATGTAGATCCAGAGTTTGGCACAGGGGCTCTCGGAGTAACGCCAGCGCATAGCATTATCGACTGGGAAATGGCACAGAGACACGAACTTCCTTTGAAACAAGTTATCAATGAATACGGCAAGATGACCGTTGGTTCCCTCACTATCAAAGATAAGAAAACTACTGAAGCTCGCGAAGCTGTTGTGGAATGGTTGAAAGTCGAAGGTTTACTAGAAAAAGAAGAAGAGATCGACCAGAACGTTGCAACTGCAGAAAGAACGGGTGGCATCGTTGAGCCTTTGCCGAAACTTCAGTGGTTTATAGCCGTTAACAAAAAGTTCAAGCGTAATGGTGAGGAGGTAACACTTAAGAATCTGATGGTTAGTGCTGTTAAGTCGTCCGAAAACACGAACGGTGAGATTGCTGTTGTACCCGAACGTTTCGAACGTGTGTATTTGAACTGGATCGACAACCTTCGTGACTGGTGTATTTCACGCCAGATCTGGTACGGCCATCGTATTCCGGTATGGTACAAGACTGATGAAATATTTGTTGGCGTTGAAGCACCCCAAGGTAGCGGTTGGACTCAAGACGAGGACACTCTCGATACCTGGTTCTCTTCTGGTTTGTGGACATTTTCGACTCTAGGTTGGCCCGATGGGACCGAGTTTGCAAAGCATAGAGAATTTCACCCGACCACTATCCTCGAAACCGGTCAGGATATTCTTTTCTTTTGGGTGGCTCGCATGATCCTTATGAGTACGTATATTTTGGGTGAGGTACCCTTTAAGACTGTGTACCTCCACGGCCTTGTTCGTGATGCAAAGGGACAGAAGATCAGCAAATCCCTCGGGAACAATGTTGAGCCACTCGAGATGATAGCCAAATACGGAGCTGATGCAGTTCGCATGTCTCTTGTTGTAGCTGTTGGACCTGGAAATGATAGTAAAGTCGGTGATGACAAGATCAAGGCTTATAAACTTTTTTCAAATAAAATCTGGAATGCTACACGCTTTGTCTTGAGCTCTATTGAAGGTGCTGACTTGAGTAGTAAGCCCATCTTAGGTGAAGTTGACCAGGCTCGTATAAAAGAATTGGATGAAGCAATCACAGATATCACGTCAGATATGAATAACTACCGCTACTATTTGGCCGCTGAAAAGTTGTACCACTATTTCTGGCACACGTTTGCAGACAAGATCATTGAAGAAAGTAAGGGTGCGGTCAATGGCACAGATGCTGATGCGAGAGTTTCAGCTCAGTGGACTTTGTTACATATTTTGACGACGAGTATCAAAGCTTTGCATCCATTTATGCCATATATTACAGAAGAGATTTGGGCGGAGTTGCCGAATAGCGAAAATAACGAAAAGAGGTTGCTGATGATCGAAAAGTGGCCAGCTTGATTATTTCACACAACGTAAGAAGCGCTGCAACAGGGTTGCAGCGCTATGGGACACTAGGCCTTCTGGACGACATGTGTCATCCGGGTCATTTCCACAACAATGTTGTGGCCTCTCGCACCCAGCCTCAAACGAGGAAAGTAGGTATCTCAACTACATCGATTTGTGTACTGTCCTGTGATCTCGAGGAATACGCCTGGGGTCTACTCACTTTCTGAGCTCGCCCGCAGTCATTCAATCTTCTCAATCACAGTAAGATTCATTACTAACTTCTCTAAAGTGAACATATCCTGACACAATGAGTCAAGAATCAGGAAACGCACAGGATATCAACTTTCAACAGCGCTCTAAGCAACTCGTCCCAGGATGCTTGCTTAGTATAGTCTTTCTGTTGAATCTGGTCGTATCATCGCACAAGGGCACACCAGTAAAGCCCGAAACTGAGATCTGACATTTAAATGTACCAAGAATCGCCACTTGGCAACCCGTCACAGGCGGTAGCTACCCTTACCTTGACACTAGTAGTATATCATACTCTAGTTATTTGTCAAGTCCACTTTCTTGAAATACGACCAAACACCAAAAAGGCCCTAAATAAGGCTTTTTCTACAAATGCTCCACTTCCGCCGGAGGCACTTTGGCTTTCCAGATCTTTCTATGTAAGGTCGTCCAAACCTCGATAAGTTCCCTATTTTTGAGAAGCAAAAGAATACCGATAGCTACAATAATGCCGAGGATGCCGGCAAAAAATCCTTGAAGGAAAATGCCCCATGCCTTCTCGAGTGGTAGAAAAGCAAAGAATCGAAGTCCCCAGTACGCGGCGTACCCCATGATCACAGAAGCCCCAAAGGTCTGGAAGAGTGTGCGAAGAACTGGACGAGTAAAACCTGGGTAGGCGCGTTCGAAAAGCCACCAATGCATAACTGTGTTAGCGATGATGCCAATAGAAAATGCTATACCTAGGACAAGGACACTGGTACCGTTCTGTCCCTCAACTTTGAGAAGTGATTCGAGGAAGAATTGGAACATCGGAAAGGCAAAGAAAGCTTTGACCAGAAAATAACCAGATGAAGCAATAACCGCGGCAGCAAGGACATTGATGAGCAGAGGTCGACGAGTCTTGCCTTCTGCATAGAAGGCGCGAACGAAAAGTACGATCAAACTTTGGCCAATAGTTGAAACTGTAAAGAGGGCGAGAGCCGCCGCTGTGAGGCGTGTGTCTGCCCAGTCGAACTTGCCGGCCCCGAGAATTACGCGGACGATCTGAGCACGAAGAACAATAAAAAGAACAGTGAGCGGCATTGACCAGAAGATGATGTGCTGTGCTGAGGCAATCATTTTCTCCAGAAATTCACGGGTCTTCTTCAAATAGAAAAGTCTGGAAAGTGTCGGGAAGACCGCTGAAGAATAACTAGCTCCAATGATAGTGAGCGGCACCGCCTGGATATTGAAGGCAAAAGTAAAAACCGAGATAGAACCGATGGACATGAGGGAGGCAAGAGAGATAAGAAAGAAGGAGGCAAGCTGGTTGGCAGAAAGAGTAACCATGCGGGGGAGGGCCGTAAAGGCTATACGTCTAAATGCGCCCCATCGTACTTTGAGAGCAAACTTCGGCACAAGACCTTCAGAAAATAGAAACGGTAGTTGGATACCCATGTGGAGGAAGGCTCCGATGGCAACACCGACCGCAAGACCTGCTATACCGATGATAGGATAAAGAATTGCTACACCAATAAGGATGCCGATATTGTAAAGGACTGGGCTTGCTGCATATACGAGGAAGCGATGCCGCATCTGAGTGAGCGAGGAGAAGAGGTTGGAAAGACCGAGGAAGATCGGCGACAAAAGCATGATACGTGTCGAAAAGATAAGGTCAAGAAGAGCTGGATCGTGTGCAAAGCCTGGAAGAAGAATTGGGATAATCTGTGGTGTAAGAATAAACGCCACTGCACTAACGAGGATGAGAATACCAAAGAAAATAGTGAAGATCTCATTGGTAAATGACTTCCCTTCCTCGGAGTTCTTTTCAAAATGCTCGATAAAGTATGGAAGGAGGATAGAGGCTGAAGCCAATGATCCTACTGAAACGAAGATCAAGTCAGGAATACGAAATGCAGCGTAGTAGACATCGAGCGCGTGTCCAGCACCAAATGTGAATGCCAGCATCTTGTCTCGTACAAGTGCGAGAAGTTGTGAAATAAGGGCAAAAAAGCCCAAGAGATACGCGGCTTCGTGAAGACCGCGGATTTCTCTGCCCAGTGCCGAAAACCATTTCTTAACCATGAGTGTGTCTGATGATACGTCTTTTCTGACTTTTTACAAAGTGTGGACAAGCTTAGCGTACTGATGTTGGAGTCTTGGAAGACTTTGGTTCGGGATCCTTGAGAGGGAGAGTTGAGCGCTTTTCCGGTGTAGGAGTTATCGGTGGCTGCGCATCGGCAAACGGTGACTTGCCTGCGCGGAGATTTTTGAGGATAAAGTCGACTTCCTGACTGTTAGGATTGGATTTTTCGAGCTCTTCGAACTGTGCGGTTGCAGCGGCGATCTGGCCCAAACGCACCTGTGAGAGACCGAGGAAGTAACGTGCATTTGCATAGTCAGCTTGTAGTTTGACAGCACTTTCAAGAGAAGTTGCGGCACCTGCATAATCCTTGTCTGTGTACTGGAGAATTCCCAACTGGAAGAACGTAAGAGGTATGTTTGGACTGAGCTGTGTGGCTACCCGTGCGGCTGTGATAGCGTCCTTGATGTTACCCTGAGCTGCTGCAACCTGTGATGCCATAAATGCAGCATCGGTGTAATTCCCTTTCACTTGTAATGCCAGGCCGATCGCCTGCAAGGCCTCATTGTATTTGCCTTGTGCTGCGTGTATGCGGGCCAGGTTGAGGTACAGCGAAGGGTTGTAAGGATTGAGATTGGCTGCGTTGGTGTATGACCTCACCGCGCTCTCGTAAGAATTTGCAATCTTGAAAGTCATGGCCAATTCTGAGACACGACCTGCAGCAAGATGGTTGTAGTAGTTGTTTGGATTGAGGGCTATGGCTTGCGCTGCATAACCGAAACTCTGGTCAAGGGTGGCAGCAATCTCAGCTGCAATCTGGGTTGAAGAAGCCTGACTTGCACCAGTCAGTAAACCTGCGAGCTGTCGGATCTTGGCCAATCCAACTTCTGAACGGGCCTGCAAATAGACATCAGAGGGGTCGATCTTTGTAGCAGTAGCGAATGATTTTTCTGCTGTGGGAATATTCCCTTCAACAGTGAGATGCTTTACACCCGAAGCAAAGTACGCCAGGGCCACGGTCTTTTTGACATAAACAAGACCCCATACAATAAGAACAATCACTACAATACCAGTGACGATCGGCACAAAGCGTGAAGGGTTATTTTCTGCTGTGGCAGAGAACTTGAGTGTGTGGACATGACCATAATAGGTCGCTGCTCCAAGCCAGATACCAGTCATCACGAAGGTAATAAAGAGAAATGCATGGGATGGAGTGTATGCGAGCAATGTGAGCCACGAGAATGCTGAAGCAAGGAAGGACGAGACGGTAATAAAGCGACCGTAAGGATTTTCAGGAAGATGTCTGATGGTTTTTATACCGGCAATGCCAAGAAAAATGAGGAGAAGAAGCCATAATATACCTCCAAGAAGTCCTTGGTTAACTACAAATGTAGGAAGGGTTCCCACCCCACTTCCAAATTCTACTCCCCAGAGATCTGTGGTGTTGATAAGGAGTGGCTTGTACGTAAGGAAGGCCTGGCCAAAATGGTTAGGTCCAACACCAAAAAGTGGACTTTGTTTGAGTGCACCTGAGGCGATGTCGAGAGTCATCTGCCATGGCAATGCAAGCTCTGTATATCCTGCATGCATGCTGTTTGCAAGTGAATTTGCCAAGCCACCTCCCCAGATGAGTGCAACAAGGAAGATAACAAAACCAAGTGTAGGGATCCAGGAAATGCGACTCTTCCATGTGGAAACACCTTCCCCTGCATGATTTCTATGAGTAATGAACAAATAAGCGCTAAAAGCAAAAAGTGAGGCGGTGAAGATGATCAGTGCCCAAAAAGGATGCACCAAGAATCCGGCAAATGCAGACACTACGCAAAGAACCCAATAGGCAATCCTCATTCTTCCTGTAAGCGGAAGGAACATGATGGCGCAGAGAGAAACAAGAGAAATGAAAAATGAAAAGACACCAAGACTAGACCATGTACCAAAGAACGTTGAGGCCAGTGAACCAAGGATGGAGAGCTGCGCAAAACCTGGACCAAAAACAAAGCGAAGAAAATGGAAAAGAACAAAAATCAGATACGTACCAGCAAATGCAGCATATAGAAGTCCTGCACGTTCGACTCTACGGTTGACCACATTGAAAGCGATATAACCTGCAACAATAAGAAGGAGAATAAAGCTGACTGTACCAGTCTCAAATCCTTGACCAAAAAATGCCCGAGAAACATTGGCACTCAATAGTCCGGACACAATAAGAGAAATCACCAAGAGTAGAGTTGTCCAGGTGATACCACGTGGTGGCAAGACAAGTTTTTTCTCTTGATACATCGTCAGTCCAAGAGAGATGGCAGCGATAAGTGTTCCGAATGCAATGACGATAGTTTTGATGAGATCGAGTGCAACAAAGGAGGATGGAAGAAAAGCGAGCGGCACCAGGATGACTGTAATGAGAAGGGCGTAAAATGCAATCGATTCAAAACGTCGTGAAGGATTCATAAATAATATGAGCTGTTATTTTTAATACGTACAGTATAGCAAATGTCGAGAAAACCCAGTAGGCGAATCTGCTGATTCGGAAAAAGCACCCCGTTGTGGAGTGCTTTTTCATGTAGCTATACCGTAAGCCGAATTTTGTCATTTGATCCGAAAACCAAATGTGACAACCATTTATCTGGGATGTGTGTTACCACACACCTCAAGCGATTCTCTCCACAAGGTTTGCACCTTGCAGAGCACGACCTTGCACCGAGGTAAGGATTTTGCCGTTGCACCTCATATGTTTCCATACAAGCTAATCCCTAAGGATCTGCCAGCCGTTTCCAACTGACACGTCTCTGTTCGCACCTCTTGGTGTTACCATGGTGGGCGTTACCCACTACCCTTCTGCCTGCATAGCTTGCGCCACGCTGGCCGGTGTTCGGACTTTCCTCACTCTGTAACCGAAGTTATAAAGCGCGGTTGTCTGGTACAGCGTTAGTACAATAACACACAAAATTTACCTTTTCAATAGATACGTTTACTCAGCAACTCCGGTTTCTTTTGGAGCTTCTTTTTTCTTGCCGTGGGCATGTGAGTCTACTTCGTAACTGGTGTTTTGGGCTTCAAAGAAATTTACGAGTTCATACACATCTGTTGCAGCTGACATCCACTTTGCAGGGTTGGTAGCATTGTAATACTTGGTAAAGCCAAGTTCTTCGAGACGACGGTCTGCTACGTATTTTACATACTGGTTAACATACTCGGCGTTGAGTCCGAGTATTCCATTTGGAAAAAGATCCTTGTTGTACTCGATCTCCCTGTCCACACCTTCGATAATAATATTACGGATGTCGTCGGCAAACTCCACAGTCAAAAGATCTGGATTTTCTTGAAGAATATTCTGGATAAGGTTCATGCCGAACTGAAGGTGAAGACTTTCATCACGAAGCACCCAATTGATCATGGATCCGAAGTTGCGAAGCTGCTTGCGCTGGCGGAACGAAAGTACCACCATGAAGCCTGAGTAGAACCAGATACCTTCCATCACAATGTTTGTTGCAACAAGGTTACGAATAAAGTCCTTCTTACCATCTGTGGTGGTAACATCGAGACTTTGTTCGGTCATGCGACGCATGTACTTGTTGATATAGTCTTCTTTTGCCTTCATCGAAGGAACACTAAGGTGGTGTTGGAAGACTTTTTCACGGTCAAATGGGAATGTTTCGAGGACGTATTCGAAAGCTACACAGTGGTTTGCTTCTTCCCACATCTGCTTGGCGAGATAGAGGTGACATTCTGGAGATTTGATATACGGATAGACTCCCAGAGCCAATGAGCGGTTCACAATAAGCTCTGCAGGGTTGAAAAATGACATCAAAAACTCAACGGCATGTTTTTCGTCGTCGGTCATACGCTTCCAGTCGTCGAGGTCTTCCTTGAGGGTGATCTCATGAGGAAACCATGTGTTGCGAACTGCCTGGTTGTAGAGGTCATATGCCCACTTGTACTTGATAGGGTGCAAACTTGTATCTTCTGGGGCGGCTTTTCCGATGAGCATGGTGGTTGGGTAAATTAGGGTGAATAAAGGGCGAATAATTTGCTAATAATTTTGTAGTAGGGATATGATATCAAGTATCTATTAAGAAGCAAAGATAAATGGTGTGAAAAAGTGTTGTAGAGTTATTGGGAGGACGATCTTCCCTACATACCCCCTACTTGTAAATGATTGGAGGACGAGGTACCTCGTGGTAGCAAGATTGGGAAGGTGAAGTTTCGGAAAAGAAAGCTACCCGTTTCGGCCGATTAAAGAGCCGAGAATTCGTTTAGTTAAAGACTTCCTTACATCCTGATTATAAAACCATCCAAGATAACTCCCGATTCCGAACCACTGTAATGATCCGAGAACAAACAGGACTGCGACCCTCGTCATTATTGACCAATAATCAAAGAAATGTGTCGAATTATAATCTACGACATATACGAGAATAGACTGTATAACCTTCACGCCCCAACTAAAAACAAGAGCAGCCACAATATCCAACAAATTTAATGGAATGAGTGTTTGAAAATCTTGTTGTATTTCGGGCCAAAAAGCAAAAATATACGCCAAAAATATTACCGCATGAAGGACTGCAAGTGTTAGTCCGACTCTCAGCCAATATCTTTTTTGTTTTCTCATTTTCAATTACTACTCACACCCAATACAAATATTGGCTGCACCTGGATCTTCTGGACCATCTACATGAGTGTGTGTATGAGTCTGGTTCTGAGGCTTCTTACCGAAGTTCTCCATCATCTCTTTGACCTTTTCTGGTGATATTGCAGGCTTTGGAGAAGCCGCAACCGAAGCAAAGCCTTTTGCAGAAGAGATGTTTGGATGATTGGCTAACCTCTCCATCATAGCTTTTACCGGATCAGTGGCTACTTCGTTTTTTGATTCAACCTTAACTTCTGTCTTTGTTTCGTGTCTTACCCCGTTGTGAACTGTTTTGTTTGGCGAGGCAACTGCTGCAAACCCTTTTACTGCTGGCACAGAGATAGCTTCTTTGGCAGCAGCTTCGTCTACAGTCTCCTGGATGAGTTCCTCTGCATGTGTAACCGCAGCGGTAACATAGTTTTGACGTGAGATGGTGGCAATCTCCATATCTGAAAGCGGAGTAGGTACTGACTCGGTTGACTGCTGAGATGATGCAACGGGGGCATGAACTGTAGCGGCTTCCCCTTCTTTGCGAGCGGAGGCAACAGCACCAAATCCTCTCTGACCAAGCTTCTCTGCTTTGTTAACTTTTGTAGTCGACTGTTCTGCTGTATGACGAGGCTTCATGTGGAGGTAATAAGTAGACTTGAGACCCTTCTTCCAGGCTGTGGTATAGATGTCCATAGTCTCGTCGAGGTCACGAGTGGCAAGGTACATGTTGCGTGAAAGTGCTTGGTCAACCCACTTTTGTGCTCGAGCGGCGACCTCGATATATGCGTACGGTGAAGTGGTAAATGAAGTCTTGTAGATCTCCTTGAGTGACTGTGGAATACCTGGAATCTCTGATATATCACCCTGGTTCTCGATGATAGTTTCGCGAACCTGCTCCCAGAGACCCATGTTCTTGAGGTCTTTGACGAGGTTATGGTTGAGGTCGAGATATTTGCCAGAAATTTTGTTGCGTGAGAAGACCTGGGCAAAACGAGCATCGATACCTGGAGTAGTTCCGACCACAAGACCGATGTTGGCGTTAGGGGCAACAGCCATAAGAGTGGCATTACGCATACCCTTTTTGACCTTGGCGCGGAGAACGTCCCAGTTGAGTCCACGATGCTTGCTGGTGACATCTACAGTGACATCCATGCCGCGTGAAGCAGAAACTTTCTTGATCGTGTCTATGGGAACAAGACCCTTTGACCATTCGGAGCCGGCAAAGTTCGGATATGCACCACGCTCTGCGGCGAGGTTGGCACTTTCGTCGATGGCCATGTAACTGACAAATTCGAAGATGCGGTCTGCAAAGTTCCAAGCATGTTCACTATCGTACGGCATACCGAGGCGCTCTATGGTATCTGCAAATCCCATCACCCCGAGACCGATGGCGCGGTTTTCTTTGTCAGAACGGGCAGCTTCTGGAATAGAAAGAACGTTGATGTCGATGAGGTTATCGAGCTGACGGATGGCGAGACGGACACTCTCTTCGAGACGACCCCAGTTGACCTCTTTGTTGTTGACGTGGGCAGCGAGATTCAAAGATGCGAGGTTACAGACGGCGATATGATCCTTGTCCTGAGGGAGACAAATCTCGGTACAGAGGTTGGACATGTGGATGGTACCAGTATTGTTGTTGAGGGCGCGGTTGTTGATGGTGTCCTTCCAGACTAGCCATGGATGCGATGTGGACTGCATAGAAACCAGGATCTGGCGAAATTGCTCTGCTGCAGGAACCTTTTTGAAAGCTCTGATCTCGCCACGTTCTGCCATAGAGACATACTCGGCATAACGACGGCTGAAGGCCTGACCATAGAGCTCGTTTAGATCCATGGTGTCAGCTGGGTCGAACATGTACCAGTCCTGACCCTTTTCGACACGGTTCATAAACTCATCTGAAAGAAAGACCGCAGTATTGGCTGTGCGCATACGCATATAGTCGTCACCGGCGTTGTGCTTCCAGTCGAGGAATTCTGGGAAGTCGAGGTGCCAGTTTTCCATATAGAAACAAAGTGCACCTTTTTTCTTGCCTCCACGGACAACTGCACGGATAGCTGTGTCGATGATCTTGGCAAAAGGAGTGGGGCCACTCGAGGTTCCGCCGAAGTTTGACTTGAGTGGTGAGCCTGCAGCCCGGAGCTTGGTAATAGAAACGCCCAAACCTCCCGAGTCTTTGGAGAGAAGGAGCACATCAGAAACCGACTTGGCGATATGCTTCATGTCGTCATGGATCTCGAGCAAGAAACAGTTCGAAAGTGAAGAACGAATAGTTCCAGCTCCAAGGTTGGTAGAACCGCCTGGGATATATTCGTGACGAGACATCTTGGTGTAGAACTTCTTGGCGGCTTCTGTAGGGTTCTTTTCATTATAAGAAAGTCCCATAGCCAGACGCATAAAGAAGTACTGCGGAGTCTCTAAAGGAAGCTGTAGGTCGTTCTTGAGGAAGTAGCGGTTTACCAAACCATCGAGCCCGGCATAGACAAAGAGCTCGTCACGCTCCACGTCGAGAACGTCTGCAAGCTTCTGGAGGTCAAACTTGGCCGCCATATTTGAGTGAAGGCGGTTTTCGCTGATACCACGGAGAATATATGCTATAAAGCTGTCGCGATGCTTTTGCTTGAGGTCGTCGACATTTTCCTTGTCGTATTCACCAACAACCCTTCTATATATAGTCTTGAGGAGAAGACGAGTTGCAACCCGGTCATAGTCTGGATCTTCCTTGATATTCTGAACAGCCGTATTGATGGTGGCCTGGTCAAGTTCGTCGGTGGTGATGCCATCATACAGAGTCAGCTGGGTCTCGGTTGCAATCTGAGTCACCATGGCAATAGGATCCATGAGGCCAGCGCATGCGCGTTCGATAGAGCGGTTAACGCGGTCTGCATTGTGCGGTTCGAATGTTCCGTCTGCCTTTTTGATTCGTATTTCCATAATGAGTGACTTATATGAGGGTTGGTAAATGTATAAAGCGGGCTGTGCGTTTAGTCATTTTACCAACATTCATCCGTATTGATAGTCATATTTTGTGGATAAAAGCTTTTCATTACATTTTTTTTACAATGTAAACCTCAGCAATAGATATTTCCGCGAGAAGCCCTCACTTAGCCATTTTTTGGAGAGGTTTTTTGAAATTTTATCAAAAATAAAAAATATAAAAATATTTTTTTGATGTATTTAAAAGTTTTATTCAAAAAGTGAGCTTTGTTCCCGTAGCAATGCCAAAATTTTTGACTGCACCGGAATTGATCTCGAGAACATATGAGACGGGAACTGGTGGAAAGTAGAGATCAGGATACGATTGTACTGAAACATCCGAAGCGATACCGACAACTTTTTTTGAACCATCCACCCACACTATATCTATGGGAAATTGCATTCCCTTCATCCAAAATCCCGGCTTCCCTGCCGATGCGAAAATAAAAAGCATTCCATAATTTGAAGGAAGTGATGCTCGTTCACCCAAACCAAGAGACATTGCTTCGGTGGTTGTGGCTACAATTACATGAATAATTTTTTTATTGGAGGTCTTAAGGGGAATTGTGGGTTCTTTTACTATATTTGGAGTAATCCTTATTGTGGTTGATGCTGTGCTTGTGGCTACACCAAGAGTCACTCTTGATTCTGTTACTGTAGAAGTGGCCTGTGTGGCAAAAGTAGGTGTAGTACTGGCCAAATATTCACCTAAATTGGGGACCGCATGGATGGAAATAGAATAATTGGCAATCATCACAACCCCAATCAGGGCTAAAATAACGAAAAAAGTAGTAAGAATTCCCTTTTGCATGACGACATTGTACCCCCTTTATGTCTAATGACAAAATCATTTCTCCGTGGTAGGATCGCAATATAAAAGAATAACACCATTAATATGTATACAGTCAATATTTGGCCCATCATTGTTGCCGCTGTCGTAAGTTTTGCAATCGGTGCGCTCTGGTACTCACCTATCCTTTTTGGCAAGGAATGGATGGCTCTCACAAAAATCTCTGAGGCCGACATGGCTGCCGCCAAGGCCAAGGGTGTCTGGAAGTCATACATTGTTCACTTTATTGCTAACCTTATCTCATTTGCAGTTCTCGGCTTCATTATTGTTGCTGTGGGTGTGCAGAGCGGAAGTGACGGAGCATTCTTCGGATTCCTCGTCTGGCTCGGTTTTACTCTCCCCCTCCATATCTCCCACCTCTTGTGGCAGAAAGCTCCGATGAAGCTCATTCTCATCGATACAGTTCAGGTTCTCATTGGTCTCGTTATCGGCGGTGCCATCATTGGGGCTTGGAGATAAAGCCACAAAGTTGAAGAATCAAGATCCAAATACTAAGAACCAAAAAAGTTCAAACAAAAAAGACCTCAATGGGGTCTTTTTTGTTATATTTACACTCGGCGATAGCTTCCATCAGAAAATCGTTGAAATGTTTGCCACACTTCCCATTTTTTTGGAGAAGTAGACTCCCCAACACGGATAAGGCCATCAAATTTCCAGCCATTCTCGGGGTTATTACCTAGCCATACAGATCCAATCTCTTCTCCTGCAGAATTTAGAATACGCATAATCCAGTCTTTACGGCCGTTAAAATCCTTAACGATCAACCTGGATTCTACAGGTATTCGTTGCCCAACCTGATTGAGCAGCTTTTGTTCGAGTTCGGGCTGAAGTTCGCTCCAGCGGATAAAATCACCATCTTTACTGTTGATCCAAATACCTGCTGGAAGTGCATCCGATGGCCCCCAGCGGACAGTTTGAGGTTGGGCGGGTTGAGTTTGGGATAGTGCTACCATACTCAAAAGGACGTTCAGGAGATCAATTTCTTGCCGATCTTAAATGCTACTTTACATCAAAAAATTGATTATTCGAGATTGTTTTCATGATAAACTTCACTCCTTTCAACTGACCATTTGTATCGAATGAAAGATTCTCTATACCTACGCCTTGTATATTTACCTTGCCTAACTCATTGCGGATCTCTGTGCCAGTTCGAGCTCCACCCTTCAGAACTTCAAATAGCATTATTGCAGCATTATAAGCGTTAACAAATGATGGTCCCTGAGATGCTGCCGACCCAAATCGTGTCTTTAAACTTTGAATTAGTTCAGCGTAGTGAGGATCATCTCCGTAAGCTGGAAAAGCATAAAGTATTCCGTCGTAGGCATGCGGAAATTTTGCGATATTATCTGTATTTTCTGCGTCTGGTGTAGTGTAAACCTTAATATTTAGTCCCTGTTCTTTGAGTTGGCTGATAAATGGTCCCATCGAACTCGTGTCGGTAACTTGAATGAAGACAGCATCAGGAGCATCCTTTTTTATCTTTGCTATAACTGTTCTAAAGTCTTTTGTTCCAGTTGTGACGGTATTTCGGTTCGCAATAACAGCTTTACCATTATTTTTTATTTCACTTTCGAGCAAGTCTGCTATCTGGATATCAAACGGATCCTGATCATTTACCAAAGATATTCGCTTAATACCCGATGTCGACATGTGGCCGATGAGAGCGTTAATTTCCGATTGTTCTGGCCACCAGGTTGAAAAGAAATATGTAAATGTAGACTTATCTTGGATAGTTTCTATTGCCGAACTTGGGCTGAGCATTACTACTTGAGCTTTCTCGGCAATAGGCATTGCTCCCTGATAACTATCTCCCCAAGTTGGACCAATGATAGCCTGAACCTTATCTATCTCTATCAATTTCTTAACAGCATCAACTGTACCCAGACCTGTACCTTTGGTATTTTCAATAATGAATTCAACTGGTTGAGAGATCTCATTCTTGTACTTATCATATGCGAGCTGGACTGCTTTCACCTCACTTTCACCCCAGTTTGCAGCATATCCAGATAAATCTACGGCGACCCCTATTTTTATTGGATTGACACCTTTAGTATTGGAATTTTTATATCCCATAAATACAGCAAAAACGATGATGATGACGGCAAGAATTGTTAATGTAAGTTTTTTATTCATACTTGAGGTTTTACTTTATTAAACTTGTCCAATGCGGAGGGTAGGAGATTCGAACTCCTGATGAGGTTTCCCCCATGCCACCTTTCCAAGGTGGTGCACTAGACCACTATGCGAACCCTCCAGGTGCCCGAATACATTAACAGAACTTCGGGCAATTACAAAGCGATAACTTTCTGAATATCCTTCTCTAAAATGACATCCCCTTCTCCAAAAGAAAAGCTTGCTCGAATCAATTCCCCATCGATAACTCGTGGAAGCCAAAAAATGTCATCGGGCCACATACTCTCAAATGGTAAGGAGTCTATCTTGTACCACCTGGGCTTCATTTCTTCGCTTTCACTCGGCTCACCTTTCCAAGATTCGGTAATAAAAACAAACACCAACTGATCCCATTCAGGTTTATGGGGAAACGAAAATGAAAGTTCCGCTACTTTTTTGAGATTTTCTACTTCAACCCCGACTTCTTCCAGAGTTTCTCTCTTTGCAGCGTTTTCAACAGATTCACTATCAGAAACTTTGCCGCCGACACCATTCCATCTACCCATTCCAAAACCACGCTTCTTCATTGCCAAGCAAATCTCGGAAATGTCCCTTCCTGTTCTTTTCACTAAAAATAATAAAGTGGTGTTTTTCATTGGTTCTTAGTTGATGGTTCTTGGATCTTCTACGTAGTGGTTTTACCAACTCCCACTCGCTCCACCACCTCCGGACGAGCCTCCACCAAACCCGCCGAAGCCACCACCAGAACCACCACCGCTACCACCGCCACCAAAGATTATCGGCCAACCTCCTCGACCGCTCGATCCGGGTGGGCGTTTTGACACGAGGAAGTCAAAAATAAGCCCAATAGCCGTAAGCAAGAATACAGACAAGATACCAACGGCAACAGATGCGAGAATGAATCCAAATATGGTGCCTACAATGGCCCCAAGGACCCCACCAAGCCACCATGATTTTGTTCTACCAAGAACTCGCGCAGTAATATTGAGAAAGAAAATTATAACAAAGAAAATTAAACCAAAATATTTTTCATTATTCTGTATTGGAGGTTGTTCTGAATACTGCTCAGCTTCTGGAGAATTTGTAATTATTGCAGACAAGGCATCAACACCCCCGTTTATTCCTTCACCGTACTTTCCTTCTTTGAAAGCTGGCGTGATCACTTTGCGGATAATATTGCCCGACTGCAGATCCGTAACTGCTCCTTCCAGCCCATAACCAACTTCAATTCGTACCTCATGTTCGCTGGGTGCCACGAGCAGTAGAATGCCCGTGTCTTTTTCTTTTCCGCCAATTCCCCATTCAGCAAAGAGCTTGGTAGCGTAGCTTTCCACTGTTTCATCACCAAGCGAAGAGACCGTTACAACAGCCACCTCGGCACTTGTTGAACTCTTCAGTGCCACAAGCTTTGCCTCTAGGTCAGTAACCTCCGATGACGTAAGAATGTGAGCAAAGTCATTCACAAAACCCCGAGGTGACCCGGGGCTTGTGTAGGCGAAAGTTGCGAGGGGAAGAAAGAATATTACAGACAGTAATATGAGGTATTTCTTCATTGGCGAGTGCCGAAGTGTTACTGAGTAAGGTTTACTTTTGGAGCATTTTCCGCACCGGTTTGTGCCTCGAAGTAATTGAGTGGTTCGAAACCAAACATTGAAGCAATAACTGAACGAGGGAATCTCTTTACATCGAGATTGTACGACTGAACCTTTTCGTTGAACCGACCACGCTCTGTTGCTACACGGTTTTCTGTGCCTTCGAGCTGAGTCATAAGGTTCTGGACTGTATCGAGAGATTTGAGAGTTGGATAATTCTCCATGACTACGAGGAGACGAGCGAGGGATGACTCCACCTGAGTTGCAGCTGCTGCCTTGTCATTGACAGTGGTTGCACCGGCATAGCGAGTGCGAGCATCGGCAATAGCACTAAAGACATCTTTTTCCTGGGCCATTGCACCCTTTACAGACTCAACAAGGTTAGGGATGAGATCAAAGCGACGTTGATATTGAGTCTCAACCTGTTGCCACTGTGCTGTAGCCGCTTCCTTGGAGGTAACAAGACCGTTATACGAAGTAAGTCCGTATATAACGAGGAGTATCACTATTACTATTGCAATTATCCAGCCTTTTTTCATAGATATTTTAAATTAATTTTAATTCTATAGTTCCTAATTATAGCTTTTACTTAGCAATTAGGAACTATCTGAACAAAAACTAAATGCGATTACCCTCAACCTTTCAACCCTTCATCCCCTATTGTTTAGGTGAAGCCTTTGTCTCGTCTACGCCCTGAGGACCGGTGACGAATTCGAATGACTTGACCATATCTGTGAATGAAGCGTCTGCGGCATTGATGATGGCCTTGTTGTTGTTCTCAGCCTGAGTTGCATTGGAACCTGTAAGGTTCTTGCTTGCAGCGCTCTGTGTGATAGATGAGAAACTAAACATGTAGCAGATAGAGTCCTTCTGGAGAGAGTACATGCGGTCAAAGTAAGCTCTTCCCTGAACATTGTTCGACATTGAGATCGTGTTAAATGACTTGCCTTTGACTGTAACCGTTGCACGGTCCTTGATGGTGGTAACTGGAGGGAATGCACACTTTCCAGCTGAGACCTTTACGTCTGACTGAAGTTTTGCAACTGTTGAGACCTGAGTCTTGTCTATAGGAATAAGGAAGGTAACGCCAGAGTCGTTCTTGCCCACTTCCCAGGTGTTAGGATACTTTACTGAGAATCCGAGCTCTGCATTTTGGAATTCAGAAAGACCTCCTGAAACCTTTGTTGTTTCGCTATCAGGAACAGAAACTGTAGGGGTAGAAGTTGCTGTTTCTCCACCCATGCTTGGAGTTGATTTTGAAGATTGAACTGCCCAGATAATGCCTATAATCACCAAAACTACGATAATAAATCCAATTATTTTTTTATTCATATCAATAAATTACGTTATTAAGTTGAATAACTATATCACATCTTAGTCAAACTTTATAGGCTTTTGGCTTTGACTAATAATCCCCCATTCCTGGAGCTCCTTGTGCAGGCTTTTCTTCCTTTGGCTCTTCAGCTATTGCAGCTTCAGTGGTTAGGAGGATAGCAGCGGCAGAGCATGAATTTTCCACACCAAGGCGAGTAACTTTGACTGGGTCAACAATACCGGCAGCGATCATGTCTATAACCATAACATCGAGGAGTGCGTCGTATCCGATATTACCTCTGCCGCTTTTTACTTTCTCCACAATGACTGAACCGTCATCTTTTCCAGCATTTATAGCAATCTGCTTGAGTGGAGCTTCGAGAGCTTTCAAAACAATCTTGTAGCCAAGTTCTTGTTCCTTGGTCAACGTCTTCTTTGTCATAGATTTCTCTACTTCATGTGCGGCGCGAACGAGTGAGACTCCTCCTCCAGGCACAATCCCCTCTTCTATAGCTGCCTTTGTCGCATTTACAGCATCTTCGATCTTGAGTTTCAAATATTTCATTTCAGTTTCTGTTGCAGCTCCTACTCGAATGACCGCAACGCCGCCCGTGAGTTTGGCAATGCGTTCATCAAACTTTTCCTTGTCATATTTTGACTCGGCAGCATCACGCTGAGCTTTGAGTTGAGTTACTCGTGCATCGATATCAGACTTCTTTCCCTTTCCTCCAACAATAACTGTACTGTCTTTGGAGGTAATAACCTTTCGAGCCTTTCCCAGCATGGTGAGATCTGCCTTTTCAAAGGTGATACCAACGTCTTCTGTAATAACCGTTGCACCGATAGTGACGGCAATATCTTCAAGTATTTGTTTCTTGGCATCACCATATCCCGGAGCTTTGATACCGAGAACATTGAATGATCCGCGCAATTTATTCAAAACAAACGTGGTCAAAGCCTCCCCGTCGATGTCTTCAGCAATGATCACCAAATCTTTCTTTCCGGACTGCGCGAGTTGCTCGAGCAAAGGAAGAATTTCCTTTAGAGTAGAAATCTTTTTGTCTGTCACAAGAATAGCTGGATCCTTGTATTCGGCTTCCATCCTCTCTGAATTGGTAATCATATAGGCAGAAATGTAACCCTTATCGAACTGGATACCCTCGACGATCTCTGATTCGAGCTCAGTTGTTTGAGATTCCTCCACTGTCACAACCCCATCTTTACCAACTTTCTTGATCGTGTCAGCAATAATATTTCCTAGCTCTTGAGATTCAGCGGAAATGTTGGCAACCTGCTTGATCTCCTCGTCACTCTTGATAGGTTTAGCGATTGAGCGGAGTGCTGCAACAACGTCCTTCGAAGCTGCTTCAATACCAAACTTGATACCCATGGCGTTAACTCCCATAGTTGTATGTTTCATACCTTCTGTAATGATGGCCTGAGTGAGAATGGTTGCGGTCGTTGTCCCGTCACCTGCGATGTCATTGGTTTTTGAAGCAACTTCTTTGATGATCTCCGCGCCCATATTTTCAAACTTATCCTTGAGGGAAATTTCACGGGCAATAGAAACACCGTCATTGGTGATAGTTGGTGAACCGTAACCTTTGTCGAGTACGACATTGCGGCCACGAGGACCGAGGGTGATCTTTACGGCATCTGCGACAGCATCTACACCACGCTTGAGGGCTTTTCGTGCTGCTTCATTATAGAGGATGATTTTACTCATAGTGGTTATTTAAAGTTGGTTGGTTAATACGAATTCACGAATGAATCACAATCCGAATGCCACGAATAGCGCGACTTATTTAATGACGGCGAGGATTTCGGATTCGCGGACGATGTAGTAGTCATCACTATCGATGGTGATCTTGTCTCCCCACTGAAAGATAACCTTGTCACCGACCTTAACAGATACTGCAATAACTTTTCCTTCTTCAGTTCTCCCTGGTCCAACTGCAACAACTTCTCCGCGCTTGCCATTTTTATCTTCATTTGTGCCACTTGGAATAATAATACCTGATGCAGTTTTCTTTTCTCTATCGTCAACTGATTCATGGATGAGTACGCGATCTGATGTTGGTTTTATCTTTTTAGAAATGTCTTTCATAGTGAGACTAATTATAGGCATGAATGAGGGATAAGCAACTTGACTATCTATCAATTTAAATTGTAATGTATTAAGGAACTCTTTGCATATGGACGTAAAATTTTCCGGGCCCGAAGCTCAGAAAAGCCCCGAAGGCCGTTGATGCAACGTGTTCATTGAAAGGTTAAGTTATGAAAGCGAACGAAGTGGTAATTTTTCACGATTACGGACTGATACACAAAGGCCTGCGCAGACTGTACGGCAAGGACCTTGTTGGCGGCACCAAGTCACGGAAGAATTGGGGTACAGCATTGATGTTTATCGGATTTCTCTGTGGAGGACTCGGTATTGGTCTCAGTGCAGGGGATTTTTTTCGAATTGCATTTGTACCTGTACTCATCGCATTTGTATGCGCTGCCAGTGGAACAATTATGTCCTCCTGGAACTGCCGACTCGGTAAACACTTGGATGAGTTACGTTGTTTACTTTGTCTCGAATGGTTTGTCTTCCTTTCCGTGGATATTGAGGAAATTAAGAAAAAAGCAGATCAAAAGCTTCGTTACCTTGCTGCGCGAATGAGGAGAGTTGAAAAACGTTTTAACACCCCATCTTCCGAGGCAGAATCTGCATTCGAAGATTTCGTGAGTGCTCACGAATTATGTTGCATGTTTAACCTCGTGGAGCCAAAACGTAACGGTTACATCGACGGGTGGGAGCAGGTTGAATTCGATGAATCGAAGGACCCTCTTCTGCGCACTAGTCCTTTACCAGAGCCGCGGCCAACCACTCTTTCAAACGGGTGTATGGCCAGCTGATCAATTTGAGTACATTCCAGCCCGCCTCACTTAACTGTGATGCGGGATTTTTATAGTCAAATTGAATGCCTGGGGGTCCGTTACACATCTTCCACACCCCCACTTTTGAACCTTGCTACCACGAGATACCTCGTCATGTAATTATTTCAATCCCTACCCTTTAGTGCCGAGTTTCCTTACCTCCCCAATAAAAAACGCCACAACTGCGCCCAACAAAACAGCCGCCAAGGTTTCCCTCAACGGCCGCTTTGTTTTTACTAAATTATTTGTCTTTGCGTTCCCCTCAACCCTTCATCCTTTCAACCCTTATTCTTCCATCGCCTGCTCCGGCTTCACCTTCCCTACCATTGTATGCTTTGGTGAACCCTTGAATCCGGAACCTGCTGGGACGAGGCGACCAATAATGATGTTTTCCATGAGACCCGTGAGATCATCGTCGGCACCGCGAACTGCGTTGGCAATGAGAACTCGAGTAGTGTGCTGGAATGATGCAGCTGACAAGAAGCTCTTGCGTGAGAGAGATGTCTCGGTGATACCCATCACAAGACGTTCTACCTTTGCGGCAGATCCCCCAGCTTCTTTGGCGAGAGCATTTTCATCTGAAAGTTGGATATCATCGACAACCATACCTTCGGTAAGGTTTGTGTCACCTGCCTCCTTGACGCGACGGCGTGAGAACATTTGCTTGACGATGATTTCGATGTGCTTGCGTGACACAGTTTCTCCCTGGAGTTCGTAGATCTTACCAACTTCGGTAATGAGATAATCCTTTGCACGCTCTTCACCACCAAACTCGAAAATCTCATCAACGTCGGCAGAACCGTCGGTAATAATATCTCCTTTCTTGACCCTGTCACCAACACGAACGAGAACGGTGCGGCGATATGGGAAGGTGTATTCGATAGCTTCTGTGCCGGTGTCTTTGTTCTTTCCTTTTGCTGCCTTAGGCATGTCCTCTACATCTGGCATCATGCGGATCACTTTTTCTTTGCCCATATCTTTGATCTCTGTGATCTGACCGTTTGCAGTGACTACGACAGCTGGGTTCTTGGGACGGCGCTTTTCGAAGATTTCTTCAACGCGAGGAAGACCCATAGTGATGTCTCCACCCTGAGAAGCGGCTCCTCCCGCATGGAAGGTACGCATCGTAAGCTGAGTTCCAGGCTCACCGATGGCCTGAGCAGCCACGGTTCCTACTGCTTCACCGATATCGACAAGATGGTTCTTACCAAGGTCGAGACCGTAACACTGTGCACACACGCCACGGATAGTTTTGCACGAGAGTGGTGAACGGACTTTGACAGCATCGATGCCTGTCTCTTCGATAGCCTGAGCATCGGCCTTATTTATAAGGTGATCTTTCTTGAAGACAACGTCGCCAACCTTGATCTCTTCGGCAAGTACGCGACCTCGGATGTTCTTTGAAAGAGGGATGCTGATACCTGAAGCTGTCTGCTTGTGGATGATGATGAAATCCTTTGTTCCACAATCTTCTTCGGAAACTACAACGTCCTGAGCAACCACGAAGAGCTTACGAGTGAGGTATCCGGCCTTGGCGGTGTTGAGGGCCGTGTCAGTAAGACCCTTACGTGAACCGTGAGTAGTAATGAAGTACTCGATCGGAGTCAAACCTTCCTTGGCACATGAAAGAATTGGGAATTCAATAGTCTCTCCGGAAACAGAGGCGATAAGACCCTTCATACCTGCCATGATAGTGATCTGGGAGAGCGATCCGCGAGCTCCAGAAGTAACCATGTCATAGACAGAGCCCTTCTTGTCGAGAGATGCTGGGATAGCCTTTTCAACTTCACCCTTTGCACCCTGCCAAACTTCGATATGCTTTCTGACACGCTCTTCTTCGGTAAGGAGACCGTCATTGAACTGCTCAGTGATGGTATCTGCCTTGGCCTTCGCTCTCTTGATGATCTCAGGCTTTTCTGGAGGGATCACGATGTCATCAATACCCCAAGTTGTACCTGAATATGTAGCATATGAGAATCCGAAGGTCTTGATCTTGTCGAGCATTGGGGCGACGTTTTCGGAACCATTCAAGGTGATCATGTCATCAATGATCTGACCGATGCGCTTGCGACCAACTTCTTCGTTCACGAATGGATAGTCATCAGGAAGAATGTTGTTGAGAATGATGCGGCCAGCTGTAGTCTCGAAGATGCCACCCTTGTATGCGGCAAATTTTGGAGTTTCAGGAGCAAGAAGCTTGATCTTGGCGCGGAGGTCAATATCACGGAAGTTACGAGCAAGGAGAACGGCATCAGGAGATTCAAAAATCTTTCCTTCACCCTTTACTCCTTCGACCATCTTGGTCACCCAGAAACATCCGAGAACGATATCGAGCATTTTTGCGACCACTGTTGGATCATTGTTACCTGGCTTCAAGATGTTCTTGTTGGATGCCATGATCTCGCGAGCTTCCATCTGAGCTTCCTCTGAAAGTGGAACGTGGACGGCCATCTGGTCTCCATCGAAGTCAGCGTTGAAGGCGGTACAGACGAGTGGGTGAACCTGGATAGCGTTACCTTCGATAAGGATAGGTTTGAAGGCCTGGATACCGAGACGGTGAAGTGTTGGAGCGCGGTTGAGGAGCACGTACTTGCCCTGAATAACTTCTTCGAGAATTTCCCAGACTTCTTTTGAACCATCATCGATAAGACGGTTAGCACCACGGATGTTGTATGCAAGTTCCCTCTTGAGCAAACCAGAAATAACAAACGGACGGAAAAGTTCCAATGCCATATGCTTCGGTAGTCCACACTGGTCAAGGTGAAGTTCAGGACCAACGACGATCACAGAGCGACCCGAGTAGTCCACACGCTTACCGAGCAAGTTCTGGCGGAAGAGTCCTCTCTTTGACTTGAGGCCATCTGAGAGAGACTTGAGTGCACGCTTCTGGGCCATAGCTGCCGCAGCACCAGCTGATGAACTGTGACGGATTGAGTTATCGATGAGAGCATCTACTGCTTCCTGGAGAATACGCTTTTCGTTACGGAGAATAACCTCAGGAGCATTGATCTCTTTGAGTTTCAAAAGACGATTGTTGCGGTTGATAACACGGCGATAGAGATCGTTTACATCTGATGTGGCGTAGCGACCACCGTCGAGAGCAACCATAGGACGAAGTCCTGGTGGGATAACCGGAATACGAACCAAGAACATCCATTCAGGGCGTAGCTTGGCCTTGATCATCTGCTTGGTAAGAGAAATTCTCTTTTGGAGTTTCTCACGATCTGCAGCACCGGCAGTTTCAAGATCCTTTTCGAGTTCGACGAGGAGTTTGGCAAGGTCGATCTTCTTCAAAATATCAAAGATAGCTTCTGCACCGATAGATGCTTCGAAGATACCACCGTATTTCATGGCGTACTTGTGGTAGGTTGCCTCATCCATGACCATACCTGGGACAATACTTTGGATCTCACTGCGAGCTGTCGTAAAGAGTTCTTTCAGGGCTTCCTTTGTCTTGTCATCATTGGCAGTCTTGACCTTATTTTTGTATTCAGCGTCGAGCTCCTTCTGGAACTTGTCCTTCTCACTGTCATGAATCTTGGTGACGATGTATCCGGCGAAATAAACAACCTTTTCGAGATCTGACGTTGTCATACCGAGGATAAGACCGATACGTGAAGGAACAGAACGAAGGAACCAAATATGAGAAACTGGTGTAGCAAGTTCGATATGACCCATGCGCTCGCGACGAACTATAGAGCGAGTGATCTCGACTCCACATTTTTCACAGACGATACCCTTGTAGCGGATACCACGGTACTTTCCACAATAACATTCATAGTCTCGGTCTGGACCGAAGATTCTTTCATCGAAAAGACCGCTCTTTTCAGAACGTTGGGTGCGGTAGTTGATGGTTTCAGGTTTGGTGACTTCACCATACGACCATTCCGTGATCTTGTCAGGCGACGCAAGCGACAAACGAACGAGGTCGAATGCAACCGGGTCAAGTGTCTTCTTTGTGTTTATGATTTGTGTGGTCATGGTCGTATGTTATTTGATGATAATCGAAGTCGTAGCCATACCGTATCCAATAATCGAACCGGTCAGCACATGGGTACCGACTGGTAGTTTCTCAAGCGCTGGGTAATGAATAATTTTAACTTTCTCTGATGTCTTCGGTGCAAGTGCAAATGAACTTGGGTCTGGGAGACACTCTACGTGCTTGGCAAGGTCAAACCCGGCCACCTCGTAAGAAACTTGGCATCCATTTTTGAAGCTGAATACCTGAGGAGCTGTAGAGTTGTTGTAAATAGTGACTGTTATTGCGATCTGCTCATTGGGAGTATACGCAGTCTTATCTGTTGTAACTCCGTAGCTAACCCCTGCAATGTTTGTCATTACTCCTGTTGAAGTTATCGAAGGTGCTACAGCTGACTGATTTTTGAGATTAAGTCCAAAGTAGACAAGAGCAACAATGATCACTACTGCGATAACGCCGATTGCTACTGATGAAGAGGAACCTTTTTGAAAATTTATTTTTGTTTTCATGGTGTGTTTGGTCTATTCGTGGCATTCGTATGCCATTCGTAGATTCGTGTTACTACTCTTCATCCGTTTCTGGCGTACGAGTGACCAGCTCGACGTTGAGTGCAAGTCCTCTAAGTGTCTTCAAAAGTACATTGAATGATGCTGGCAAATTTGGCAGTCTCATGCGTTCACCCTTCACGATGGCATCGAATGTCTGTGAGCGGCCAACGATATCGTCAGACTTAACGGTGAGAATTTCGCGCAAGGTATGAGCGGCCCCGTGACCAAGCAAGGCCCAGACTTCCATTTCTCCAAAGCGCTGACCTCCGCCCTGTGCTTTACCTCCGAGAGGCTGCTGTGTGATGAGAGAGTAAGGTCCGATAGAACGCATGTGGATCTTGTCTTCCACCATGTGGTGAAGCTTGAGGATGTACATGTATCCGACAGCAACTGGCTGATCGAAGTGCTCACCTGAGCGACCATCGCGAAGTGGCATCTTGCCTGACTTGTCGAAGCCGGCCTTTACCAACTCTTCTTTGATCTCGGCATCGGTTGCCCCTACGAATGGAGGAACGATGGCCTGATAACCAAGGCTATTAGCGGCAAGTCCAAGGTGAAGTTCCAAGATCTGACCGAGGTTCATACGTGATGGCACACCGAGTGGAGTAAGGATAACGTCGATAGGTGTTCCATCTTCCATGTATGGCATATCTTCTTCTGGGAGAATGCGTGAGATAACTCCTTTGTTACCGTGACGTCCGGCCATCTTGTCACCAACAGAGATGTTACGAACCTGGGCAACCTCGATATAGATCTTCTTGATGATGCCTGACTCGAGCTTGTCACCCTTTTCACGAGAGAAGACTTTGACTGAGATAACGCGACCGCGTTTGCCGTTTTCCATTCTCTTTGATGTATCTTTCACATCACGAGCTTTTTCACCGAAGATAGATCTAAGAAGGCGCTCTTCTGGTGTGAGTTGTGTTTCGCCCTTTGGAGAAATTTTGCCCACGAGAATGTCGCCTGGACGAACTTCTGCACCAATGCGGATGATACCTTCCTCTGTGAGGTTCTTGAGTTTGGCTTCACCAACATTTGGAATATCGCAGGTTGTAACTTCGGGTCCGAGTTTGGTGTCACGAACGTTGACCACAAACTCTTCGATATGAACTGAACTCCACTTGCTGTCCTTAACAACACGTTCAGAAAGGATAATGGCGTCTTCGTAGTTGGAACCAGACCATGACATGAAGGCTACGAGCGCGTTGTGACCAAGAGCAATCTCACCATGATCTGATGTCGAGGTGTCAGCGAGAATATCTCCCTTCTTAACACTGTCGCCAACGTTGACGATCGGGCGCTGATGGAATGAAGTAAAGCCGTTAGTTCGTGAGAATAGCACAAGGTTGTATTCGTATTTCTTGCCCTTCTTTGACTCAAAAACGATATGCTTGGCATCGACATG
>JAZKAW010000004.1:57793-78700 GCA_040388945.1 Patescibacteria group bacterium
ATCCCATCAAGGCGCGGTTTGCATCATCGTGGTTCAAGAATGGGATAAGAGAGGTTGCAACAGAGAAAGCCTGGTTGGTATCTACGTCGATATAGTCAACCTCCTCTTTCTTGGCCATGGCTGGCTTTCCTGTGATACGAACTTCAACTTCGTCTTCCGTGATATTGCCGTCCTTATCACAAACTGTTGCGGCGTGAGCAATGCGGAAGTTTTCTTCTTCGAGCGCATTCAAGTAAAGAATTTCCTTTGTAACTTTTCCATTTTTAACCTTGGCATACGGAGTTTCGATCATGCCGAAGTCATTGATGCGGGCATACATGGCAAGACGAAGCACCAATCCGATGTTCGGACCTTCTGGTGTGTGGATAGGACAAAGGCGACCATAGTGAGATGGGTGCACGTCGCGAACTTCGAAGCCTGCACGTTCACGAGAAAGACCTCCGGGTCCGAGGGCGGTGAGCTGCCTAAGGTTTTCGATCTCGGCAAGGACGTTTTCCTGACCCATGAACTGAGAAAGTTGGTTGGTAGTAAAGAATTCCTTGATACGAGCCTGCAAGGGACGTGGGTATATAAAGGAAACAGGCAAAGTAACATCAGGTTCGACTGTTGACATCTTGTCCTGGATATTTCTCTTCATCTGAGTAAGACCGAGACGAATGCGCTGTTCGAGGAGTTCACCAACATAACGAACGCGACGTGAACCAAGGTGGTCGATATCGTCGGCCTGCATATCTGGAGTTATAGAGAGCATCACAACATTGGCAATGGTTGTGGCCATGTCGTCGAGAGAAAGAGTGCGGCGTTCGAGAGCCTTTTCATCCATAGGCTTCTTGAAACGCTTGTTAAAGCGGAAACGACCAACACGTGAGATATCGTAACGTTCTGGACTAAAGAGTCCCTGGATAAAGTTGCGTGCGTTTTCTGCTGTAGCAAGGTCCCCATCACGAAGACGCTTGTGGATGTTTCTATAACTTTCAAAGCCTCTGGGTTTCCTTCGAATGCGGCTTTGATCTTTTCATTGGTATCGGCTCCGAGAATGCGCAAAAGTGAAGTTACTGGGAACTTTCTCTTGCGGTCAATACGACAATATATAGTACTGTCTGCATCAGCTTCGATCTCCATCCAGACACCGCGAGCTGGGATAACCTTGGCACCAAAGTAGTTCTTGCCCTTAACTTCAGTTGAAGTGAAGAAAATACCAAATGAACGGGCAAGCTGAGGGACGATAACACGTTCAACACCATTGATGATGAAAGAACCGTGATCTGTCATGAGTGGAAAATCTGCCAAGAACATCTCCTGTTCCTTGACCACATTGAGAGACTTGTTTTTGAGGGTAACCTTGACCTTTACCTGACCTTCAAAGTTGAGTTTGTTGTTCTTGGCATAGTGTTCATCAAACTTTGGGCGGACAAGCTCAGGATCGCTGATCGAAAGTTCGAATTTCTTCTCTGCATAGTCCTTGATCGGCGAAAACTCCTTGAGAAGGTTTGAGAAACCATGATCAAGGAGTGAGGCAAAAGAAACCAGCTGGGATTCAACCAAGTGGGGCATCTCTGTCAAAGGCGGCTGGTATCTGGAGAAATACTTTTTCGGTCGGGATGTGGTTGAGATCGGCATAGAAGTGGATAATTATTAAAACTCGTAACAATTTTATAAAACTAACCGAAACAATGAACGAACTGGATACAAAGCAGACAACAAAACACAAAAGCCGCTCTGTGTGGTACACGAACGGGTTTACTCGACATTACTTGAGGTAGATATTCACGGGTAGGACTAATTTTGAACCTTTTTAATCCTCCGCTGTAAGCAGAACACAATCTGCGAAGTTAGGGAGAGCCTAGCATAGCCAGTTTTAAAGTCAAGGGGTTATCCACAGGCTACATCCCTAGTGCGGCTCTTTGAACAATATTTTGATGATTCGGAAAAAGATCGGGTAAACGTGCTACTTCCATAAGCGTTTTATAGACATGTATTTCTTCCTGCTCATCTCCTTGTTTCTTGATCCCTTGTAGTGAAGGCAAGTTTATGCGGAAAAAAGTAAGTGTATGGTTTCTTTTATCCTGTTGATCTAGCATTTTTAGCTCATCAATATCGATTTCCAGCCCCAACTCTTCTTCGATTTCTCTTACAGCACACTCTTCTGGAGTTTCCTCACCTTCACTTCGTCCACCCGGAAGCTTCCAATATCGTGGGGCTGGTTTTTTGGGATCACGAACAAGCGGAATTCCCTCTGGTGAAATTATAAGCACTGCTACTGCATGTAATGAGTCCATAAATTTAAATTATTTTATCTGACGACCCTTTTTCCACTCGTCCATCTTGGCGTGATGACCACTCAAAAGAACCTTGGGCACTTTGTATTTTTTTCCTTTATATTCGATAGTTTCAGGTCGAGTATATACGTCTGGGCTAGAGATACGTTCCTCCTCTATAGATAGATGATCTCCAAGCACTCCTTTGATACGGCGAGATACCGAATCGATAACAATCATTGCCGCCAACTCCCCTCCCGTAAGAACGTAAGGTCCAACAGAGATATCAATCATTGGAAACGCCTTCTTGATGCGCGCATCGACACCTTCATAGCGACCGCAGATCAATACAATGTCCGTGTATTTCTTAAAATCATCGGCAACTTCGTTTGAGAACTGCTTACCAGCAGGATTAAAGAAAATAATCTTAACGCTTGTCTTATTTTTGCTTAGTCCGGAGGGCGCTGCTTTTTGCTTTTTTAATTTCGTCCCAACTGCCTTATCGATTGCTTTGATCATCGGCAAAGCTTCGATCACCATTCCTGGTCCGCCACCGTATGGACGATTGTCTACTCGGCGCTCGGCATATGTTTTTGCCTTTTCTTTACCATTTTTACCAACCGCAAAATCGCGAGGGTTGTAGTATTTGATGGAAACCAGCTTTTTGTCCTGGGCACGCTTAACTATAGAGGCGTTGAGGTACGACTCGAGAGATTCTGGAAACAAAGTAATGATATGGAATGTTGTCATAATAAATAAAAAAGTTGTGATATTACAATACCACAACTTTTTTATTTCGTAAATATGCTTCCCTTTTACTACAACTTGAGATCCGCCATTGCTTCATCGATGGTCTTTGAGTTCGGAGTTGAAAGCGGAACCGTAACTCCAATGCGTTCTGGAGACTTGAGACCTCCAACAGGTTCATTGATCTTGAGATTCACTCGGGAATTGTTCTTCATGCCAACAACACGCAAAAGTGTACGGACAGCCTTTGCGGTATTGCCCTGACGACCAATGATCTTTCCCATATCTGCGGCACCCACTTCGAGAGTTAGAAGAACGCCCATTTCGTCTACCGTACGGTTTACTTGTACCTGTTCAGGATTGTCTACCAATGCTTTGATAACATATTCAAGAAATTCTTGATCTTTCTGCATGATCGTATAAATATCTAATAAAAGTCCGATATAGAAAATCGTACTTACAACAAGTCTAACAGATGAGTAGCGTTTTAGACAACTGGAGTTTCTGCAACAGGCGCAGCTTCGGCCTTTGGCGCTGGAGCTTCAGCGGGAACCTCTTTCTTTATAGGAGTTCTTTTTGGCAATGCGTTCATCTTCTTGCCTTCGATGACTTTCTGGCCCACAAAATAGTTGTGAAGAGTCATGGAGAGGTGAGCACCCTTTGAGACCCAGTACTTTACCTGTTCGGTATCAATCTGTTCAGTCTTGTTGTCGATGCGTGTATCGTACCAGCCCAAATTCTTGAGATATTTACCACTTCTTGGGCCGTTTTTTGAATCCGTCAAAACCACACGATAGGTAGGTTCGTGCTTTCGTCCGGTTCTTTGTAGTCGTATCATCAACATGTGTGGGAAAGATCATAGCAGAGAGCAGTATTTTGCGCAAATGTGAGGCGTAAAACTTAGTGAGGTACCAACGCCGACAGTTGCCAAATTCTGTGCCTATGCTATTATCTCTCTCACATGAAGTCCCTCCTTCCCTATATTCAGATCATTCTGTCAGTCCTTCTTGTTGCCGCAATCCTTTTGCAGCGCACAGGAGCACAGGTAGGTGGAGCCTTCGGTGGTAGTGACAATTTTAGCTCCGCCTTCCATACTCGACGCGGATTTGAAAAAGGTCTCTTTACCGCCACCATTATTATAGCCATCCTATTTGCAGTTTCAGCACTTATTAGTCTTTTCTAAGAAATATACCAATAGTCGAATCATACGAATCACAACGAATTATACGAATACGTATTAGTATTATTTGTTGTAATTCGTACATTTGTATAATTGGTATCCTTGAATCTCCGTGAACGACAATCAGTCACAATCCGAATTCCGCTTGAAGCGCGGTATCAAAATACGAGAATATATAAACCAATTCTCTTCAACTGAAAAGATCATCTTTGGTTTCTTCTTTGTGACTGCAATTGTAACCGCCCTTATTCTGGCCACTCAGGTGAACAGGCATTTTATGATCAACGTACCCACCTACGGTGGTGAGTTGCGCGAAGGTATAGTTGGACTCCCCCGTACTATAAACCCAGTCATCGCAGTAACTGATGTTGATCGTGACATGAGCGCTCTCGTCTATGCCGGTCTTACCAAGTACAGTAACAGCACTATCGTTCCTGACATTGCCCAATCTTGGGATATTTCACCTGATGGACTAACCTACACTTTCAAACTCCGTACCGATGTTGTCTTCCAGGACGGTAAACCTCTTACTGCAGATGATGTTGTCTTTACCATTCAGAAAATTCAGGATCTCGATGTCAAAAGTCCACGCCGCGCCGACTGGATGGATGTCAGCGTTAAAGAGATTTCACCTACCGAAGTTCAGTTTATTTTGAAGCAACCATATGCTCCGTTTCTAACGAATACAACTGTCGGTATCATTCCAAAACACATTTGGGGCAGTGTTAGTGATGAGCAATTCATTTTCAGTCAGTACAATATCGAACCTGTTGGGTCTGGACCATACAAGCTCGCCTCCATCGCTCATGACAATGGCGGCATCCCTGTCGAGTATCACCTGACAACATGGAGCAAGTACTATGCGAAGCGTCCATATATCGACACCATAACTCTTCATTTCTATGCAGACGAAGAAAAAGCTCTCGAGGCACTAGATAGTGGTGCTGTCGATAGTCTTTCTTCCATCTCTCCCTCAGAAGCCGCTCGTTTGGCATCCAATACAGGGGAATCATACAAAGTTCTTTCATCTCACCTTCCTCGAGTTTTCAGTGTCTTTTTCAATCAAAGCCAAGCTCCAGTACTTGCCGATGCCACTGTCCGAAAAGCTCTCGACATGGCAGTCGACCGCAACTCTATCGTGAAAACAGTTCTCAATGGTTACGGCATGCCTATTCATGGTCCTTTGCCAGACAGCTTTGGTACCACTACTATAACTTCCGATGATTCATCTATCACTGCTGCCCAGCAGCTTCTCGAGAAAAATGGCTGGAAGAAAAATGACAGCGGTATCTATGAGAAGAAAAGCAAGACTGGCACAGTGCTTCTCTCTTTTGAAATCTCTACGGGAGATTCCCCTGATCTCAAGCGTGCCGCCGAGAGTGTCAAAACTTCCTGGACCACCCTCGGTGCCCAGGTAGATGTCAAAGTATTCGAATCAAACGACCTCTACCAAAATGTCATCCGCGCCCGAAAGTACGACGCCCTTCTTTTTGGTCAGTTTATTGGCAAAGATCGCGATCTGTATGCCTTTTGGCACTCATCACAACGTAATGCTCCTCGCCTCAATGTTGCGCTCTATACCAACAGCAAAGCAGACAAGCTTCTGGAACAAATCCGTTCCACAACAGACGACGCTCTCCGGGCAAATCTGTACAGTCAGCTTTATCAGATTATCCACGAAGACGTCCCTGCCGTTTTCTTATACGTGCCTGACTTCATATACGTCGTCCCCAAGAAGCTCCAAGGGGTAAAACTGGAGTCAGTAACGGTTCCCGCAGACAGATGGAACTCGCTTCCTGACTGGTACATCAACACTGACGGCGTATGGAAAGTATTTGTCAAATAATCAACAAGAAAAAATAATAAAATAATTAGTAATCACATATTTATGACCCCAGAAAACAATCAGACCCCACAGAATCCCATTCCTCAGCCCCCAGTACCTCCGCGTCCAACTACTGGCGCGTCCTCGTCCCCGCACAATCCCGCACATCGCGGCCCCGCTTTTGGTCGTACCGGAAGCTGGCGCAATCGTCCGCCACAGCAGTTCAAGACTCGCGTTCTTCATCCAGTAGGAACACCTGGTACTGTCACCTCTCCTGCCACAGGAGCTCCAGTTGCATCCGCAGCTGATGCCAACCGTCTTGTAATGGGCAAAGGTGCTCACAAGATCACAACAGCTCGTCACGTAGCAGGAGCTCGCATGAACGTTGTCCGCAAAGAAAACCGTGGTGCAAAGCGTGGTCCTTCACGACCATTTGTTCAACCTCGAGGTGAAGACGTTATTCCCCCACTTGCGCCAGACTCTATCCGCATCATTCCTTTTGGCGGAGTAGAAGAGATCGGCCGCAATATGACTGCTATTGAGTTTGGTAACGACATTATCGTTATCGACATCGGTTTCCAATTCAAAGACGAAAACACTCCAGGTATCGATTATATTCTTCCCAATACAAAGTATCTCGAAGAGCGTAGCGACCGTGTCCGTGCCGTTATTATCACTCACGGCCACCTCGACCACATCGGTGGTATTCCTTACATCATGCCTCGTATCGGCAACCCCCCGATGTACACACGTCTTCTGACATCGGTACTCATCCAGCGCCGCCAGGAAGAATTTCCTCATCTTCCAAAGATCGACATGAAAGTCGTTGAGAAGAACGAAACTATCACAGTTGGTGCACTCAAGATCAAATTCTTTGCAGTTACCCACACCATTCCTGATGCTATGGGTGTTATTGTCCAGACTCCTTATGGTTCCATTGTTCACACTGGTGACCTCAAGCTCGACCACGATGATGGTGTCCCTACAGCAGCCGAAGAAGAAGAGTATGATCGTGCTTTCAAAAACGAGAAAGTGCTCATGCTCATGGCTGACTCAACCAACGTTGAGAACCCGGGATTTTCTATCGCCGAAAAGGTTGTTCACAAAAATATTGAAAATATTATCAAGGACATGAAGGGTCGCCTTATTATCGCCACCTTCTCATCTCTTCTCGAGCGTCTCCTCAAGATCGTCGACTTCGCAGAAAAATACGGCAAAAAAGTCGTCGTTGAAGGTCGCAGCTTGAAGCAGAACATCGAGATCTGTAAGCATCTCGGTCTCCTCAAGGCAAAACCAGATACCATGATTTCTGTCGATGACATCGAGAACTATCCGCCTGACCGCATCATTATCCTTTCGACGGGCGCGCAGGCCAATGACTTCTCTGCTCTTGTACGTATGTCCACGAAGACTCACGCCAAGGTCAAGATCACACCTCGCGACACCATTCTCCTATCGTCCTCAGTTGTTCCAGGTAATGAGCGCGCTGTTCAAAAGCTCAAAGACAACCTTTCGCGTCAGGGTGCCCACATCATCCACTATCGTATCGCCGATGTGCACTCCTCAGGTCATGCCAACCGCGATGAAACGGCTTGGATCCACAAAAAGATTCATCCAAAGTTCTTTATGCCCCTCCACGGCTATCATTACATGCTTCGCTGTCACGCCGATGTCGCCAAGGAAGCCAACGGGCTCAAAGAAGAAGATGTTGTTATCGCCGACAACAGTAATATCGTCGAGATCCAGAATGCTGGTGCCAAGATAGTCAAACTCAAAGAAAAAGCAGCTTCAGGTCTCGTTATGGTGGACGGATTCTCTGTCGGAGATGTCCAGGATGTAGTTATCCGTGACCGACAGATGCTCGCCCAAGACGGTATCTTTATCATCTTTGGTATCATCAACGCCCAGACTGGTAAACTCAAAAAGTCTCCCGATATTATTTCCCGTGGCTTTATCTACCTCCGCGAGAACCAGGAGCTCCTGCATGAAGTACGTATTCTCATCAAGGATGCCATCGAGAAATCAACCCGCGGCCAAAACCCTATCAACGTTGATTTTGTAAAAGACAATCTCACCGATGAAGTAAGTAAATTCCTTCTCCAGAAGACAGCAAAGAGACCAATGGTTATTCCAGTCATTCTCACTATCTAGAGATCTAGGAAAGGAAGAGTGAGCCGTCAAAACCCCAACAGTAACAGCCCTATCGAAACACACCACTTTAGCTAGCTAAAGTGGTGTGTTTCGAAGTACTCACAACCCTAGAGCCTCCAGCACATTCTCAAATCCTGGAAGTAACTTGAGCTTTCTAGCATCTTTTGGAGTGACCCATTGATAGTTTGAAGACTCCCAGTCGAGCCTAACCTTATCCGCATTCACTTTTACCAGTACCGGATGCACAATCCATGTCTTCTTATATTTCCTCTCATCCTGGTCGAAGATTCGTCCAAGCTTAATATCAAGAATATTCTTTTTACTGAGGCCAAGCTCTTCTCGGAGTTCCTCATAAACTTTTTCTTCAAGGTCTTTATCGTCATCCAAGAATCCAGAAACACCGTTCCAATATCCCGGGTACAAACGCATCTTTTCACTTCTCTGAATAAGGAGAATTTTATTCCTATATTGAAGGATGCAATTGATAACAGGTGCCCAACGAATATGAGTAAAGTCAACCTGACCTTTTTTGGGTTTGAATTTTACTTCTTTCTTCATGTTTAAAAACCGTACATTTTTCCAGCCTTTTGATAATTCTCCTTAAAAAGTTGATCAAGAAAATCACTTATCCCTCGACACTGATCGGCAATAAGTTTGGCCCCGTGAATGTAGATAACGTGCTCTTCTGGAGTCCAAGCAGCATTTCCATGTTGTGTCATTCGGCGAACATTCGAAGTCTGATCTGCAAGTTTAATTCTACGAACTCCTACACTCTCAGATTTGACTCGTTCAGCTTGTTTCCTTTTGCGTTCAACAAGAGGAAGATCCTTAAACTCATCTAGATCTGTTAAACCGCCCACCAATTCTCTTACATCTTTGTTAAATTCATTTTCAATATCATCCAAAGTAACCGATGTGTCCTCCACCGTATCATGCAGCCAAGCTGCAGCTATTTCAGCTTCTGAGCCACCTGATTCTGTTACTAGTCTTGCAACTTCTTCCAGATGAATAATCTGCGGCCATTTCATGCCCGTAGTGGCCACCAATATAATATGCTCGTGTGCCTTTCGGGCAAATTCTTCGGCTTGCTGCTTGAGAGAATTTTGAATCATATCCAGAGTCTATGAGAATCATACGAAAACTACAACCCCTGCAACGGATCTATCATAGTCCTCTGAATGTTATCAGCCTTTATCATCACCGAATTGCCGTAGGTAGTATTCCCTGTACGAGTTCCGCATGAGCCACCTGAATAATACTTACAAGCAGCATTGCGTTCACCCGAGTATGTGCCGCTACCGGCCCCAAGGTCAGAAAGATACATCGCTGAGGCCATGAAAGCGTGCTCAGGATTCCACGGGTTTGGCATACCCGATATTCCCAGATTACGTGCAAGTTTGTCCTTGATCAGGATCCATGTTGAAGCAATGAACTGCGCCGGTCCCATAGCGCCTCCATAGCCACTAGAGAGTGGACAAGAGACCGGTGTACTGAATGGATCGGAGCCTAGCTCTTTGACGATCTGCAGGAAAGGCTCTGTATCGCGTGGAGCTTTCATAACTCCATCGACAAATTCCTTGCTGTTAATGCGCATACCGTCACCCGTTGCCGCATTGGAGAGGTAGCACGAACCTACATGTTTACCGAAGGTGGCATCACCAGAATCCAGACTAGACTCTTGAGCAAAGATTCCCAGAAGAAACGCTGGACGAACACCTGTCTTCTTTTGAGCTTCAAGGGCATATTTGTATGCATCACCGAACGGAATAGGATCGCCACCCTTGAGCGGAAATAGTGTAGAGCGGATCACTGCGGCACGAGCCTTCTTTTCGGCCAACAAAGTAGCATAAGACTTTTCGCTGCTTTTACTTGCGGAAAGGAGACGTTGCTTTTCTGCTTCGTCGCCTTCAATATTTTTCTTTTCCCGCTCGATAGTAGCCTTGGCGTCTAGTTCAGAGTTACGACGTTTATCAAGACTATCTTTTTCGGCTTCTGTCTCTGCTTTATCTGATCGTATTTGTTCAAAGGTATTTTTTAATCCACTTTGCACTTCTTCAAAATCATCAATGTCCTGAAAAAATCCGGTAATGCTTGTCTGTGCGAGCAGAACTTCGGGCATACTATATGAACCAACTTCATTGGTTTTGCGCATCAACTGCTCGAGAGTTTCTTTACCGCGAGTAATGCGGTCCTCTAGCTTGCCAATCTGCTTTACCTTGCCTGTAATATCATTTCCAAGGGTCTGGATAAGGAGCGTCTTGGCCTTAATATTGAGCTGAGCGGCCTTAATCTTGGCATCAAGGATTTTTATGTCACGTGACAAAGAAGCGCTTTGATTTTGAGCATTTGAAAGCTCCTTTTCGGCCTGTTTCTGCTCGGCTTCTACTTGGGCCAATTCTGCCTCAAGATCTGCACGCTGAGCAGGGGTAAGCGTCTGTGCAAAGGAGATGGAAGGTAGGAGAAGAAAAAGAGAAGAAACACTGATAAGTGTTGCGATAAAAAAAGGCAGTGCCCATCGTGTCGAGATCATACGTCACAGTATATCAAAAAAGAGCTCCAGACAGGAGCTCTTTTTTATTATTCGTGTGGCACAATTTGTAGTGCGGCTCCCTATTTCTTATCTCCCTTATCACCAGCATCTTTTCCAGCAGGAGCTGCAGCACCCTCTTCACCTTCCTTAACTTCCTTGCCCTTTGCTTCAACTTCGATAGCGGAGAGATCAGGAGCCGTTGGGAGTTCTTCGACTTCTTCCTTGGCCTCAGCAATAGAAGCAATGACTTCTTCTGGACTGATCTTGAGCTCTACTCCAGATGGAAGCTTGATATCCTTGGCCTGAACAGTATCGGTAAGCTCAACAAGTTTTGAAATATCAACTTCGAGCTCGTGAGGGAGATCCTTGGGTGCAGCCTCGATCTCGATTTCGCGACGAACCTTAACCAAAATGGCACCCTTATCTTTGACTGCAGGTGCAACACCAACGAAATTGAGCTGAACGGCAACCTGAAGCTTCTTGCCCTTCTCGAAAACATAGAAATCCGCATGACGGATAGCGCCAGTGAGAGGATGAACATCGAGTTCATGAATAAGAGTCTCATATTCATTTCCAGAAGCATCCTTGAGGAGAACCACGGAAGATTCACCTGCCTTTTTCCAGACTTTCTTGAAATCAATGGCTGAAACTGTAATAGGAGTAGACTCTTCTTGTGGACCGTAGTAAACAGCAGGGATCCTGCCTGCGTTACGGATCTCATCCAGCTTGGTCTTTATGTCACGCTTCTCGATTGAAAGGGAAATCATGTTGGTTGAATTAGGGTATCAATTTAATACAAACTGACGAAAAAGGCAAGTCTAGGGAGGGTCCCAGGATGTGCACGCTCCTTCTGTGTCGATTAGTTTTGATGTTGCCCACCTAAAGGATATCTTCAGGCTGTAATCTCCACAGTCGGAGCGTGCACATCCTGGGACCCTGCCGCAATGGTGCCCTTGGGAAGTAACCTGTAATATTTTCCCTCACCTTGAACTACAGCCTGAAGATACGCTTAAAATATGCACGAACTATACTAGTGAAAGGTGGGGGAAAATATTACAGGTTACTTCCCCAACTTGTGTCAACACCTTTTTTCCATTACAATAGTCGCATTATGGACGCTGAAAACAGATCTTCTACTCCACATCAGCCCATTTCCTCGACTCCAAAAAAGAGTGTTCGTGCACATGCTCGCGAATGGCTCCAGGTTATTCTTATTGCACTCGTCATCTCCCTTCCCATCCGCTTTTTTATTGCAGAACCTTTTGTAGTGAACGGCGCTTCCATGGACCCAACATTTTCTACAGGTCAATTCTTGATTGTTGATCGACTGACGTACCGCTTTGAACAGCCTTCACGTGGAGATGTGATCGTATTCAAATACCCCAACAATCCAAGTGTTTATTTCATCAAACGCATTATCGGGCTTCCCGGTGAGACTCTTTCCATCAAAGACGGCATAGTTACTGTTATCAACTCGGAAAATCCCAAAGGTCTAACGCTCGATGAGACATATATTGACCAGACACATCGCTCTCACGAGACAACCACCACCAAGCTCGGAGCAAATCAGTACTTTGTTATGGGAGACAACCGAGCACAAAGTTCCGACTCGAGAGTCTGGGGAGCATTAGATAAAGGTCTTATCACAGGCAGACCCATTGTCCGGCTCCTTCCAGTCAACCAATTATCAATTTTACCAGGAATACACCATGAATACCCCCAGACCAAGTAACACAGAGCGCAATCACAAGTCGGCGAGCAAGGCTCCGAAGTTTATTTCGTACGAAAACTTGGACAAGATTGGCGAGATCGCTGTGTACTATGGTTTTGTTCCCATGAAGAGTCCCAATGTAAGCAAAGCAGATATTGCTGCAGCCAAGGATCTTCTTGCAGATGAACAGCCGAACGGCACCGACGACTACCCTGGCAATCTCTCATTTCATGCCGAAGAGAAAGTTGCCCTCATCCGCATGTACAACGAAACAAATATGCACACCCTGCCTCAGCCAGTGATGTTGTACTTCAAGGATCCATATCGCGGTTCCCTCAAGACAGACAAATATCATCGCTATGCAGATTTTGAAATGCTGGGCACTTCTGGATCTATTGCCGAAGCCACACTGATTCAGACTGCACGAGCCATGCTTACCGAAGAAGGTTACATCAATACATCTGTGGAAATAAACAGTGTTGGCGACAAAGACTCTATCGCCCGTTTTGTACGTGAGCTTACATCGTATTACCGCAAGAACATCAACGACATGACTCCGGCTTGCCGCCAGCTTTTCAAACTTGACCCCTTCTCACTCCTCTCTTCTACCGACGAATCCTGTGCAGCCCTGAACGCCGCTGCGCCACGTGCCATGGACTTTCTTACCGAGACCAGCCGTCACCATTTAGAAGAGACCCTGGAATATCTCGAGGCGCTCCATATACCTTACGTCATCAATAACGGCCTCATCGGCAATCGTGCCTACTGTACCGAGACTATTTTCTCCATCATTAACCTCGATGCCGATAAAAACGCCGTGAAGGAACCTCGCATTCTCGCCATCGGTACCCGCTACAATGGTCTAGCAAAGCGTCTGGCCATGAAGCGTGATGTTCAGGGTGTTGGTATGTCACTTCTCATCAAGAGCACCAAGAACAACCTCCGAAAGTCTGTAACAAAGATGAAGCGTCCCATTGCCTCATTTGTCCAGCTCGGTCTCGAGTCCAAGCTCTTGTCTCTCGATGTTATCGAGCGCCTCCGCCAAGCAAATATCCCCCTTTATCTTTCTCTCGCAAAAGATCGCCTCGGTGCTCAGGTTTCGAGTATAGAAAAATACCATACACCCTATGTGATTGTAGTTGGCAAAAAAGAAGCTGTAGAAAAGACCGCTATCGTTCGTCACACAGATACGCACTCACAGGATGTGGTACCTCTCGAGGAGCTCCCGAAGTATATGAAGAAAGTTGAGAAGAGCTTGTAGTGAGTAGCACCACACAAATAGATTGATAATAAAAAAAGGGACCGCAAGTCGTCTTCCGACATTCTGCAGTCCTATTATAAACACGACCGTTGTGAGATATCACTCGTTCGCGTCGTTTTCCCCATCACCTCCTTCCCCTTCGAGGTCAATTTCACTTTCGGTGATTTCGATAATCGTTTCTTCGGCCGTTCTTTCCTCGTCAAGCGTTTCCTTGAGGAGGTCAGAGGCCTCGTCCAAGCCAAGGAGGTCGCACCAGGTGCAGATAGTGCTGTAGGCAGCGATTTCGTAATGCTCGACCTTCGCCATACCACAAAGAATGACCGCATCGCACATGACCCCCTCTTTGTGTTCAGCAATACTGTCCACCAATCCATCCAACAGCATTTGGACGACTTGGCAATTCTTGGGCTTCGCTTGCTCGTTCATGCTTTCAAAAGCCCGTTCAAGCCGCTCGACATGACTCTCGGTCTCCTCCAGATGCGCCTCGAAAGCTTCCTTGAGGCGCTCCGATTGCGCAGCCTTCGTCATCTTCGGCAGCGCTTTCAGGAGCTGCAGTTCGGCGTGGTAAATGCGGCGCATCTCCTCGATTAGGAGTTCCCGTAGTGCGTTTTCCTTCTTCATTCTGTTTGTTTCCCGATAACCTACGAGTCCCTCTTTTACATGGGCAAAGCCTCACCAAAAGATTGTCCGATCGGATCTTTGACTCACAAGGTTCAGCGGTTATTCGAGATGTAAAGTAACACGAATTATTTGTGGTGGCAATGTATACAAATGATATATAAATGGGAAACAATTTAGCCGCGGAACCCCCAAATGGAGTTCCGCGGCTGTTTCAAATCCGCAATTGTCAGCTTAAGGCTCAGTGACAGCGACTGCTGAAGGTCCACCCTTTCCGCCGCCGCTAGTGTCGAGAGGTCCGTAGAACCGGTGGAGGCTAATCCAGGCTTGTCCGCTTTTTTCGTGCGGAATAACACTGACCACAATCTTACCGACGTTCTGGCCAGTTGCCACACGAGTTTCGACGTATCCATTTCCGGATGAGCTTAGGTTCTGAAGTGGCAGAAACGGCATGTCGCCTTGTTCTGTCACCTTTTGAACCAGGACCCCATAATTACCAGAAATGGTCAGATCAAGCCCGCCCACATCCACATCCATGAAGATCACCTTGCCGTAGACAGCAGGCTGACCTGGCAGAGGGATAAGGCAGTCGAACTCGACAGAGCCAGTGCTTGTCCATTCTTCTTGGCCGGCGGGGCTTTTGAATCCCCCTTCGATCACGTTGCCGACGTAGTTGATCGCACTGTAGGTGTTGTTGTCCACTACCACAGGTTTGTATGGTTCGAGCACACCTGAACTGATCGTCGTACCATCACGCAGGGTGATAGTGTAATTGAACTTACCGCCGATCGGTGTCGTATATACAGTGAATTTTCCATTCTGCCAGCCCCAACCGTAACCGTAAGGGAAGTTCTCAATTCGCAAATTGAGATCTTGTCCCATATAGATAGGATCTAGCTGAATTTCCTGCGCGATTTCTGCCGGCGCAAGCGTCACAGATATCGTTTCACCTTTTCGAACCAGGTCTTTCTGCGTATAGCCGAAGCCAGCGTATTCTCCACTCTTCGTAAACGCACTTGCGTTCGCGTACACGCCGCGCATCATACCCCCGTCACCCAGTGGCAAGCCGATTGCAGGCTTTGCCAGCTTGATAGCGACACCGTTCACCGATAAGTCGGTGATGGCACCATCACTCTTCCGTACCGTGTACTGGAAATAGTAGGAACGCCACTGGTTACTGACCAGCATTTCGCCGCTCACATACCATTGGTAAGATGTCGCCGGCTTCAGAGCCAGACCGCGAGCGACGTTTAGTGGGTTGATGTTTGTGTCCGTCTGAGCCTGCACACACGTGCAGAGACTGACAACCGCAATGATGACTGACAAGATGAACTGTTTCATGGTTTTTCTCCCGTTTTTTCTTAGTTTACTTCGCCACAGTTTTGAACGTGTGGTTGAACGATAGCCCCAGTGCGTTGACTTGGGCTTCGGCAGCATCATCTGATGCAACCTCTCCTGCAACTTCGTTTTCCGTAACAACATTCACCACATTGGTGATGTTGAGCACGTTAACTTGTTGCACGATCTCGTTAGTCACTGTGAATGTATCAGCAGTGACAGTTTCCAACTCAGCGACAGGCTGAGCGGAAAATTCTTCGGTTTTGGCCATTTTGCTATACCACATCATCGATACGGCAAGCAGGAGGGCCAAAAGACTTAAAGCACAGATTTTTTTCATTTTTTCCTCTTATGGTGGAGATTGTTCGACTTGTCTCACATTGCTTTCTCACGACCCTTCGCACATGCGAGGGGCTTAAGTTAGCTGACATATGTGGTTGTGTAGAACAATTTAAATGGGCCCTTGATGAGCCCTACATAAATATAATAGCACTATCTATCCTTCTTGTCAAGTGGTCTCAACCGTTCATTAGGCATACAATAGAATCAATGAAAAAGCTCTTAACCTGGGCCTCAAAACGCCGCTTTCCATACGAACCTCTCATCACTGTCGAAATTTCGAAAAGTCGTCTCTTGCACAACCTGGATGAGTTCAGAAAGCTTGCTCCTAACCGCTCTATTGCCCCAGTACTCAAAAGTAACGCCTACGGCCATGGATTATTCGAGATTGCTGACATGCTAAAGGATCAGTCTGGCATCCCTTTCTTTGTTGTTGATTCATATTTCGAGGCCGTAGCTCTACGGGCGCATGGCATCAAGACTCCCCTTCTCATCATCGGTTACACTCGTCCCGAAATGATTATGCATTCCAAGTTAAAGAAGGTTTCATTTACCATTACCAATTTTGAGACCCTCAAGGCTATCTCGTCGACCAAAAATGAATCCTCCATTCACCTCAAGATCGATACTGGAATGAGACGCCAAGGCATCCTTCCCGAAGAAATTGATGAGGCGATCCGCCTGATCAAAGCAAACTCAAAGATTCATCTCGACGGCATATGTTCACATCTCTCTGACGCCGACAGTTCAAACCAATTCTTTACTCGCAACCAGATCCTCAAATGGAATAAGATTGTCGATAAATTCAAAACTCAATTCCCTCAACTTCACCATATCCATCTTTCCAACACCGACGGTCATGTATTTAATAGTGAAATTATCGCCACTTCTTCGCGACTAGGTTTGGGACTTTATGGCATCATCGATAATAATGGACTTGAGCAAAGTATTACTCCAGAACCTGTGCTCGAAATGAAAACTATACTTACCGGTATAAAAAAATTACGTAAAGGAGAAACGATAGGGTACGGAAATACATTCACAGCAACAGCCGATATGACAGTTGCGACTATCCCTGTAGGATATTATGAGGGTGTGGATCGACACCTTTCAAATAAAGGACATATGCTTGTGGGCGAACAAAGGATTTCCTGCCCAATTGTCGGGAGAGTGAGCATGAACATTACGACTATAGATGTTTCGAAAGTCGATGCCCGGATCGGCACCCCCGTAATTGTCATCAGCAATAATATTTCTGACCCAAACTCTATCCCTGCAATAGCCAAAATTTCAGGTGACTCTATTCCCTACGAAATGGCCGTGAAGATTCCTCCACATTTGAAGAGGGTGATGGTGAAATAAAAACTATTTACTCATTCATACACTTGGCCCCGTTCCAGGTTTTCCCTGTTCCGCAATCAGGAATAAGTTTTCCATTTGCATCATGCGTGTAGTTTTTGTAGTCACAGAACTTTCCATTCCATATCATCCCCTCCTTACACACAGGTAGAGCGTCTACTTTAAAATCAATTTGATTGCTTGTAACAAGAACATCTGATTTTGGATCAGTGTAATCTGTCACCTTCAATTTGTAGACACCCGGCTTCATATCCAGAGGAGTCTTGAATGTCAGATAGCGAGATGGTGCTGAGTATGTGTTGGGTATAGTCTTTTTATAATTTGTTCCACTTATATCAATTATAGCTTTTGAACTAAAACCAAAATAATTTTCGGCATATACAACTTTTCCCTGCGAAGTCGCTTGTTTTGTGATTTGTAGTCCACTTTGCGCAGCAACAGTAACTTCTGACCCGGGCAGATTTGTAAGTAAAATAATGAGCGGTCCTGAATTCTTTGTCAAAAGTGAGACTGTCTCGGAATTGGCATTTTTTACCGTACTATCGATCAGCTGACCATCTGGTTCTTTATGAAATTTCTGGACAATATCCTTTGGAATCAAATTGTTACTCCATGCAACATATCCACCTACAGCCAGCGCAATAATGATCCCAACGAGAACAGTAATAAATCCCTTTTGTTGCTTTTTCATCACAAAATTATACCACACAAACTTGCGTCCATAATTTCTTTTCCTGGTGAGACTAAACTTATGTGTGCGTCGGGAGGGATTCGAACCCCCGTAGCTCATAGAGCGATTGGTTTACAGCCAATTGCGATTGACCACTCCGCCACCGACGCGTTTTACTTCAAAACAAGGACGAATGGAAGTGTAACATTTTATTGATTTATCGCAATCCATATTGTAATGTTCTAATAAACATGAACAATCCGAATCTAGAGTATGTGACGTTTGCCCGTCATGGCGAATGTGACGATGGAGGTAATCTCAACGACTGGGGAGTCAGTCAAATCGAAGACCTGGGAAGACAGCTCGAGCCCTTACTCCATGGTGGAACCGTCCGAATTATCTCTTCCACAGCACCACGAGCGACTCAGAGCGCAGAGATTCTCAGTCGAGTGTTTGCGGCGCCAGTTGAGTCCTACAGATTTCTCTGGTCTGGACCGAGCAGCCCATTTTGGAGCGAGTACGATTTGAAGGCGGCGGCCGATCTTGTGTGCCAGTCAACAGCAAGCAGGGTCATCATGATTACGCACAAAGAGTATGTTCTCGAGCTTCCACATTGGTTTGGCGAGAACATGCTCGGCGAGGGACGGTACCCTTCGGCTGACCTTCCTCACGGTGGGGCCGTGGTTATTGACTGTAAAAAGCGGGACTACAAAAAACTCACCCCCGAAGTTTAGATGCACTACTGAACCCCAGTAGTTTTTTATTTCCCCACTTCTGCACGAATGCCTTTTGCACTTTATTGCTTTATCTCGACAGTTTGCTAGGCTTTTGTTGAATCCTAATGAATTATGAAAAACTTGTTTGTCCTCCGGGAGGGGTGCAGCGACCTTGAAAGCAAAATGCTCACAGAAAGAGGTCGTGCGCAGATGTCCACCCAAGCCCAGACTATTCAGTCTCTGATCAATGGCGACACAATTTCTCTCCTCTGCTCAACAGCTCCGGCCACACTTGAGTGTGCAAAGATCTTTGAGGAGGCGTTTGGAGTCTCTGCCGTGTCGCACGATTTGCTCTGGTCTGGTAACGGAAGCCCGTACCGAAAACTTTTCAACTGTAAGCAGGCGACGGATATCGTGCTTCAGTGTGAGTCTCGGACTGTAGTGGTAATCACCCACTCCGAGTACACCGACAAATGGCTTCCAGCTCTGTCAAAGGCAATTTTGAAAAAGACCACGCGGCAATACTTGACCATTTTAAAAGGTAACGGCTGGCGTCTCGATTGTGAGCTGGGTGGACTGACGTTACTCACCACATGCTGTTAGTGTGTTCAATGCTGCAAGTGCCCCCTTCAAGGTTGGCGCTTTTTTTATTTCCTACCTTAGGGATACGTAATACCCAACCACTGCAACACTATCGAACTCATCGGATCCGCAGTCACACCAAACGCCATTACTCCGCCGAGCAAACCTGCAATCGAGAGAGTTACAAGGGCGGCCAAAGCAACAATGCGCGAGAATATTGGATTGCAAATGACTTTTTCTACAAACAGGGAGAGTTTTGAGACAAACTGATATTTGTTCAGATACATACGGGCATTTATGAACGCGGCGAGTTCACCAAGAAGCAAAGCCACATAAAGCCATGTAGCAGCTGCAGCAAATGTTGAGTGAGCCTCCACAAGCTGATGGTTTGGGCGAATGAGATGTTCCGCCGTCTCCCCTGTTGCCAGAGCTGCAAAAGCACCAAGCACTCCGAAAAATAGAAGTGCACGCTCTATATGTCTCCATGATACTTTAGGGAACCATGTCTTTAGTGGGAGAATTTTAACAACAGAATACAAAACCAAAAGTGCGATCGGAAAGTGAACAAAGATCGGGTGAAGATTGTATGTCATTGTTTATTTTATTTTTGAGCTAATACTTCCGGCATCATGATGGCACTCCTTCCGTTACGCTTTTTCTTTGCCTCAAAGACAAATGGCTTGGCTTCATTTACTACTGCACCCTTTGCGACAGGTGCCATATTGACCATGATAGTTCCACCAGCGTTTACTTCTTGAGAAATAAGGAGGTTGGCAACTGGAGTGAGGATCTTTGTCTGTATGAGACGTTTGAGCGGACGTGCACCATACTGAGGATTGTATCCCTCCTTTGAAAGGTATTCATAAACTGCCGGGGCAAGTGAAAGTTCTATCTGCTTTTCGGCTAGACGTTTGACCACAAGATCTACCTGGATTTCCACGATCTTACGGATAGCTTCAGGAGAAAGAATGTCGAAGATGATCACATCGTCGAGACGGTTGAGAAATTCTGGACGGAAATAATCCTTGAGTGAGCTCATAACCTTTGTCTTTGCTTCGTTGTAGTTTTCAGCATCACGTTTTCCCACATTGGCTGCGTTTGCGGTAAAGCCAAGCTTCTCCATGCGCTCTATGTGCTGAGCACCTGCGTTCGAGGTCATGATAATAACAGTGTTGCGGAAATTGACTGTGCGACCCTTTGAGTCGGTGAGCTTACCATTGTCCAAAACCTGCAAGAGGATATTGAAGACTTCTGGGTGAGCCTTTTCAATCTCATCGAAGAGAATGACGGCATATGGACGATGACGTACCATTTCGGAGAGACTGCCGCCTTCGTCATAACCTACATAACCAGGAGGTGCACCAACAAGCTTTGAGACAGAATGTTTCTCCATGAACTCGGACATGTCTACACGAACAAGAGCCTTGTCATCGTTAAAAAGGAATTCTGCAAGAGCCTTTGTAAGTTCGGTCTTACCAACACCAGTAGGTCCAAGGAAGATAAATGAGCCGATAGGACGGTTGGGATCTGCAATACCTGCACGTGAACGACGGATAGTATCTGAAATCTTAGTCACGGCTTCGTCCTGGCCAACGATACGCTTTTTGAGCTCGTCCTCCATG
>JAZKAW010000004.1:78710-111718 GCA_040388945.1 Patescibacteria group bacterium
ATTTTCTCGATTGCCTGGTCTTGCCCTGCAACGCGTTGTTTGAGGATTGATTCCATCGCCAGCAGTTTTGCTGCATCATCTTGTTGTAATTTTTCTGTTGGGATACCTGTCCAGCGAGAAACTACCCCGCCGATGTCTTCGGCAGTGATCTCTTCCTTGAGAATGCGACGTGAAGACTGGAGCTTCTTCAGTCTCTTATTCTTCTGATCCAACTCCTTCTCGAGTGCAGGAAGTCTGCCGTAGCGGATCTCTGCGGCCTTAGAAAGGTCGGCGCGCGCTTCTGCCATCTCTGCTTCTATACGTAATGATTCGAGCTCTTTCTTGATCCTCTTGATATCTGAAATGGTTTCTTTTTCATTGGTCCATTTGAGTTCGAGCTCGGAAGTGCTCTCTTTGAGGTCCGCGATCTCCTTTTCTACTTTTTGCATGCGAGCCTTTGCAAGTTTGTCTGTTTCTTTCTTCAAGGCCTCTTTTTCGATCTCGAGCCGCATGATCTTGCGGCGGGTTTCTTCGAGTGCAGGTGGCATGTTTTCGAGCGAGATGCGCAGCGAAGAAGCGGCCTCGTCGATAAGGTCGACTACTTTGTCAGGGAGGAAGCGGTCGGTGATGTAGCGACTGGCGAGATTTACTGCAGCAACTATAGCGTCATCAGTGATGCGGACACCGTGATAGAGCTCGTACTTTTCTTTGAGACCACGGAGGATGGCGATGGCATCTTCCTGGGAAGGTTCATTGACCCACACTGGCTGGAAACGGCGAGTAAGCGCAGGATCCTTTTCGATATATTTTTGATACTCCTTTATAGTCGTTGCACCGATGGCGCGGAGTTCCCCGCGAGCAAGAGCAGGCTTGAGCATGTTTGATGCGTCCATGGAGCCCTCAGAGGCTCCTGCGCCTACCAGAGTATGGATCTCATCGATAAAAAGGATGATCTTGCCATCGGACTTCTCTACTTCTTTGAGAATGTTTTTGAGACGCTCTTCGAATTCACCGCGGTATTTTGTACCGGCAATAAGTGAACCAAGGTCGAGAGAAACGAGCTCCTTTTCACGGAGTGACTCTGGGATGTCGTTTTGCGCCATGCGAAGGGCCAAACCTTCGACGATGGCTGTCTTACCTACACCGGCCTCACCAATAAGAATAGGATTGTTTTTTGTTCTACGAGAAAGGATCTGGATGATACGCATGATCTCGTTATCTCGACCGATGACTGGGTCGAGCTTATTTTCTTTGGCGAGTTTGGTGAGTGAACGTGCGTATTTGTAGAGAGTACGAAACTTTTTTGGTTCATTATTTTTCGAAGGAGGGGAGATTTTGAGTTCTTCAATGATCTTGACCACGTTGTCACGGTCGATCTTGAAGCGATTGAGTACATCACGTGCACTGCATGGCACGTCGAAGATCGAGAGGAACAAATGCTCGGTTGAAATAAATTCATCCTTGAGATTTGCAGCCACGCGTACGGAGTTATCCAAGATCTGGGCGAGATCCGGAGTGAGGTAAATCTGATATGAAGGCGAAAGGACATTGGAGCCCTCAGGAGCTTCGATATGTTCGAGGACAATGTCGGTAAGCATGGGAGTATCGATGTCCATCTTGTCCAAAATAGAGGCCACCATGCTCTCTTCTTGCAAGATAAGTGCGCAAAGGAGGTGAACCGGGTTCACATGGTTTTGTCCACGTTCGATAGCGAGTTCGTGCGCCCTTCTGAGAACTTCTCTCGCCTTGGTTGTGAGTTTATTTAGTGGAGGCATACCGGTATTCTACTACGAAAAAGTGACCAAAGTCAACTGAACGGCGAATTAAAACCTGCCTTGCGTTACATATTAATACACCGCATAAATGAATTTGTTTCATCGGTTTTTACTTACGAGATTCAGCCACATTTCTGACAACTTTTTCGTCGGAATTGCCTAGGGTATGAGATGGGTAACCCCTTACCTCCACTTTTTCTGCATAAACTCAATTCGTTTGTCATAGCGCCACTTATATTTTTTGCCACCCCATTGCCGACGCGCGATCTTCCTATCTTCAAATTTGTGAAGAATGTAGAGTGCGGTCGTTCTTGGAACGCCAGCCATGCGAGCTATTTTACTTGCAGGCTGAAGAGTTTTGCATTTTTCCAAAGCCTCGAAGACACGCAGCTCATTTTCTGAGAAATTAAGGGCATGAATTGCGGCTGGGGTAAGAGACATGGTTTTGAATACCTATGCATTTCCGACGAAAAAGTTGACGAAAAAAGCTCGAAAATACGCAAACTCGTATTATTTCGCCACCTTCACAGCTTCCTCGAAAGCCACAGAAAGTAACCTCGATGCCCCATCAGAGCCCATAGTCACACCATAAAGCACACCTGCACGCGACATTGTTTCTCTGTTATGAGTGATCAAAATCAACTGTGAATGGGCAGACAGATTTTCTATCATATCTGCATATTTCTTGGAGTTTGCCTCATCGAGAGCTGCATCGGTTTCATCGAGGATAATGAATGGAGGAGGATTTACTTGGGAAACAGCAAAGAGAAGCGCAATAGAAGTAAGTGCACGTTCTCCACCTGAAAGCATCATCAGACCTTTCACCTTTTTTCGAGGAAGACTGACGTTTACCTCTAGACCTTCAGGTCCTCCTTCCTCATCCTCCGGCTCCCCTTGTTCTACACTCCCCACTCCATATTCTGCCTGATCTGACAGCGCATCACCCAACTCTTCGAGGTCACTCTTTTTGCGACGCTTCATTTCTTTTACTAGAGAAAGCTCTGCCTTGCCTCCGCCGAACATCAGTGCAAAAAACTTTTGGAACTGATCATTGATCTTCAAAATACCACTCTTGAATTCTACATCGATACGAACATCAAGTTCTGCAATGAGCTTGTTCAATTCTTCGCGGGCTCGAGTGAGGTCTTCGAGCTCTTTACCAAGGAATATATCGCGATCCTCAGTCTCTCTATATTCTTTGAGAAGTTCAGGTGCACCACCAATACCAGCATCTTCAAGACGGATCTTTATCTTTTCAATCTGTCGGCGACGGTTTTCTTGTTCAGATCTTGCCTCACTTATTCCGGCTTTTATGTAATCAATAGCATCTCGCCCACCGATCATTCCAGCCTCACCCAATTCTCTCTTGAATGCTTCTTCGAGATGGGAGATAGTATCTAGTTCCGCTGTAAGTTTTGAGATAACATTCCGAACCTCGTTTTGTCTGGCAATAATACGGAAGACCTCCTTTTCCGCGTCACGATCTGTATCCTTTTCTTTTTCGATAGCCTTACGCAGGTCTTCGTATTCTTTTACATATTCAAGTTCATTTGATGACAGGGAGCGTAGATCATTTTCTAGAGACTCACGTTTCTTTGATAGAGAAGCTATTTCGAACTCGATCTCAGATGAAAGTGATGCACTACTAGAAGTTTTGTGTCGGGAAATAAATTCACGCAAAGCACTGACAACTTCTACAAATAATTTTTTTACATCATCGATGGAACTAAGTTTTTCTATCGAAGTAACCACATCTTCAACTTCTTTGAGCGGAATGGTTTTTGTTTCTTCACGAGCTTGTCTTTCGATCTCTTTTTGCAAACCTCTTCGCTGTGCAGCAATCTCTCCTTCGAGACGACCGATATCACGTACCAAAGTATCTTTTTCAATGCGAACGTCAGCCAGCTTCTTTTCATAGGAAATAATTTCGTCGCTTTTCTTGTCTTTGTTTTTTGAGGCAGTCAGGATGTTCTTTGCATTCATGAGCGCCGTATCAAGCTCGCCCATTTCCCTCTTTGGATCACGAAGATCGTTATTCAACCGTTCTTTTTCTGTATTTATATAGTGTTCTTCCTGCCCAAAATATGTTTTATAGAGAGCAATAAGTTCCCTTCTCATCTCCTCTGCTTTTTCTATCTTCTCCACCTGCTTTTTTAGAAATCGCAGATGCGGTGCGATCTCGCGACGCAGAGACTCGGTCTGCTTCATGTTTTCATCGGTCTTTTCGAGTTTGCGAATACTCTCGAGTTTCTTCCATTGATACATCTTGAGTCCAAGCGCATCCTCGATCATCTCGCGTCGTTCACGGATGGATGCAGAGAGAATACGATCAGCTTCACCTTGGGAAATAATATGATGACCCGTCGCCCCAATGTGTGCACCAGCAAGGAGCTCGATAATGTCACGTAGACGAACAAGACTTCCATTCAAAAGATATTCATTGGTATTGTCACGGTGAACCACGCGCTCGATAGTTACCTCATCGAAATCAATAGATTGAAAAATTCTTCGGGAGTTATCGAAAGTAAGTTTGGCACTGGCCCGATTGGCACGCCCACCTGTTCCTGAAGATTCGCCACCACCATTCCAGATCATGTCTTCACCACGTTTACCACGAAGGGACTTGATAGATTGCTCGCCCAAGACAAATCGGAAAGCTTCTGCAACGTTAGATTTGCCCGACCCATTGGGTCCAACAATAGAAGTTATTGGCGTACTAAAAGAAAGTGAGGCTTTCTTTGCGAATGATTTAAAGCCGGATAGTTCCAGGGATTTTAGATACATAAGTGTGGGCTAAGTCACCATATTGTATCGCATTTGAAGGAGGTCTACTATTAACAGCGACCAATCTACCAACCTTTCACTTCAAGTGCCTTCTCCGCAGCTTTTTGCTCTGCCTCCTGTTTGGAAGGACCTGAGCCCGTAGCCACTTGAATATCACCGAGGAATACCCCCAATGTAAATTGCTTGTCATGATCTGGACCAACTTCCTTCAATGTCTTGTAGCTCGGAGTCTTGCCCACCTTATCTTGAGCACGTTCCTGAAAACGACTCTTGGCATCAAGCCACAACTTTTTCTGAATGATTTCGTCGATGTCGATAACATTTAAAATATGAGCTGAGACAAAGTTTGCAGAACCGTTGTAACCTTGATCCATATAAATAGCTCCGATGACGGCCTCAACAGCATTGGCGAGAATAATGGAGCGAGCACGACCGGTGTCCTTGGCTTCGCCACGTGAAAGAAGAATAAACTCATTGAGCTTGAGATGCTCTGCTACCTTGGTCAAACTAACCGTGTTCACTATGGCCGAACGATATGCAGTGAGCTCCCCTTCCGCTTTTTTAGGAAATTTACGAAAAAGAAAACTAGTCACTATAAGTTCCAAGACAGCGTCCCCCAAGAATTCCAAACGTTCGTTATGTTCCGAACCTGAGCCTTTGTTTTCATTCAGATATGAACGATGCGTACATGCAGTTCGAAGCAATGAAATGTCATCAAATGTAACGCCTATCCGTTCGGCTAACTTTTCAAAATTAATAGTCATATCTTTATGCAAATTATACAAATAACAAATCGTTACAAATAATACGAATCATTCGAATGATTTGTTGTGATTCGCATTTTCGTATCATTTGTATCTACTTATCCTCATTTAATATCGTCACCGCCTTTGTAACTATCGGCAAAATATCATTATAAAAATTCAATTCGAGAATATCACCCAGCTGAAACCATTTTGCGTCATCGAGGCCCGGCTTCTCAGCAAGCTTTAGTTCAGCTGTTTTTGATTCTGCCAGATAATAGTGCACTTGCTTGCGGATTTTGCCCAACTCAGGATCATTTGCGATATATTCATTTTGTCCTAGGTCTGCCTTGATCTCTATATCGAGTCCAATCTCTTCTTTCACTTTTGATACTGTTCCTGCCCCTGGTTCCACTCCTTCGAGAATCTTGCCTTTTGAAAGAGTCCAATGACCAAAAACATCATGGACGAATGCCATCAGAAGTTCACCATCTTTTCTCGTATAGACAACAGCTCCTCCAAGGTGCTGGATAGGCATCTGCTCATAAGGAATGTCTACAATCTTTTTCTTTTTCGCGGGAGTAGCATCTTTACCAGGTTCTCCGAGTTCTTTGTACACAGCACCCAAAACTCCGTTTACAAATCTGCCGCTCGTCTCTCCGCCAAATGTTTTTGCAAGCTCGATAGCTTCATTGATCGCAACTTTTGCTGGAACTTCAGTGCGATCAGCAAATAAAAGTTCATAGAGTCCTACACGAAGAACATTTCGGTCTACCGGAGAAATCTTGTCGAGCGGCCAATCAGGAGCAGCCTTCTCAATAATCTGGTTAAGGTCCTGGTTTTTTGCCACAATGCCCTTCATCAGATTTTCGATAAAGGAAGAATCGCCCACACCAGGAGCATACTCTTTGATGTTACGGGCAAGAATATCTGCGATGTCGGTATCTTTCTGACCACAGAAATCCCATTCGAACAGGGATTGGAGTGCCACAGAACGTGAGAGGTGACGATTGGCCATGATATTAATGAATTGTGGAATGAACTTTGAGTAGCATCTGATTTTAGATATCAGATTTTAGATTTAAGAATACACGAACTTGTCCATTCTTATGTCTAAAATCCCAAATCTATCTCCCAAACTGCAGTAACCGAACTTAGGCCTTTGCCTGTGAGGTAGCCTTGGCTGCTTTCTTTGCGGCCTTGGCAGCAAGGTCCAAGACCTTGCGTCCGTTGTACCACCCACAACTCATGCAAACTGCATGATTCTTGTGGAGGGCGCCACAATTGCCGCACTTAGAAACACGCGCTGCAGAGAGGGCGTGATGTGAGCGTCTATTGTTGCGGTGTGACCGCGTTGCGCGCATTCGGACTACCATGAATAATAGTATTGCATAATCGCACAAAACTAGCAATATCCAGGACCTATTCAATGAAACTCAATTGACAAACAGTTTATTCGGAGCAATATTGAGATTAGATTTTGAAAACCAGATAAACTGGCAAAATCACTAGCAGGATCACTATGAATGCGAACATTACCCTTTATGGGTGTTTAGAGCACTTTTTCAAAGAAGCCCCATCGGTACGGGAAGCTAGTCTGAAAAATATTCAACAGGTATTCACGAGAGCACTTGTACTTACATCCCAGATGCCGACGGCAATCACCTTCGCCGAACCTACGATTAACTTGGAGAAAATTCCCATGTCACGAGTGTATCTCGCTGATGTCGAGCTCTCCGCGGGTGATCGGAAGCAATCCTACAAACGCGAAACACTTCTCCTCATTGCGAAATGCCTTGGGGAAGGTTGGACCGAGTTTGTGAGAACCTTCATCGACAGCGGGGCACTTATTGCCATCAGAATTTCTGACAGCGAGACTCAGGTCCGATGGAGTCCGCATGGGACTGAAGAAATGAAGCCAACATTGGATGCGGCTGCTTGAGTTAAATCTCAAGCTTTTTTTATTCTCTTAACATATCTGGTGCCGGGGAGAGGACTCGAGTCTTACAGACTCGGTACAGTCTTCGCGTCGTACTCGCTACGCTCCGTGCGACATGCTCAGACTTTTCGAATCCTCTCTCGCAAGGCGTGTAGACGTCTTGCTTCCGTCCCATCGTTCGCTATGCTCACGTTGTGCCGGGGAGAGGACTCGAACCTCCAAGGATTACTCCGCCAGTTCCTAAAACTGGTGCGTCTACCAATTTCGCCACCCCGGCTCGATAAAGCAAGAAGCAATATTTAACAAGCAAAATTTTCCTTATTACATTTTGCTTCTTGCTTTTACTTTGTGCGCCCAGTAGGGATCGAACCTACGACCTTATCCTTAAGAGGGATCTGCTCTACCAACTGAGCTATGGGCGCGAGTGAGAATATGTCGCGAGTGTTCCTACACTCGCAGTATGTTCGAGCGAAGCGCCTATATGGATATATGGGCGCAAACGATGCGCAAGTGCGCATGCAAAACAATAACAGATATAAAAGCCTGAGGCAAGGCCTTCTTTTACCTAATATTGACATTAAGCATATATAGTAGTATAATCATAGAAACGGTTTGAAAAGTGTTCTTTTCTAACCACATAACAAAACAACATGTCGGTTAACCCGGCTACTGAAAGATTAAGTGAATGAAAAATGAAACGTTCGTCCTCACCGGTATTAGCTGCGGCCCAAACCTGCTCGAGGGTTTCCAGATAACCTGGAAGGGTCAAGCGGCAACGCAGATCGTCCAGATCAGAATCACCGATAAGGCGCGAAAGCTTACGCTCGCGCAATGTACCATTGATGTGGCGTCGGTTGCCCAACAAGGACAACCCTTACTTGTACTTCCTGCGATGTTGCAGAAAGAAAGTGCGTACAAGTTCTGGCCAGCACAATATGTAGTCTTCGCGAAGATACTGCATTTGGATCAACCCTCTGTTGAGGTTTCCAGCACATGGGTACTGGATGATATGCAGGCGACAGAATTCGACAAACTGATAGCCAGAGCATCTGGTTTGCGACCGCTGGAACGAAACGGCGAGCGCTGGGAAGAAATTGCTGCAATGAACAGACAGCTTGCAGGACTCGTTGAAAGACTCAGCGAGGAAAACAAGCAGCTGGCAGCAGCCGAATCGGATGCAACTAGCAAGCTCCAAGTTGCACATACAGATGTTATCTCCCTCACCGAACAACTCACGGCCTCCGAAAAGACGGTCCGTGATTTGAAAGATGAGTTGAAGGAGTGGCAGCACGCAGAGCAAGAACTGCGAAAGCAGATTGCGGCAAACGACGAGGAGTGTGAAAAACTTCACGCTTTTCTGAAGCAAAAACTGGAGCAGCACGATCATCCCTGAAAGGAAATATGAAAACGGGACTGAGGACAGAAATTGAAAGGACTGTCGCTGTCCTAGAACAAAGCGAAGCTGCAAGAAAATCTCTTGCAGCTCAGGTAGAACAACTAACCCAACAACTTAAACAAGAATCGGAAAAGGAGAACAGAATGAGTAAAGTGAAAGTGAATGTGCACGAAATTATCGGGCACAGCAAGGACGGGATCCTTGTAAAAAACCCCGAGGCACCTCAGGCGACGCGAGCCACCATCAGTGTGGCGAACGAAGCAAAAACCGAGATGACTTATCCTACAGCATTCACTCTCCCTGTCGGCGACCCCGGCACGGAAGGAGTCATTCCATGGAGAGAGATCGGGCAACTTGTTGCCGGTCTTGAATTCAAACTCAAAGTGCCCTACGACTTCACAATCGTCGGTTACGCAGAGGGAATGACCCCGAGTGATCCACGCAACGAGATTCGCATCATCGACGATGAAGCGGAGCTCCTAGCGATCAACACGGCGTTGGCTGCCGCAGGGGCACCCAAACCGGAACCAAAATCTGAGACGAAGCCGGAACACAAGCCAGCACGTCTCGGCAAGGCAAAGTTCGTTCGGCTCGGCATGAGCGGTTTGATCCTCGAGTCCGTTGAAGGTGCCAAGCGCTACACGGTGCGTGCCACGAAGAAGGGCCAAACCTCTCCAACTATTGACGGCGAGATTATTGCAGTCAATGCAACGGGCAGGATCGTTACTGTACTCAGGGAACTCAAGAGACTGCAGAAGTTCACTCCCGGAGACTACGTCTTCGAGATCACTGCCTACAACGACGACCCTTCTCAAACGAGCGAGATCGAACGGCACGAGGAGAAGATCCATCAGGCAGAGGCGACGATGCTCAACAACATGATCGCCGACGCTGTGCCTGCAAAGGACAAGCCTATCGACGTCAAGGAAGTTCCTCAACATCCCCCGGCTCCACCTGCACAGGAACTCCCACCGAATCGGCAGACGGGACAACGAAGGGGCGGTCTGCTCATGCGGATTGTCACCATCATTCTTCTCGTGATTGCACTTCTCATTGCGGGGATCTTGCTCCAACGCCATTTGGCATCAAAGCAAAGTGCCGCAGCTGCAGTTGTTGCCGCCCAAGCTAAAGCTCGAGCGGACAAAGAACTTGCAGACTTCAAAGCAAAGACGGAGGCGACCAACGCCGCCGTCCTCGCGGAGAAGAAGGAACTCAAGGCTCAAGTTGACGCCCTCGCACTTGCAGCAAAATCAAATGAGGTTGCGCGCGCTAGCGCGGAAGCGAAAGCTACCGAGTCAGCCCGGGTTGCGGCAGAAGCGAAAGCTGCTGTCGAAGCCCTAAAGACCAACACGCCTCCGGCTGCGGTTGCGGTGGTACCAAAAGCACCGCCTGTAGCCAAGACCAATGAGGTTCCAAACGTTGTCGAGGCTATGCCGAAGACAAATACATCACCCGCGACGGTGGAAGCGTCGCAAACAGTGGGTGCTCCCCCACCGACCAATGCTGTGAAAACAGCCTCGGTCGTAACAGGAGTCCAGCAAACAGCGACGGTTCCAGCGGGAACCCCACTCAACACCACCAACACAGTGACTGTCCCGACCATTTCAGGTGAAGGGGCACGAGTGAGTGTGGTGACTGGTAGTCAGGCCGTGAACATCAACAACGGCGACACTACTTACATCCAGATCGGGCAGGCTACGCCGGTTCTCATTGGGGGGATCGACTACTCGCACTGGCCCAAAGAGTGGTGGCCAAAGAGAACGGTGTCGATTGGGTCACACACCCCTCTCAATACCGAGCTCAAGCTCAACGTGGTAGTCGGACAACCTGTTGCGTTGGTACTCAACTGGCCCTTCTATGTGAGATTCAATACCAACGACTTCACCGGCCAAGGTATGATTGGGAACAGTACAACCAATCGGGAGTACTACGCATACCTGCCACCGGCGAGGTTCATCGGAAACGACGGGCCTACCAGCATTGTCCTGAAGGACACAAGCATCCTGTGGGGAGCATTTAACTCCAAGGAGGTGCGCTACATGGTGCACCGCCGCCCAGGCTACTAAGTACAAAGATCAGTTACGTCACATGCTCCGAGACATCAAGCACATTCGTGTGTTAGATGTCCGGAGCATTTTTGGTCCCGGAAATTGTCTTTTTGGAGAGATTTTTGCCTCGTGATTGACATCTTTTTAAAAATAATCCATAATGTACGCTCGCCCAAAACTCATATGGAAATCAGAAATATTGCAATTATCGCGCACGTGGACCACGGCAAGACTACCCTGACCGACGCCATCATGACCCAGTGTGGTCACGCTGACGAAGGTTCTATGGACAGTAACGCACTCGAACAGGAGCGCGGTATTACTATTTATGCCAAGAACACTTCTATTATTTACAAAGGCACCAAGATCAACATCGTCGACACTCCTGGTCACGCGGACTTCGGTTCAGAGGTAGAGCGCGTACTTCGTTCTATCGATACAGTGCTTCTCGTCGTCGATGCACAGGAAGGCCCTATGCCCCAGACTCGTTTCGTACTCAAGAAGTCTCTCGAACTCGGTATCAAGCCTATTGTTATTTTGAACAAGATCGACAAGCCTGCCGCAAACCCAACCAAAGCTCATGATGAAGTCTTGGAACTTTTCATGGAGCTCGGTGCCAACGATGCCCAGCTCGACTTCCCTACAATTTACGCAATTGGTCGTCAGGGTGTTGCTATGAAAAAACTCGACGGTGAAAGAAAGGATCTCACACCACTTCTCGACATGGTCATCGAGCATGTTCCTCCGGCAAACGCTGCAAAGAATGCTGGTGACACTCTCAAGGCCCAGGTGTTCAATCTCGGATATGACAACTTTCTCGGACGTCTCGCTATTTGCCGTATCTACAGCGGAACCATCAAAGATGGGCAGAATGTTTGGGTCAAAGATGTGAATGGCAAATCGTTTACTGGCAAGATCACCAAACTTTTTACTTTCGATGGAAAGAAGCGGACCGAAGTCAAAGAAGCTGAGTCCGGTGACATTGTGACTGTTGCTGGCATTCCAGATATCTATATCGGTGAGACTATTACAGACAACGATTCGACGCTAGCCATGACAGCCATCACTGTGGATGAACCAACTATTTCTCTCCAGTTTCTCGTGAACAATTCCCCTTTTGCCGGACGTGAAGGTACTTTCGTTACTGGCCGTCAGATCCGCGAACGTCTCGAACGCGAGCTTGAAACAAACGTAGGACTCAAGGTTGATTTCTCATCAGATGCATCTGGTGACGGCTTTACAGTCTATGGTCGTGGTGAACTCCACATCGCCATCCTTATGGAAAACATGCGTCGTGAGGGATACGAACTCCAGGTGTCCCAACCAAAAGTAATTATCAAAGAAGAAGCCGGACAAAAGCTCGAACCGTTCGAAGAACTTATCATCGATGCACCTGAAACTTTTTCTGGTGCTATCATCGAAAAGCTCGGCAAGCGCAAGGGTATCATGACCAACATGGTCACTCACGAAAATCAGGTACGCATGGTTTTTGAAATCCCAACTCGCGGACTCCTCGGTTATAAAAATGCATTTACCATTGATACCAAAGGTGAAGGCATCATGTCTTCTCGTGTGATCGGCTTCAAGGACTTTGCCGGCGAGATCGAAAAGCGCGAAACAGGATCTATGACCTCTATGGAATCCGGCAAATCTCTCGGCTTCTCTCTTTGGAACCTTCAGGATCGCGGACGCCTCTTTATCGGACCTGCAGTCGAAGTCTACGAAGGTATGGTTATCGGTGATACTGCCAAGGGTGATGATATGGATGTAAATCCGACCAAGGGTAAAGCTATGAGTAACATGCGCTCCTCTGGTAAGGACGAAGCTCTCATGCTCGTGCCACCTTTTGAACTTACTATCGAACGTGGACTTGAACTCATGCGCGAAGATGAATACCTCGAAGTTACTCCAAAAAATGTACGTTTGCGTAAGAGATATTTGACCAACCTCGATCGTGCAAAGGCTACAAGAAAGGATTTGAAGTAAGTTAATATAAAAAAATCGGAGTAGCCAACTCCGACAGCAAATCTTTCAACATCGATCAACGTCCTTGAGCATATGCCAGCGCACTTTTCTTCCGGATTAATTTTCCAATCAAAAAGTAATCTAGCAAGACGATGGGGATGTAGCTTGCAAAAATTGCAACAATCCCAGACTCAAACCCCTTTGGATTATGAGGACCGATTATGAATGTACCGCTCCACAGCATCCCTGCCATGAGGATCACCATCAGAATAAGAAGAACTATGGCTCGCACCGTTCGATTGAAACTCAGTGCCCGAAATGAGGCCAAAAGAAATTGAAGAGTAATTGTCACACCGACGGTAGTGGCCAAGAACATCAAAAAGAATGTTTTCATAGTTAGAACTTTCAATTACTAATATATGACATATTTTGATTATGTCAATAATAACTAATTTCCGTTGTTCTTACTTCCAATGTGTCTTGATATACTCCTCCGCCTCACTCATCGAAAAAGGTTGCGTGGTATTCCCCACCCTCACATAGAATTCTTCATGACCACCACCGTTATGGAGATATGCAGGTTTGTGACTTTCTCTAACTGTAACAATACAGACTTCTTTTGGAGAAAGGTCAGTGAGTTCACCCGACTTCACAGTAACTCGTGATTCAGCTGCTGCTATAGTTTCAAATGTAGTTCGAACATATTTTGCAAATGGCAGGCCGATCATATTCTTGATAAGCATACTAAAATGATTTTCAAAACCATCACGATCTTTTCTAGGAAGAGTTTTGTAATCCCGCTCCAGCCCCTTTATCTCCCCATCGTCACTTACTCCGATAAGGAGCGTGCCACCTTCAGCATTCATAAACCCAACTAGAGTTTTGATCACCGCCTTTTCCAGATCTTTACTACTCGAACCATTGCGCGCATCATGACGAAGCGTCTCTTTTAGTTCAAAGAATTGATCCTCACCGCGTTCGATCATAGTGAAAATACCCTCTTCTGATGTACGGTTACGGTTGAATGGCAAAAGCTGTTTGATGTAATGCACATGCTCATTGAACTGTGGAACATTACGGAGCTTTGTGACCCTACCACTTTGATGTTCCAAAATGATAGTTGCATGGAAAATGGGACGACTAAGCGGAGATTGATAAATCTCCACCGAAACAATGTCTGCGAGACTCACGGTCTTCCTGTGACGGAATAATAGGCCTGTCTTTTTGATGATTTCCTTTTCGTGAATTTCAAAATGTGTAAAATACCAGTCCAAAAACAAAAGTGTCAGGTAAATGAGCTGGAACACGGAAAGGGTCAGCACCAAAAAGATCTGAAAGCTCACTATGTGAGCGATGGAAAATGTTTGATATATCTTTTCATAGTGACCCAGAAGCGATACAAGATAAAACACGAAGAAAGCCACCACTTCCATCACAAGAACATTGCGCAAAAAGACAAATGGACCTTCTTTGATGATGAGTGGACGAGCCATGCGATCATAATATCACAGGAGTTGGGCAATTAAGGAACTAAGCAACTAAGAAACTAAGGAATAACTATCTTTAGGCGTTTTATTGATAACGCAAAGGCTCCAATATCCATTTCCTTACCCAGCTTATGTGCAAGAGAGCGCATGTAAGTCCCACTAGAACAAAAAATATACAGACGAATAAACGGAAATTTCTCATTTTCATTATTGAGGAAGAAATGCTTCCACGCTTCTTCAATCTCTCTTTGCCGAAAATCACCTTTTACTAGGACAATCTTGTTCAAGATACGTTTTTTCAATGCGTCGGAGCTCAATTCTCCTTTTTCAAGCAGGCTCGTTGAGTAAAGTGTCACATTTCGACTTGGCATGTCCCCTGGGTCCGGCAATTCACCGGCTCGCGTCAACTCGTGTAATTGGGTTCCCTTGTATGTTTTCGATGAATAAGGCGGATACGTTTGTTCATAGGTCTTGGGAAAAGCCGTTATTTTTTGGGTTATTTCTTCAACCCCCCAACCTTTCAACCCCTCTTCCTTGCCACCTGCCGCCAACCCGAGAGCATCATATGTATCTGTCTCTATGCCGAAGACAATCTCGACTTCATATTCCTTGTCCAAACCAAGATATTTTTCTTTGTTCTTGCATTCATCTCCGACAAGGATCAGCAGTTCACCTTCAGCCATAGGATCAAGCCTACCAGCATATGTCATCGGCACACCTTTCAATTCCACACGACCTTTTGTGACTTCCTCGGCACGAAAACGCTCCAAGGCTTCCAGCGGAGTTTCGCCGATGTTTTTCCAAATAACTACTTTTGTTGGTTGCACTTTAATAGACTTTCACACTTTTGAGGATTTCTTCAAAAACTCCTTCGGCTTTTTCTCGCGCTACCGCGGTAGGAAGAGTGATCTCGTCTCGAAGGATGAGGTATCGTCCATCGTCACGCTTGTTATAGAGGGTGTAACGCAAACTAGTTGAACTCAGTACTGACTTGAATCCGGTAAAATTACCAATTACTACTTTTGAGTTCTGAAGCTGTTTTGGATTTTCAAAAAGTATACCCGTATAGGCAACTATCTCATCCTCAACATCTTTCGCCGACTTTAGATTTGGAACTAACATAAATTCTACGTCATTTAATTTCAAGGTAATAACATCCAGGGTGTCACCATCCTTTTTTACTTTCTTTACGGAAAATAGTGCTTCTTTTGGATATTCGAGAGAAAACCTGGAGGCGGAATTTGTATAAACCAATTTTGCTGGGTCGGTAGAAGTTGCATTGACGATATCCGTGTCGGTTGTTAACACATTTTCCGACTTGCCTTTTTGACCGTAGGCAACGATTGCTACGACTACAATAATAATCAAAATCAGGGCAGAAATGAGGATTTGTTTATTTTTCATGCGGTGATTCTAACATATGCTACAATATTATCTATGAGCGAAAAGTCCAAAAAACTATCTACAGACGCCTACAAAGGTGTTCGTGACTTTTTTCCAGCCGAGATGGCTATTGAGAAAAAGATCTGGAATATCTGGCGCAGTGTCGTGGAAAAATACGGCTATGAAGAATATGGCGGTTCAGTACTAGAACCAGCGGAACTATATCGTGCAAAGTCTGGTGAGGAGATCGTCAATGAACAAACATACACTTTTACTGATCGCGGCGACCGTGAAGTGACGCTGCGACCCGAGATGACTCCGACAGTAGCTCGCATGGTAGCTGCTCGCAAACGTGAACTTGTCTATCCTGTGCGCTGGTATTCTATTCCCAACCTTTTTCGTTACGAACAGCCACAGAGAGGTCGCGTACGTGAGCACTGGCAACTCAATGCCGACATCTTTGGTGTAACGTCACTTGCGGCGGAGATCGAGATCATCAACATGGCCTACGATATTACTAGAGACTATGGACTCAAAGATACAGATTTCGAGATTCGTATCAACAATCGCAAGGTGATGAATTACATCACTCACGATGTTTTTGGACTAGACGATGACCAGGCTCGCAAAATTTCAAAACTGATCGACAAGAAAGACAAGGTGAAAGCCGAATGGTTTGAGGCGGCAGCGATGGAAGTTTTTGAACAAGCAGGAAAAAATAATGCAGAATATGGCTTACAAAAGTTTTTGACACTTCTTAATTCCAAGAACTTTGAAGAATTTACAACTCACCTTCCCCAGACTGCCGAAGAGCATGAGGGTCTTACCGAGATTCGCAAGGTTATTGCTGGACTTGAGCACCTTGGCATTACCAATGCTCGTTTTGACCAGACTCTTATGCGCGGGTTCGATTATTACACAGGCATTGTCTTCGAAGTCTTCGACCTCAATCCTGCAAACCGCCGCTCAGTCTTTGGTGGTGGTCGCTACGATGACCTCCTTTCCCTTTTTGGTGGTGACAAGGTTCCGGCAGTTGGTTTTGGTGCAGGCGATGTAGTAGCACAGGATCTCATGGAAACTTACGGAACTCTGCCAAAGTCCGAACCTATAGTTGAGGTCATGATTTGTATTGTTGGTGATCAGAATACTCCTTTTGCGCTCGAAGTTGCACAAAAACTACGCGAAAAAGGTTCTCGTGTAGCTATAGATATGTCAGGCAAAAAACTCGGAGATCAGATCAGTAATGCAGACAAGCGTGGTGTAACAAAAGTCATCTGCATCGGTGATGAAGAAGTCAAAAACGGTAAGCTTCGTATGAAGAACTTATCAACAGGAGACGAAGAAGTTGTCGGTGTATAATTCTTACAATGAAAAAACTAGACAGCGCTTTTACGCTGATTGAACTTTTGGTGGTCATCTCTATCATTGGGATGCTCTCTTCTGTAGTCTTGGCTGCCCTAAGCAATGCCCGAGACAGAGCAAAGGTGTCCTCTGGCATCCAGTTTGAAAGCGGCATTTACCAAGGGTTGGGCGATGAACTAGTAGGAAACTGGGAATTTAACGATAGCGCAACCACAGCAACTGACTCTTCGATATTTGGAAACAGCGGCACAATCACAAATGCAACCTATGACTCAACAACACCAGTAGGAAGCGGAAAATCTCTAAAATTTAATGGAGCAGCAGGAACTCAGGTTTCAGTACCCATAAGCTCGAATTATAAGTTTGGGGCAGGTGACTTTACCTTTACATTTTGGGCAAATAGCACAGCAAATCAATCATACGAAACATATTTTGAAATAGGAAGGTACACCAATGGCATTCTTTTTAGACAAACGAGTCCCACAACGATCGATTATTATATAAACGGTTCAGGCTATCTCTACAACTTTACTCCCAATCTCAATACTTGGTATTTTTATGCCTTAACACGTCAGAGCGGCATAACCAGATTGTATATTAACAGTACAAAGATAGGGGCTGATATTTCAAATAATGCCGTCATCACACTGAGCGATCTTTCATTTACGAATCTCAAGATCGGAGTATCTGCACATGACGCATCTCAGATGTTTCTGGGTTATCTAGATAACTTTAGAATATACACACGCAGCTTGGGGCTGTCAGAGATCAGACAACAGTATGCAGAGGGTATGTTCACTCATTCATTGGCACTAGAAAAATAAATTTGAGCAGAATGTTTGCGCCAGGAACTTTTTTCCCGTAAAATGTCCGGATGCGCACAATAACTTTTGACCTGGAGACCAAGAATTTCTTCCAAGACGTAGGCTCCAACGACCCAACTGATCTCGATATCTCAGTCATTTGTATCCACGACTCTCTCGACAACCAATATCATAGTTTTCTAGAAAAAGATTTTAACAAACTATGGCCCATTCTTGAGCAAGCAGATATGTTTGTTACCTGGAACGGTGATCATTTTGATATTCCCCTTCTCGACAAATATTACTCGGGTGATCTTACAAAAATAAAAAGTATGGATCTGATGAAAGAAGTTCAAAAGACGCTCGGCCGTCGACTGAAACTCGATACCGTCGCAGAAGCAACGTTGGGCAAGAACAAGATCGCCGGAGGGGCTGAAGCTGTCGAATGGTGGAACAAAGGTGAAATAGACAAGCTTATCAAGTACTGCACCGAAGATGTGCGTATTACCCGCGAGCTATACGACTACGCTCTCACCAACAAGCACCTCAAGTACAAAGATCTCGGTCAGATCAAAGAAATCCGACTCGATACCACGTCTTGGGAAATGCCAGTAATCCATGCGATGACATACACGCTTCCATTTTAATTTTTTCTGTTATACTCAATGTACTATCAATTAATTACCTCCTATGGAAACCAAATCTAACCCTCTATTAACTCTCCCATCTGCCATCATTATCGGCTGCGCCATTATCGCTATAGCTATCATCTGGACACAAAAGCCTCCTGCACAGCAAAACACCCAGGCTGCAGCGGCAAATCTCGGCCAGCCTGCAGTCAACATGTTGCCAGTTACCGCCACAGATCATATCCTTGGCAACCCAAACGCTCCGATCAAGATCGTTGAATATTCGGATACTTCTTGCCCATTCTGTAAGGTCTTCCACCCTACGATGGTAAAGCTTCTGGACGAATACGGAGCTGGGGGCAAAGTTGCCTGGGTGTACAGACATTTTCCTCTCGACAAGCCAGATGGTCAGGGCCACATACTTCACCCAAATTCTGGTCATGAGGCACAGGCTCTCGAGTGTGCAGCCAAGCTCGGAGGCAATGATAAGTTCTGGGCGTACACGAACAGGCTCTATGACATCACTCCGTCTGTTACTGGCGACACTCCCGAAGGACTCGACCAAAAACAGCTTCCCATCATCGCAAATCAGATCGGTCTCAATGTTTCTTCATTTACAGACTGCGTAGAAAGTGGACAGTTCAAAGACAAGATTGAAAAACAATATCTGGACGGTATCAACGCTGGCGTAAGCGGCACTCCGTTTGTAGTCATCATCACTCCTTCTGGAGGCAAAATTCCTCTTGTTGGTGCACAGTCATATGCAACCCTGAAGAGTAGTATTGATACGCTGCTTTCTGAGGCAAAGTAGGTTGCTATTGAGTCGTTATATAGAACTTCAAATACACCTTGACAGTAGGTGTATTTTCTGCTATTATTATAAAAGTCTTAAAACCGGGTATTCCTGCCCATAATCAGGAAATGAAAGGATTGAAAATCGAATGAATGTTTCCAAAATATTGAAGGAAATAGAAGAAAACGATGGGGATCAGGACCGTGTATCAGTCGCCTCTTCATTGCGAGCTATGGTGAATGAAGACGCGGAAGTGGACGACGAACAACGTACGAAGCTTGATGGGAAGATTAACATCCTCGCTCTTCTCTTTCGTACGTGGAACCACTGTGTATTTGAAGTCAAACTTGAGCGGCAGTATCGTTACGAGTCGATGGAAACCATCGTTGCGGCCTGGCTCAACACTTGCAATGAATAGCATCAAACTCCGCAGAGACCTTCGCGTCACTGCGGAGTTCTCTTTTGCGTACCCCAGTATGAACTACAAAAAGGTTGTAGTTTTTACTTCACCGCATTCAACAACCCACACCACTCGCAATCCCGCTCCTTACACTTGCCATCCGCCACTTTCCCTGTCCAGACACTTTCTATGAGCTGTTGGATTTCACCGCGCACACGAGTCATATCCTCATCGGTTATAGGTAACGCCATAGTTGGACACCTTCCTTTGTCATCTGGTGTCACGAACACCAGTGCCGGCTGGATGCGTCGGGTTTTCATAAAGGGATCGGCGGCAAGCAAAAGTTTGTAAAAGATAAGTTGGCGGAAATATCCCCCATCGGAATTCTTGGTGAGCCCCTTGATGGCATTTTCTGACATGGCCTGGCGGGTTTTGTAATCGTAGACGAAAACTTCATTGGTCGTATCGAGAATGGCATCCAGCTTTCCGTGTATGGGTATGAGGACCGGCTTTCCCTCGAACTCACCGGCAAATTCTTGCTTCACCCAGGATTCCGTCTTTACACCGCCCTTTACTTCAAAATGCAAAAGGAGAGACTTTGCAACAGCTGGAGCATTCTCGAGCAATTCTTTCTTTACTGTTTCTTTTTCTGCTGATGGCAAAAGAGATTCTTCCAGGAACTCACCTATACCTTGAACAAGTACCGCTTCGATCAGCTCTGCATTAAATGAGCTTGGGTCAGTACGACCTTCCACTGCCCAGACGCGAGACAAGGCCAAGTGCATGGCGCTACCCTTTTCTGCTGCGGCAGCCGGAGCCTGTGGCAACTTCAAAATACTCTGATAAAGAAACTTGCTCGGACATTCTATAAAATGATTCAAAGCTGTCACTGACAACCCCTTTGCCATAAGCACTCTCTTTGCCAGATCAGAAAGTTTTGTTCGCAAGGCAGAGTATGGCGTACCGCGGCGTTCAACAACTGTTTCGACACCGACACGAGGCAAGAGCGACTGCGACAGATTCTTTTCTGATATTTCAGAGAGGAACCGCAACGGTGAATACTGTGAACCATCGGATTCTTCGAGAGGCACCATCACCGTCACATGCCTGCGGGCACGCGTGAGAGCCACATAGAAAAGTCGACGCACATCCTGTATGTCATGCGATGCCGCTTTTTTCTTGGGCAGAGTAAATGACGAGCCGCGATTCCTCCCCATCCAGGCTTCTTCGGTGGCGTATGGAATAAAAACATAGTCGAACTCGAGCCCCTTGGATCCGTGTGCGGTCATGGCTTGAAGTGGCAGATCAGGCGTACCGACAGTCACCTTCACTGGTCGCTGTTCGGCAGAGAGTCTGTATGCGAGAAGTTGCTTCATCAGTTCCAACGGCTCACGGATGCGGCCGTCACGGGCGATCGATTCGGCGAGCGCCACGATTGCTCTCCAGACATGCACATAGGTCGGATCGCTCGAGACCAGCTTGGTAAAGCCGGATTCTTCGGCGGCATGGATGACTGCACCGACGGCACCATCGCTCATGATGAGCGCTTGGATTTTCTTCAGTGCTGGAATTCTCTTGTCGATCTCAACCGCCTTGCCCTTGGCCGTATGCAAACCGGCTCGCAAAGCAGAGATAAGTTCTGTCGATTGCTCAAATGACAGGTCCCACATCCCCGCGGCAATAGTTTTCCCGAGTGCATCTACTCGCGACGGGTCGGAGATGTATTGAATAAGTTCAAAGAATAATGAACCGATCGGATGATTGAAGACGTCCACGCTTCGCTCCGAAGATACACTGATGCCATGAGTTTCGAGCAGACGAATAATGCGATCGAGGTCGCGATTTCTGCGGACAATGATTGCAGCTGTAGCACTCGGTTCTTCAGCTTTGAGTTTCTTGAGTTCATTTACGAGGTGAATCTCCGCAGCTGCACTATTTTCTGCTGTCACAATCTCGATGGGTTGGGGTTCATCATCCAAGCCCGATGAGAGCTTCACTCGCAAATCCTTGTGAGCATCGCCCTCGTAGTTGTGCTCGATCATGTCCCAGGTAGCATCGAGAATGCCCTGATGCGAGCGATAGTTCATGTCGAGTGAAATGAGCTTCATCGTCGGCCATTTTTTCTGGAGCAGAAGGAAGTTCTCGACGGAGGCACCTTGGAAGCGGTAAATAGCTTGTTTCTCATCTCCCACAATAAAGACGTTTGGCGTCTCGAAGAACTCAGCGATGAGGCCAATGATAAAGTTCTGAGCATCGTTGGTATCTTGATGTTCGTCGACGTGAAGATAGAGGAATCTCTCCTGCACCAGACGAAGAAGTAATTCATCGTGGCGCAGGGCAAGAAGTAGTTCGATGATGAGGTCATTGAAGTCCATCTTCTTTGCCTCAGTCTTTTTGGCTTCGTAGAGTTCGTAGACATCAGCAAAAAGTAGTGTGCGCTCTGCTTTGGCGATGTCTTCTTTTGACTCCGCTTTGAGCTGACCCTTGGTGGCACCTCGTGTTGAAAGTGCTTCTGGATCATTCTTGATCCTCTCGATCTCGGCCAACGCAAAACTCTTTACCATGACAGGTGTGACCGCTTCACGTTTTGATTCATCGATCGAACGGAGAATATTGGAAAGATACGCATCAGGCTTGCCCAGTGGTCGCAGGTCTGCAAACTTCGGGTCGGAGATAATAGTGCGGATCAATGTCTCCTGCTCCACATCCGTCATCTGCTTGGTGTCGCGCAGATGCACAAAATGATCCGGATACTCGCTAATGATCGATGAGGCAAAACTATGGAAGGTATTTATCTGGATCTCATGCGCCCGCGCCCCAATGATGCCATGCAACTTGGTCCTCATGGCACGCACGCCAGCATCTGTATAGGTGATGGCGAGTATCCCGTGCGCCGGAGTGTCGGTCCTCTTGAGGATATTGGCGATGCGCAGAGTCAGAATAGTGGTCTTGCCAGTCCCCGGACCAGCAATGACCATAACCGGCCCCTCGATCTCATCGACGGCTTGTTTTTGTGCGCGGTTGAGGCGGGTGTAGGAGGTCGCAAAGGCGGAGTCGAGGGTTTGCTTTTGGAGGGATTTGGAAGTGGGGGCAGGCTTCATGGGAGCATTTTAGCAGGTTTACTCACGTAAATGAATTTTACTTTTTAATTTACCGGAGGATTTCAAAATCGCAGTAAATGATAAGAAATGTTAGAATCGCCAAATGACCACAGCGTATCCAATTTACTTCAACAAGCGACCTGTCAAAACTGTGTTTCTTGTTGATTCTAAAATGCTAGATAAAAATCTCTTTGCACGAATTTTCAACTACAATGTTGACCATTGGAATGGACGTTTTAATCCCATTGTTTTTACTGACGGAAAGGAAATAACCGAAGCCGGGTGGAAATTCCTCAAAGAGTTTGATCCTGATGTAATTAAGTGTCTCGTGACGATCGATGAGCCCTTATTACAAAAGATCGAAGACTGGCTTTCGCCGTACTTAGTAGAGTCGAACGACCCAAATCAATTCATTGGTGGTGGCATCGGAAATGAGATCAGAATAATTAGACCTACCCAGGATTTAATATCGCGCCTCTCAATGTGGCATGCCCATGATAAATGGAACTTTGTCCTTTTTGAAACCAAAGATATGCAATCAGAAAGTCTTAAGGATTTCCTACATTTTAATTTTCGTACCTATGAGGAATATATGCTTAAGCAGAATGGAGAAAAGGTTGACGAAAAAAAGGTATATCCAATCACAAATTCTTGCGATCTAAATAAAACCCTCAAAGAGCTAGGGGCTATTCATGACGGACGAAATGTTTTTCCTATACAACTTTGCTCCGTTCCCAATAGCGCAGATGATGTAGAACATAACTACGAGAATGAAAACTTCACGGTGATAGTCGGCAATAGTTCCTACGACCTAGTTCACTACTGGAACCGAAGCCTCATGATCCCTCAGTGGATGCGGACAGAAATTTGCCATATTTGGCTTCCTGTTGAAGTTGCAGAAGATCCAGAAATTAAGGAGGGTCTACAGCAGTATATTCAGCAAAGGGCAGCTCGTACGGGCAATAACAATCAAGGAAGTCAGAGATTGCAGTTTATTAGTTTTTCTTTGGATGAAGAAAGACTTAAAAAAATTGCTGATAGCCTCGGAGCGACAGCGTGGACAGGAAAGAAAATCGAAGTTAAAAAACCAGAACAAATTTTTCCTAACTATGGGAAGAATCACGATTATTTCTACATCAGATCTGGAATGGATCTTCACCAGGCCTACGGGGAGGAAGAAACTATCACGATCCCGGATCTTGAATTACCCGAAGGAATTCAGGGTGGGCAATGGATGCTTGATACCTACATTCAATATAGGCCAGAGAAATTTGGATACACCAATGTTAGACACTGGTGGAGACTCCCAAACAGAAATCACCTGGCCTGGCACATGTTTCCCCAAAAGGCTGTGCGAATTAAAAGAGACGGTATTCCGAGCGTTGTGATGGAATCAAGATCGTCATTCAAGCCAGATGAATCAATACTGACAATTAAAATACCTGGCGATAGCGATACTATTCGGCTATTTATTCACCGAGAGAACAGACCTTTCTACACCCATGATCTTCGCACCAAAATTATTGAACGGAATAAACCTTATTACACTCAAAGGTCTGACAAAGGTCGCTACCTACAAGGGCTTGTAGGATTGTTCGGTGGTCTCCATGGAGCTTACTGCCAATTTGAGCGTGAATACTGGAGAAAAATGTTTGAGATCCTATCTGCAACTAATTTGAAAGGAGACATTGAAAAGAAGACTTCGATACAAAACAAATTAGCCAAGAAGCTAAATGGAAATCCCAAAGATCAAGCGGCCCGCGATGAAGAAATTGCCTGGCTCTCTGAATATATTCTTGATAGGGCAAAAGAACATGGCAAGTTGGGTAAGGAAATAAAATTTCAGAGATTTGTGGATGAGATGATTCTTGAGATTAAAGAATCACACAAGAAACAAAATATAACCACCGAGCTTGATGAAGCTAGAATCAAAAGTGAAAAAGATGATTTGAAAGACGATGTCGAGGGGTTAGTAGACAATGGAATCATTATGATGGGAATTAAGCCGCATTGTCCTTCTTGTGGTTACTCAAACTGGTATCACATTGATGATATTAAGCAGAAATCAGAGTGTGCTGGTTGTGGATATGTTTTTAACATTTCTCCAGAGCAGCCTTGGCTTTATCGTCTTAACAGCTTGGTGCAAGATGGAGTAAATCAACACGGCCTAGTTCCGGTACTATTAACACTGGGACAGTTAGAGGATGATGCCCGTTCGTCATTTATCTACAGTTCGAGTCTAGACCTCTTTAAAAGAAGAAGCGATGATAGTGAACATCTCGGCGACTTAGACATCGTTTGTATTCAGGACGGGAAATTTATTATAGGGGAGGTTAAAACAAGCTCCTCATTGTTCAATCAAGAGGACTTTGATCTAGCGTTAAGACTTGCAAAAGAGATAAAGCCCTCAATCGTTTTATTTGCATCTTTTGATGGGGTAAAGAGGGCTATGATTACAGAAAATATCGAGCGGCTGAATAAGGAATTAAACCCTATGGGAATTAATGCCATTTTGTACAAGCTGAAAACTATTCATGTACAGTATCATTAAAGTTACTTTTATCGAAACAAACCCCGCTTCCACACCTCCACCCACGTCCCCACATCCTCGGCAAAAGTTTCCGTCGGCCAAATCTTCTTGGCAGTCACCAACGCAAATCCAGCCGCCTTCAACTGATCATGAGCAAGTGGTCGCGAGACTTTGTATTCAAACTCATCACTCTCGGCAGTCTGCGTGAGGAATGTCTCGAGTGCAGGAGTTCTCTCGGAGACTGGGATGGCTTCCAAGAGATGCGAGTAATATGCATGCGTCGTCGCCTTGTCGGGAACATATATTTCCCCCAAGAGAAGCACGCCGCCCGGCTTGAGAGCACTCTTCACCACCTCGATATACTTCCCTTTGTCGGCATCCGGAACATGATGATAGGCAAACATCGAGATCACCAGATCGTATTGGGGCGTGAGTGCGGCATTCAAAATATCTGATTGGATGGTGCCCACTTCACGCGCCCTGATCCCCGACTGTGTGGCAATCTGCAAAAACTCCTTGTTGATGTCTATGAGTGCGGCTTTATCGACCATCAGATGCTCGGACAGAAGCTTGGTATTGTTGCCTGTACCGCAACAGAAATCAGCAATCGAAATCGCACCTGCAGCATTGAATTGTGCGAGCACGAGATCATTCATGGCCCGACGTGCATCGGAATAATCAGGTCGCTTTTCCTGGAGGAATTCGTAGGTATGGGCGGAATGGGTGTAGAGGTCGATGTCGGGCATGGGATAAGCGTAGCACTGGAATAGCTATATTTGTAGGGGTTTTCAGGGATATTGACGTAATTATCTTTAAGTCGTATAATATTAAGTGAAGCTACAGCATTAAACCGTGTGGTGAAAAGCGCGTAGCATGAACCAAACAAATAGGAGAAAACTGTGAAAACAGACAAAACCTTAGTAACATCTGAACGGACCCTTGATGGGACAACGGCCGGGCTCGTTGCAGCAATTGCAAACGCCCTTAGTCGTAAGATCGGCTCTGAGAGAATGAAAGATCTCATAGCTGATAGCGACAAATTGAAGCACCTGCTCACCCCTCTCATCGACGACGACGCATTGCCCACCCTTCCTTTTATGGCCAAGAGCCAGGGGTATGGAAGTAAGCATTTGTCCAATACGATCTGGATCAATCCGAACATCTCAACCGGCGACATGGTCCCTACCATGAGAAACATCATGGTTGAAATGTACGAACGGAAACTGGCGCCTCACACCGAGGAAGATGCGCTTCGGTTATGTGAAGTCCTCATGAAGTGTTCCTGGGCCCAGAGAGAAATATGGGCGATCCCATTCTTGAGTAGGAAAAAGCTGAAAATGTTCCTCCACGATAAGATGGGCGACAAAGAGGCGCAAAGCGTGGTGGTCAAATTGGACGAGGCAAATGGCCAACTCTTACACATTCCATTACTTCTTACGACAGGATGGCACGACCGTTCAAATTGCTTCCAGTAAATTAAACCCGCCGCAAACAAAGAGCAAACCCGCTCGCGTTCGCTGGCGGGTTTCTCTTTTGTATATGAACAACACGACGTATTTACCCCGTCCGCGCCACGATCAGCACCGCATTCTTGGTAACCTTATCCTTGTACTCAAATGAATCATCCACCACCGCATTGGGGTGATGCAAAATTTTGTAAGAAACTAAAGTGAGCCCACAGTCATGTAGGGACTGTTCTATCTCAGCGCGCGACTTTATCCTGTTCCGAACGATGATGTTATCTTCCATCTTCCCCAAACGTATAGGCATATTGGTGTTGTAGAGTCTCTCAAAACCCTTTTCAACGTCAGTAATATTGAATGCTCCCACAAAGTATCCCGAGGATTTCAGTACACGAGCAATCTCTGCAAACGGAACAGATGCATCCTCAAAGTAATGGATGACAAAATTTGAAAAAATAACATCGAACACAGTATCGTCGCTCGGAATATGCGAACCATCAGCAACGATGAATTCTAAATTGTCCTGGCGGCGCCGCAGAGCAAGCTCGATCATCTCTTTACTTATATCTATACCAACTACCTTGCGTGCACCGAGTGCCAGTATTTGCTGTGAGTTTCTGCCGTCGCCACACCCAAAATCAAGAACAACTCTATCTTTAACGCCACAACTCTCCAAGGTACCCAAAATCTCAACATCATTTTCCCGATAATCGTCTCTCTTATCGGTATACTTTTTTACGAGTTCGGGAGAATACATGATATGAGTATAGCAAATTGCAGGAATGCAAAGGTATCGAACCGGCGTCATCTATGTGCTTGCCCTTATCGAACAATGGGCAGACAACAGGAGGATCCGCCTACGTGCTCGCTAAGCCCGTCAGAACTCACGAAACCCATCAGTCCTGGCGGGTTTTTTTATATTCAATAAAAAAGCACACAACCGTAATTGTGTGCTGTGAGATCACGCTCGTACCACTTTGCACAGGCCTTTTGGAAACATTTCCGTGACCCAAAAACCGTCGAGCGCGGTAGTAAGATCTGACGGAAACATGAGAACACTGTCACATGTTGCGTGACGGAGGTCAGACAATCCGTACTGGATAATCAGCTTCCTCTCATACTCCGGAAAAAGCGGAGAGGGTGTAAGGAACTGGCACAGATCTCCGCCGTACGATGTGTATTCAAGGTTTGCTTCGCAGTTGGTCCTCTGCCGTGCAACCTGTGTCTGCATGAACCAATCAAAAGGACTGATGCACTTTACCGCAAACGGATTTCTGATTCGTGCAGGATCGAGCAGGAACACCTGACGGCAAAGGGAAGTCTTTATCCTCTGCTCGAACTTCGAATAGAAGCGAGCCGTTCCGATATGAGCACGCGCAGAGTAGGGACGGACCATGAACTCTTCCTGACATCGAAACGCCTGGATAGTTGTCGGTACCGTGTTCCCTGTCCGTACTGGTTCGATGCACTGCTTGTAAAGCTTTTCCCATTCATTCACCGCTTCGCTCTGAAGTTGATATGATTCGGTCGCTATTTGAGACAGCACCTGTTCGAGCGCTTCGACCTCAAGTTCACCATCTGTACCAGGTCCGGCCTCAAACAAGATGCCCGGAACCCCAGAATCAACGAACCCGCGAATAACCAAAGCATCGAACATGGGACTGAGCACATGTGTGTCTTCTTTGCCGCGGTAGAAACAATCGCCACCGACGTCGACAAGCACGAAGTAGTCGAATTCCTCGGCAAGTAATTTGAAGGTTTGAGTCACTCCTTCAGATCCTTCCCGAAGCGAGAGTCCGAAAACTTCTTGCGCCAAGACAGGTGTTTGCTCCGCCACTAACTTTGCAACGCATGCATCGACAAAGCCAATCTCGAATTCCTTATCGCGTCGCACCACTTTGCGCTTGGAATTTGACCACACACAGCTTACCCCAGGCAGAGTGGTCAGGCCCACGACATCATGATGATGAAAGGGGCTGAGTACGCCTGCGAGTGAACACGACTTCCACCTCCATCCCATTTGCCACAATGACAGAGCGGCCAGGATGGTAGAAAAGACATCATTACCGCCACCGATTCCTACGAAGAGGACACGGTCAGTTACTTTTGTTTTCATCTAGCTCACATACTACCTAAACTTAGTGACAAAGCCAGGTGTGAAGAGATGTTGACATATCGGTATTTTAATGTTAATAATCACACAGAAAAGTATACGCATGAAAAAACAAAAAACGAAGTTTCCGTTCCGCATCATTATTCTCACTATTGTAATGGGAGCAGTAGTGAGCATCTTGTTTGCAACCTTTGATGGTCGGCCTAAGACCGCCTCATCAATGGCCAGCATTCCGACTGATTACAGTGACGCTGACCTTCATTCCTTCTGGGATACCCACATGAAGACGTTGGTCGCCGACCAATGGTCTAAGGCAAAGTTGCCCTACCCTGAACTAAACTCGCGTTATACCCAGCTGGCGACGCAAGTCTATCAAAGGTATGGTAAACCTTTCGATGTAGAGCTGGTCACCTCATACCACTGGGCAAGTAAGCGAGTAGGAGCAGCTGCAGGCATCAATACGAATGGTGCTGCAGATGTTTCATTCTTCATCTCTGCCTTCCTCGATTCATACAAGGAAATCCAGACTAGCACAGTCCCTGAGTGGCCCAGGATGTGGGAATCGCATGTACTTATAATAGCTATGCACGAGATGGAACATGCGGCATATCCCAGCAAGGACACCAAAGCCATTGATGCTGAAGAGGAATCTCGCGCATGGACTGAAACCATGAGATACACGGTTGTTCCATTGGTTGAAACTTACAAAATGCCGCTTGCGCCAACAGAGCTCAAGTTTTATCTCGCATGGAAAGCTTCACAAGGCAATGCGGAGTCACCCATCTGGAAACAATCAATCATGAGTTCGTACGGAGCAATTGATGGTCGAAAAATGCCCGAAAAGTAAAATTAGTTCTCTCACGACCCCGATGAAAAAGCTGGGGTCTTTTTTATTACCTCCAATCCACCTCACCTTCCTCGTTTTCCTTCAAATACTCATTCGCCTTACTAAAATGTTTGCAGCCGTAAAATCCTGTATGTACAGAAAATGGTGACGGGTGCGGAGCTTCGAGCACCAAGTGCTTGGTGCGATCGATCACGGCACCTTTTTGTTTTGCATAGTTACCCCAGAGAAGAAAAACCAAATGCTCGCGATCGTCTGAAAGTTTTTTGATGGCCGCATCGGTAAAGAGTTCCCAGCCTTTTTTCTGGTGGGAGCCGGGAGTTGCCGCACGGACGGTGAGCGTTGCGTTGAGAAGCAGTACTCCCTGCTTTGCCCAGCGCGACAGATCGCCGTTTGGCTCCGGCTTCACTCCAAGGTCGCTTTCGATCTCCTTGAATATATTTTTAAGTGAAGGTGGCAGAACTATTCCCTCATGCACTGCAAATGAAAGACCGTTTGCCTGCTTAGGTCCATGATACGGATCTTGTCCGATGATAACCACGCGAGTCTTGTCGAAGGGACAAAGGTCGAACGCTCGGAAGATGTCCTGTGGTGGTGGGTAGACCGTGCCCTTCTTGTATTCCTCATGCACGAAGTCGGAGAGCTCCTTGAAGTAGGGCTTTTCGAACTCTTCTGAGAGAGCGGCTTTCCAGGAGGGTTCGAGTTTGATGTTTGCACTGAAGGATGTAGAAGTAGAGGAGGGTGAAGTAGCAGGCATGTGAGGATTTTAGCATGCAGAATTATGTTTTGCAGAAATTTGACCTGAACTGATTTAAATGTTATTTTATTTTTAGACATCGACGATGTCCTCACAGACCTGAAACAAAAAACTGAAAAAGACGAATGAAACTGTTACAATCCCTCGGCATGGCACTTGCCTGCGCCGTACTGACACAGACGAACGCGGCTGACCTCACGACACAATCCAGGAAGAAGTTACCTGACCTGAACTTCATTCTCCCACCTCCACTTCAGCCAAAGTCCGGTGGCAACAAGACGACAAGCTTGAGCTCATCGCTCTCAACTACGAGTATTGCACCCCCGGGAACAGGTGGTTCCCCTTCGACCAACACAGTGTACGTAAATACTTCACCAACCACGTTTACGCTTCCGGTGTTTCCCTACCCGGCGGCACCAAACTGCACGAGTGACCCGGGTGTCGCTTATGGAGTCCCTCCGTTTAGCGGTAATGATTGGGGTACCAGTTATTACAACTGGGACACATCAACAACCATCTTCGACGCGCTCCGACCGGGCGAAGCTGTGATGTCCCAGAGTCCAGGATATTACCCTGCGAGTGCTCAGGATTCTGATCTGTACTCCATAATTCCTCTTGATCGAGGAACCAATGGTAATCCATCGTGGCATAGCCTGAAGTTCTATTATCAGTTCTCGGCTGCTCGACCAGGTGATCAATTCTTGGTCGGGACCACGCTCGACGGCACCTCATGGTTGAGCGTTACAAACTTACCCAACTCGGGGAGCTGGACACGCTCGACTATACTGTTGCCGCCCTATGAAGGATCCTCAACCCTTCTGTTCCACGTCCATCGTGCTGCAGGTGCAGCGTTTACTGGACCCCAAGCATTCATTGCCGCGTTGCAAATGTGCAAGATCGATAGGTATGCATCACAGGGAGACATTGTCATCAGGAACTCGACCAACAGCACGGTCGTAGTGGCCTGGAATACGGTGCCCTACCCAGCGTTCAGGTACGAATTGATGAACGCAACCACCGTCGGAAGTAACGCATTTAGTCTGTCGAGTGCGACTGTCCAACACACGGGTGTGACAGCTTATGCGGTCTTCCTGGCTACGAACGTAGCAAGGTTCTTCGAACTTCACAGGATCTACTGATCTGTCAGAAATTAAACAAACACCGACCTTGCAAAAGGTCGGCTTTTTTATACTTATTTGTAGTCTAATAATTCTTCAATCTTGCAATATTGTCATGCTGACGGATCTTGTCGTGAGCCTTGGCTTCGATCTGGCGGATACGCTCGCGAGTGACACCGAACTCGCGACCCACTTCTTCGAGAGTGTGAGTGATGCCGTCGTTCAGCCCATGACGCATCTCGAGAATTTTGCGCTCTTTTTCTGAAAGGTCATTGAGAATAGTAGTGACATGATCGCGGAGGATGCGGCGTGATGATTCGTCGGCAGGAGAAAGGATCTTGTCATCAGCAATAAAGTCTTGAAGGGTCGACTTACCGTCGTCGCTGTCATCACCAACTGGTGACTCGAGAGAAACCACGTCCTGTTCGATCTTTTCGATCTGGTAGATCTTATCGACGTCCATACCCATCTCTGTTGCAATCTCATCCGGAAGAGGTTCACGACCAAGGTCCTGAGTCAGACGGCGGACAACCTGCTTGTATTTTGCGATGGTTTCAACCATATGCACTGGCACGCGGATGGTGCGTGACTGGTCGGCAAGCGCACGAGTGATGGCCTGACGGATCCACCAGGTAGCGTAGGTAGAAAACTTGTAGCCCTTTGTCCAGTCGAACTTGTCTACGGCACGGAAGAGACCGAGGTTGCCTTCCTGAATAAGGTCGAGGAGTGTGAGGTCCGGTGAGCGACCGACGTATTTTTTTGCAATGGAAACGACGAGACGGAGGTTCGCCTTGGCAAGAAGGTTTTTTGCTTCTATATCCCCTGCCTGGATGCGGCGAGCAAGATCCTTTTCGTCTGCAGCAGTAATAAGCGGGTACTGACCGATCTCTTTGAGATACATCTGAATAGAGTCATATGCACTATCGGAACCATGGCGAGAATGATGGCCTCCTGCAGCTTTTTTTGGGTTGAGGTCTTCCACTTCGAGCAAACCTCCACCTTCGAGCACGTCGACGTTTGCTGTAGAGAGTCTACTGTAGAGATCGTCGAGGAAAATAATGTCATTTTCAATCTGAGGAAAATCTTTGAGAATTTCATCGTAGGTCACGAAACCGCGGTCGCGACCTTTCTGGATAAGTTTGAGAGCTTTTTGCTCAAAACTTGCAGCGCCAGCATTTTTGCCACCACCTTTTGCGGCTGGCTTTTTTGCACCCTTGGCAACCTTTGTTGCAACAGGTTTCTTTTTGGCTGCAGATGCAACCTTAGATGAAACTACTCGTTTGGACGCGAGAGACGGAACGCGCTTTGCCGCGCGTGCGGTTTTTTTGGTTTTCTTCATAAATGAGATTAGTTAGTAAGAGGCATTATTGTACGGTATATATCCTCTGAGTGCAAGTAGACAACAAGCTAAACAAGCGGACCTTCCAAATAATGGCTGATGTCCGTGAGTTTTCCGGAAACTGGATGAACGATATTCAGTGGTTCAATACCAGACCGGTGATGGCACTCATTGTACTATAGACGCGCGGTGAGTCAAATGGTTGCAATAGAATGTAGACAAAAGAATTGAGAAAGAGTAGTTTTAGATCGGAAAGG
>JAZKAW010000004.1:111728-147006 GCA_040388945.1 Patescibacteria group bacterium
CGAGAATCTGCCGTGCTGGTATGATCTTCGTACCGATTACAACGACCCGACCGTACCCACACTTATTGTTTCGGTGCACGAAGAGTACATCAAACAATGGAAACCTATCGAAGCGAAAGCACCGATAGTCCAACAGCACCTAGCTTATTGCGGAGTTACTTCGGCTGACTTCTACGGAGGTTTGGACAAAGACTTTGGTTTCAAAGGAGCTCTCAAACGATCCCCCGAAGCCGTCGGAGGATTCGTGGACTTCTGTTTTGAGATTCCACAAATCTTCCTGAAGACTGATCGTGTCTGCAAGGACTGTGGTGGGAGGAAAAAACGTGACAAAGGCGACTGTCTCTACTGCAGTGGAACAGGTACAGAGATGGACGACAACAGCAAGGTTGCATACGCGAAGGCGTCCAGCTTGTCCATTTTCTTGGCTGTCGCTGAATTCCCTCCTGACGTGGAGACTTCCTCTCCTTACGCACAGCTCTTCACGACAAAAACTCTTGCCATACCTGAAGCCCACGGAGCAGGTGTGTACGGTACACTCGCACCAGTTTTGGTTAAAAGGCTGTACGCATCCCTTCCACAGACACAATTCCGGGATGTTGAGCTGGCAATGCGAGAAGCATATCTTCATTGTGTTTGTGACGACCCTGACTCCACACTCTACAACTCCGACTTTCGAATGCGTGTGGATGAAGGTCGATTGTATCTTCATTGTCCAGGAAGTGCCGCCGGAATTCATCCAACTGATTTCCGCGACAGCGAACGAGCCAAAAACGGCGAGGGGTATGAGTTCACTTGTCACAATGTAGATTCACTTCCACAACAATTCGCATTACTTGCTGGCCTTGGCCGGATAAATGTCGAGTCGTGCGGACACCGCTAATCCTACGCGTTTGATAATACTTGGTCACATGACCAAGCTTTTTTATATTGAAGACCGCAACTACTAAATAGACAGAACATTGAAAATGCGTAGTATGGTGTTCAGAGTTTCGGCATAACGTCGAGATGAAAATCGGTAAGCTTATGAAAAGAAAAAAGTCAGTGTATGAACAACGTGGAGTGTCAGCAACCAAAAAAGACATTCATCACGCCATTCGCAACCTTGAAAAAGGTTTGTTTCCCGGAGCGTTCTGCAAGATTTTGCCGGACGTTCTGGCAGAGAGTCCGCGTCACTGCAACATTCTTCACGCAGACACTGCTGGTACCAAGTCAGGTCTAGCTGCACTTGCGTGGATGAGGAGCGGAGACGCTCGTGTAGTACGAGGCGTGGCGGTCGATGCTCTCGTCATGAACCTTGACGACGTTGCATGCGTCGGTGCTACCAGCCGATTCCTTGTCAATCAAACATTGGGCCGAAACGCGCACCTCATTCCAGGTGAAGTTGTGGAACAGGTGATCGATTCGGCCAACGAACTGTGCAAGATGCTGAACAACATCGGCATCGGAATTACATGTGCCTTTGCGGGTGGCGAAACGGCAAGTGTCGGTGACATTGTCCGAACAATGGACGTGGGAAGCAGCGTGGTCACGCGCATGCTTCGAAAAGACGTGATCGACGCCAGTAACATTGGTCCTATGGACATCATTGTGGGGATCAGTTCGACCGGTCAGGCGACTTGGGAGACAGAGGAAAATTCAGGGATAGGTTCTAACGGCCTGACCAATGGCCGTCACGACACTCTTTGCCCTTTTTACCGCCGCTACAAGGAAACATTCGCTCCGCAAACCAAGTCCCAGTTGATTTATCGCGGCCGCTTCAGGCTTTCCGATAAACTTCCAGGAGATCCTCGGTTTACGGTGGAGAAAGCTTTGCTTTCACCCACTCGGACGTATCTTCCTCTCGTTAATGTGGTACTCAAGGAAATTCCTCGGCGCCACATCACAGGGATAATTCACTGCTCTGGTGGTGGACAAACGAAGTGCGCAAACTTCGGCAAACGGTTACGGTACGTGAAGCACACTCCGTTCAAAATACCAGCACTTTTCAAAATGCTTCAGAAGGCGTCAGGATTGTCCTGGCATGAAATGTACCAAGTCTACAACATGGGCTGGCGGTTCGAGTTTGTCGTCAAGGACAAGAAGATTGCAGACGACATCATTGCTCTCGCCAAAATATGCAACCTTGAAGCTCAAATCGTCGGTGAAGTCCGGCCCAAACTCGGACCCGGTCCGAATAAGGTTGAAATTCATTCGAGCACGGACATACTTCAGTACCCATAAAGCGGGACGGGAAAAGCTGATTTACAACCAAGGCAGAGATGTCTTGGTTTTTTTATTAAAAAATTTAAAGGTTTGTCCCTACAACTTGCATTCTTATTTGAATTTGCAGTACAGTTCACCTAGATGAAACATATTCTCATTACGGGGTTCGGACCCTTTGGTCCTTACCCTCAGAACTGTACGGAAATTTTTGCAAGACGCCATGACGGGAACCTCCTTGCAGGGTACAGGATTCACTCGATGGTGTTCGAAGCAAACATTCCCGACCACAACCGCGGTGCCCAAGTTATGGCAGCGGCACAGGAAATAGATGCCTGTGCCATCGTTGCTCTAGGCATGGCTTCAACCAAGAGCGGGCTCTGCATCGAGACCGTTACCCGCAATCGGATTCTTAACGAAAAGTACTGTCCAGCCGCACTAAACAATACCCTAGTTGACCCGAGCCGACCTTTCAACGAAGAACTCGAACTCGATGTCCGTCGCTGGGATCCGCCAACAGTGAGACAAAAATGTTTTTCCTTAGGTCTTCACGTGGAAACTTCGCGGGATCCTGGCGGATTCTGTTGCAATCACCTGATGTATCAGATGGCTGTACGGGAACGAGAAATCCAAGCCAGCGAAGGCCCTAAAGCACGGCGGATCCCCTGGGTCTATGTCCATGTTCCCTGCACTGAGGAGTGTTTGCCTCAAAACATGAATGGAAGTCGGCCGAAAACAGTGCTGACTTTCGAAATGTTAGAAAAGGGTCTGCGGCTACTTATTGGTAATGCCTGTCCATGACCAGCCACCTCGGGTGGTTTTTTGTTATAAAAAAACGACGCACTAGCGCCGCCGCTTCGAAAAAGATCGACAGGTTAACAAAGTGATTTGGGTTCCTTGAGACCCACCAATCGATACACCTGGACGAACCCGCCAGCATTATTCATGCCATAGCCGGAAGTGTCATCCGGATCAGCAAGACGGTCAGGCGTGCCACCTTGCCAAACCTTTTGCCAGACTTGATCCAGAGCAGCCATGACTGCTGGAAAATCCGCCTTTCCAATTTTGCAGTTGATCGCCGTTCGAGTGGCATACCTTCTGCCAGTTTCGGAAAACTTTTCGAGACATTGCTCGAGCTGTCCGATTTCGTACTGTGAATGTTTAGTTTTGACCAGTTCTTCATATTCCTGGTCATTGAAGATCGATGTTGCACTCATTTAAATCTAGACTAGCACGAGCAGGGCAAATGTAAATAATAAAAAAATCCCGCCATCAGGCAGGATCACGGCAATTCACAACTAAATCCCAATCACCGTCCGCAAGTCGTTCGCTTGCATCGAGTGCATCGTGGACTGGCTGAAGAGCAGAATCGAGTTCGAGAAGTCCTCGCTCAAACAAAGCTCGACACACCGGATCATCCATCCAAGCATCCCCAACGAGGGTCGCAGGATCTACAGATTTGATCATAGACCCACCTCCCATGCTGCGAACGGATAAATCATCGGTAATTTGTAGAGCGGATCAACTGACACCACTTCACGCTCTTGCCCTGCAACTGTTCGGAGATCCCGTATAAAAGCCTCGGCTGCTTGGCTTAGTTCAGAATCCTCATCGAGACGTCGCTGGACAGTGCTTTTTCTACGTTCATTTTCCATAACTCACCTCCGAAAGTACGCATCACAGCCTTCACTGCAAAACTCAGTGCGCTGCGTTGCTCGTCCAATTCTACCACATACACTTTGCTTGCCCTCGAATCCCCCTATGGTAAGATAGACCCCAAGTAAGCGGCCCGACCACAGCGAGAAATTATTTAGTCCGTCAAAAAAGACGGGTGTCAACTTTCGACTTTACACTTTTTACTTTACACTCACCCTTATGCCCAACATCACTCCTGACATCGAAGCATTCGCACGTATCAAAGTCCTTGGCGTGGGCGGCTCGGGCGGAAACGCAGTCAACCACATGATCCTCAACAAGGTTCGCGGAGTCGACTTTCTTGCCATCAACACAGATTCTCAGGACCTCCATCGTTCCATGACCAAGAAAAAGGTCCACATCGGCAAAAATCTTACTCGCGGACTCGGTACAGGTATGAATCCTGACCTCGGACGTCGTGCAGCAGAAGAAACAAAGGAGGATATCCAGGAAGTCGTGAAAGGTGCAGATATGGTCTTCGTTGCCGGTGGACTGGGTGGAGGAACATTCAGTGGTGCAAGCTCTGTTGTAGCGCGCACAGCCAAGGAGCTCGGCTGTCTCACGGTCGCAGTCGTCACCAAGCCTTTCTATTTCGAAGGTCGTCAGCGTTCTCGTATCGCCGAAGCCGCTCTCGAAGAACTCCGCAAAGAAGTCGACGCCATCATCGTCATCCCAAACGACAAGCTTCTTTCTGCTATTAGCAAAGACACGACAGTAAAGAATGCATTTGCTATGTGTGACGAGATCCTACGCCAGGCAGTCGAGGGTATTTCTGACCTTATCACTACTCCCGGTATCATCAACATCGACTTTGCCGATATCCGCACTGTCATGGAAAATGCCGGCTCTGCGCTCATGGGCATCGGTATGGCTACAGGTGAAAATCGTGCCATCGAAGCTGCAAAGGCGGCCATCAATAGTCCCCTCCTCGACGTTTCTATCGCCGGTGCAAAGGGGGTACTCTTCTCTATCGCAGGCGGTGAAGACCTAACCATGTTTGAGATTCAGGACGCAGCCAAGATCATTACAGAGTCCATAGATCCCGAAGCCAAGATTATCTTCGGTACTGTCCGAGATGACAAGCTCAAGAAAAATGAGATCAAGATCACTGTCATTGCCACAGGTTTCCCAGAAGGTGTTATTACCGCTGCTACTCGCCCACAACATCAGATCCCTGGTGCCAATCCTTTGGCCGAACCAACTATTGGTTCGTTCCTCAAGGGTGGTAGTGAAAAAGGCAAAATCTTCAATCCTGCACCCGAAGGCAAGCGTGATACGTCTCGTGATACTGCACCAGAGAAGATTCTCGACATCAAAAAAGAAAAAGTAGAAACAAAAGATGACGATGATGACTGGGGCGCAGTTCCGGCGTTTCTCCGAAGATCTAGACTCAAATAATTTCTGAGTGACTTTCACAAATCTTCACTCGGCGCTATAATAGTTCTCCATGATCTACGATCTCGCAATTATCGGTGGCGGACCAGCCGGTGCAGCAGCAGGCGTCTATGCTTCACGCAAACGTCTTCGGACTATTTTTATTACAAAGGACTGGCTAGGTCAAAGCAACGTCTCCGAGAAGATTGAAAACTGGGTTGGTACCGCAGCTATTTCCGGACTTGAACTTTCACAGAATCTTGAAAAGCACGTAAAAGCCTATGCTCCTGGCATTGTTGATTTTCAGGAAGGTTCAGGTGTAAAAAACATCACAAAAAAAGACGGTCACTTTGTCGTAGAAACCGAAAAAGGATTATTTGAAGCAAAAACTATTCTTATCACCTCAGGAAGTCGCCGCCGTGCACTGGATGTTCCTGGTGCAGCGCAATATGAGCACAAGGGCCTGACCTACTGTGCCACATGTGATGGCCCTCTCTACTCCGATCAGGACGTTGCCGTTATCGGCGGAGGTAATGCTGGCTTCGAAAGTGCCGCACAGCTTTTGGCATACTGCAAGAGCGTCACCCTCTTGAGCCGCAGTGACTACAAGGCAGATCCGGGCACAGTCGAAAAAGTTCTCTCTAACCCAAAGATGAAAGCCTTCACCAATATTGCACCCAAAGAGGTCAAGGGTGACAAGTTTGTAACTTCCCTTGTCTATACAGACGTAAAAACTGGAGTTGATACCGAGATTCCAGTAACCGGAATATTCGTGGAGATTGGTTCTATTCCCAACACTGACTTTATCAAGAACCTCGTAGCGCTCACTACATACAACTGTATTGTTACAGACCCGCGCAATCAGCGCACTTCAGTCGAAGGTATTTGGGCAGCCGGCGATGTAACTGACGGACTCTACCATCAAAATAATATTGCAGCAGGAGATGCGGTAAAGGCTATTGAAGATATTTATCTTTATTTGCACGCGAAATAATTGATACTAATTATACAAATTACGAATCGATACGAATAATACGAATAGGGCTCAAATATTGATTTCGAAAGTTGACGAGAAGACCAAGCCTTAAGCCGGTTTGCTGAAGATAATTTTGAGTTTGTCTATAATGACCGTACACGACCCTAGGAATAGTCTTTAGTTCCAAAATTACCTTGTCTTCAATAATAAAATCAATAATATTGCCTGATCCAGCAATAGACAATTCTCGACTGAATTTAATGCCTCTTTCTTTTAAGAGTTGGGCTAGCTTATCACCATACTGTTTTTCTCTAGCGTATCTGCCAAGTTCATTATGGACATCAAATAGTAAACCCGTAATTCCATAAGATAACTCTGGGTAAATTAGTTTAGATTCCATTTGAGTTTTTACTAGTATTATTTGTAATGATTTGTATTTTCGTATCATTCGTATAACACCTTTCCCATAACCCGACCTTATTTCCCTGAGCCTTCTTTTCAGCCTTCTTAAAATTTCGTTGCTCTGAATAGGGCTTCCCGTACGTGTACTCCTTTGCAAATCCATCCTTAAGCAGATATTCATTTATAAATAATCCATCCTCGCGATAGATGTAGGCCAGGTAGCGTCCGTACTTGTCTAACACTTCCCTTTTTGGATTGAGTTTCAACTGCACCTTCATGTGACCGAGTAGGAGTTTGGTCTCATCCGAGGCTTCTTTGCCAAAACATTCTGGAGGTTTACGTGGATCTACAGTTTCCGGAGTATTGATCCCGAGCATGCGTACAGTAATTTCTTTTTCACCAACTTTTGCATTGAAGGTATCACCATCGATAACTCGGGTTACAGGATAATAAGTATTTTCATCAATATAAATTGGGGTTGGTTTTTTCTGTGTGACCCGACCTTTAGCTGAAAAAATTATTACCGCAACCAAAAATACACCCACGACGATAGTAAGCCCTGCGTACCAAATATATTTTCTGTTCATGACTGTGAGCGAGTCATGACTGACGACCTTCCGTGAGATTAAGTATACCTCGTGAGTGGGTATTGACACGAGCCTAGTTTCATTATAATTTTATCTTGAACAACTGATCATATAAACCCCGGAGGTTAATTTGAACAAACAATTACAACGAGAAATCACCATCGCCGGACCAAATTACTTTGGGTTTGCAAGTACGCTTCGTATCCGGCCACAGAGTCAATCGAAGGAATGGCTCATGCAAACACCATGCGGAGGAGTGGTACCCATCACGCCTCTTATTGCAGATTCTGCAAGACGACGGATGTGTCTGTCTTCGCACAATTCCAAAATCGAGGTTTTCGAGCACATAGGCTGTCTACAGTTCATGGGCCTGAAGGGTGTTGAACTTGAGGTCAAGGACGGGTTTCCAAAAGGCTTCCCTCCTTACCATGGACGCGCCCACGAGTTGTGGGAGGCGATCAAACCTCACTGTGTCGACCTGCCCTCTACTCTTCCCGCCTATACGCCAAGCCAGCGAGCCTCGTGGTATTACCCGGAAACTCGCAACGGCGAATATGCGTACACGCGTATAGAGCCCAACGAAACCGGCAAACTGATCCTAAAAATCTCAGTCAACTACAAAGGTTTGGGACAGCGAAAAAGGACCTTTGATTTGCCAAACTCCCAACTACTGGAGGAAATCTTCAAAGCGAGAACCCAAGGGTACCCGCTGTGGTTGAAAAAATTTTCCAGAACAGGCTCGTTCCTTGGGATATGGAAGAATCATGACCGTATACATTGGCCTGAGGGAGAGAATGATTCCTCTGCGCTCGACGGCTTCATTCTCCATCGAGCGCAAGACCTGCTCGGTACTCTCAGCCTGCTTTGCAAAGATGGGTTGCTGAGTGCTACGGTCACCTCAAACAACTCCGGTCATGAAGCTGATGTTATGGCCGTCCAAGAGGCCTACCGCACGCTCCGGCAGATTGGGGGGTACAAAATGGCTGCATAGCTCCGTCCACCGACGGGCTTTTTTTATTAATATGAACTACTACTTTAATGATGTAATTCGATCACTTCTTACTTTCATCATTGTCCATAGCCCGAGGACAATAAACCCTGTCACAGCAACAATCGCCAGACGATAACGGAAGGAACCAATAGAAACAAACGCACCAACCACACTACCCCAGACAACCGGTCCAATAAAGGATGAGGCACGTTCGATGAGACCAAAATATCCAAATGCAAGATTGTTACTGCCTGGTGGAATGAGATACGACATTACGGATCTGGAGACTGTCCAACTCGCGCCAAACCAAAATCCCATGGCAACGGCACAGACAATGAATACAGTAAAGTTAGTGACCAATCCAACAAGTGGAAGAAGGACTATCCATACAGCCAAGATCAACACCATGGTGCGCTTGTGCCCAAGGCGATCGGAAACCATTCCTCCCAAAAGTCCGCCAATACCTGAAGTGATGATAATACCGAGAAGAAGGTAGGTTTTTACATTGTCCGAAACAGCCCAAACCTGTTCCATAAAGATAGGAAAATTGTTTGAAGCAGTAAGTATAGCGTCATTGAATAAGAAATAAGTAATGATAAACAACGCAATCCCCGGGTATAAGAAAAGATTTTTTGTTGCTGTGCCAAATTCTTTTACTTCAGTTTTAAAATGTATGATTGCTTTGGGGCGCGGAGGTTCATAAAACCAAATAATAGTTGGAAGAGTAAGAACAACAAACACAATAACTGACGGAATGAGCGTTTCCAGACGGGATGACGCTCCAAAGAAACTCACCAGTCCGTTCGAAAATGGAAGTGCGAGCAATAGTCCCGCAAACTGCCCGGCATAATTGCAGGCAATGCCAATACCAGAAATTCTGCCGATCTTTTCTGGAGAAGCAATATCATTCAAAAGTGGAGTATAGAAAGTGAAAGTGAGCAGATATATGTACATACCCAGTGTGAAGAAAATGAGAGCCACTGGAACATTGTCGTGGATGGCACCGATAGCCGAAATAAGAAACAAAAGGGCTGTGGCAAATGTTGTATATCTCAAACCCGTGATCCTTCTCCAGTATTTATCCAAAAGAAAGCCGGTGATCGGCACGGTAAGGAGAAGTAAAATAGCGGCCGCGGTAAATGTCAGATTGTAGTAGATATCCTGAATCCCCTTTTCGACCACTACCCACTGTGCAAAATAGAGGAAAAAAGTAATGAGAATGATGGAGTTCGCAAAGTCATACAGTGCCCAGAGAAAAATATTTCGCGGTGAATTCATGAAAGGAGTATAGCAAGAAAAAAGCCTGACGTTTACAGGATACCTGCTTGGCATTATTAATCACTGATTCGTAAGAAAACCTAATGTGGTAGCCCTACGGGGAGTCGAACCCCGCTTCTCGCCTTGAAAAGGCGATGTCCTAACCGATAGACGATAGGGCCGTGGAACAACAAAATACTACCATTTTTTGAAAAAATGGCAAAAAACTGAAATTTATTCTAATATTCCACTATACGGCGTGAGCTCAACTGTCCCGAATTGGTTCTGTTGGTTCGGTCAGGCAAGACCGCCGTATTTACTGCACAAAACCTTATCGCGAGTCGTGACTCACATACTTACCGAGGCGTAATACCGATTCGCTTCAAAGACTTCCATGCGACACAACAGAAGTGGGAGTCTTTTTCTTTGCATATAAGTATAAAAACATTTAGTATAGCTGTACCAAGGAGAGGTGGCAGAGTGGTCGAATGCACCACTTTCGAAAAGTGGCAGGGGCGCAAGCTCCTCGGGAGTTCGAATCTCCCCCTCTCCGCAGCGAATGAACGAAAAATCCTATGGATAAAGAGAAAGAAATAACAGAGTATCTGAAATTGAAATATAACCCTGTTGTGATCTTACTTCACGGTTCTCGTGCTGTTGGAAAAAATCGCCCTCACAGCGACTGGGATATTATCATGCTTTTCGACAGTGATGTTCCAAGAAAAGGATTTCGCGAAGAAGTTGACGGTGAAGATGTGGAATGGAAAGCATTTCAACTTCCGATTCCCGATGAAAAGATTATAGAAATTTTTGATGTGTATCTTCAGTTTGCAAAGATATTATCAGAAAGAGATTCAATAGGAACAAATCTCCTCCAAAAGGCCATTTTGAAATACAACGAGGGACCCAATCTTTCTGCTGAAATAATAAAAAGAGAAAAGCAGTTTTTTGAACATAAAATTCTTGGCATGAAAGATGATGAGGGAACTCCTTACATGTTTCTTCGTCACTTATCTGTTCTTTTTAACAGAGCAAGCAATCTATGGTTTGAGATTCTGCATAATGAATTTCCTAAGCCTTTTTACCTTGCCGTCCCCATCATCCAGGACAAAGACCCTGAATATTATCGACACCTTATGGCACTTTGCTCCGATAATTCTTCGAATGAAAAAATTGCATCAGCACACTGGATTGCCGGGAAACTTTTTAAAATATAATGAGCTTACTAACTATGAAAAAAATCGTAGCAATCGGTGGAGGCGAAATCGGCAGTCCCGGATGTCCCGTCGAAACCACCTCAATAGATAAGGAGGTTATTCGCCTTACAGGCAAGAAAAACCCAAGGCTGCTTTTTATTCCTACGGCAAGTTCTGACTCTCTCGGATACCTTGAGACTATACAAAAACATTTTGGAAAAAGATTGGGCTGCAAGATTGAGGTGCTTTGGTTGATAAGAGAAAAACTTTCTCGAGAAGAGATCGAACAGAAAGTAATGTCCTCTGACATGGTATATGTAGGCGGAGGCAATACTCTAAGAATGATGCGGGTTTGGAGAGCTGTCGGATTGGATGAAATACTAAAGAAGGCCTGTAACAAAGGTATAGTCCTTTCTGGCCTAAGTGCAGGATCTATCTGTTGGTTTGATGCTGGGGTTTCTGATTCTCGAAGATTCAAAAATCCCGATGCCGATCTTATAAAAGTAAGCGGTCTTGGATTTATATCTGCCACACACTCGCCCCACTACGATGTCGAAAAAGTCCGCCGGACTGGATTGAAAAAAATTATGCAAAAAACATCTGGCGTTGCTATCGCCATAGACAATTGTTGCGCTGTGGAATTTATTGACAACACCTATCGAGTTATCAATTCAAAATCCGCTGCCAAAGCCTACAAGGTCTATTGGAAAGCTGGTAAGTACTATGAAGAAGAGATACTTAAAAGAAAAGTATTTTTGCCTCTATCTGATCTATTACAGAAATAGACACGTTGATAAGTTTGTTGCATGAAAAAATAGGAAAGTGTAATATACCAACCGGAGTCAAATCTGGAAACCTTTTCTTGTGACTAGGTAGATTTGATTGCACTCTACAGATAAGGCTTATCATGAGAACAGCGACGTTAGCTCGACCGCAACGGTTTGTTCCAACTGGAAAACCAGGCCCCCTTAGCCAATCCATTATTTTCGCCGAGCCGGGCAGATTTTATGCCTACTCCTCTGACTTGATGGAGATCAAACCTCTCTTTGCCCTTCTGGACTGCAAGGCGAACAAGGCTCGCACGCTCGCTCAGGCGACCGAGCTTGGCCCCCAAGTCCATTTGCATTTCAAATTCGACGGCACGCATCTTGCCCAGGTCTTTTCGATCAAAGCATCTCACGCCGCAGGCTGGCTGGGCCAGATCAAGGACAATTTCGATGATGTTTGGATTGGGCGAGCCTCCATCGAGGTTGGGGATTTCTACACGCTCATTGACGCGCAGGATTCCACAAAGCTGATGGACGTGTGCATGGCCTCATGTCATGAACACCGAACATCGATGAATGTGGCGCCCGGAATGATCTTCTCTGTGATGACTGGTGACCGCAAGTACTGCCTCTTCCTTGTGAAAAACGTGGAACCACACTCCGTCAGCATCGAGGCCTGTCACGTTTGGTTGCCGGAAGGTCATTAGCCGTCGGACTCGAGATTCAGCGCCATTGGGAGACTTACCTCCCGATGGCTTTTTTTATTATTACTGAACTAAAATAGATTCTCTATACACTCGTTCAATCATCTTCCTGTACTCATCAAGCGAACCGTTATGCTCGATCTTTATGTCTGCTCGCGCCCCAATCTTGGCAATCTCCAACTCTGTCCCAATCTTTTCTTCATCGAGAAATTGTTCAAACGAAGTTGTGGCTTCACCGATTTTTTCTTTGCGGGCTTTCGTGCGCTCATAGCGAATCTTCAGATCTGAAGTAACATAGACCATAAGATTTTGCGGAAAGCTAAGGATCATCTCTTCATCTGTCTGCCAACGAACACCGTCAAAGATCACAATATCGGCCTGGCTTGCCTCAATTCGCTTTTGCACGGCATGCGTAAGCGTCCCCTTTCCATAATGACCATCCATAACAATGGCGAGGTCTTGGAGAGCGCGGCGAGTGCGCTTGATGTCCCAAAGGTCCAGCGTTTCCCCCAAAAGTTGAGACGAAGCAATACGCTCAACCGTTTTCCCTACAGCGATGTGTTTGAGAAAGTCTATAAAGGTCCCCTTCCCGCCGCCATTTTCACCTGTGAGACCTATTATTAAGCTCATGGAATAAGTATAGCGTATTTTGCTATACTACTCGCATGATAGAATTCGAGGACGCTATGACGACCACACATACCTACAGGCCCGGTACAATGCCTGGCCAACCTCAACATTCCGGTATCATGGGTTGGCTGCTCAAGAAAGGCATGGCGAAGACAGAATCTCAGGCCCGAGTGATTCTCCTAGTTGTAGCAGTCATTTGCATTGTTCTTGCATTGGTCATAACATACAAAAATCTATACGGAGGCAGAAAATATTCACCCGAAGAAATACAGCGCAGTGTAGATGCTGATCTTCCTCTTCACCTTAGACAGTAAATTTATGACTATCACTGCACGAACGTCTTCCCTTCACGAAAAAGGTTTTACACTGATTGAGCTTTTAGTGGTAATTGCCATTATTGGCCTACTTTCCTCTGTGATATTAAGTGCACTAAACAGTGCACGCCAAAAAGGCAAAGATGCTAAATTTGTCCAAGAACTAGTCTCCTTTCGAAACGCTATAGCTATATATCGGTCACAGCAAGGTGTGATGCCCCTCAATTGCACGTACTCCCTTTGCCAAATTCAAGATACCAATGGAGGTACAACTCTTGGAACTGCGTTCGCTCCACTTGTCACAGCAGGCCTTACACCCGCCATCCCTCATTACTCTGGATGGGTTACTCCTGGAGGGTTTGGAAGTGCATCATCCTATGCCTATACGGCCTTTTATGGTCAGATCATAAGCGGGGGTGCAACCACAGAATATGCCTGTGGAGCAAACTCACTGACCGCAACCACATGGAGCCCAGGAACTCTTTCAGGTGTACTCATAATAACAACTGACAGCAACCACGAATTGGGATTGCCTCACGACTACACTTCATGCACCAGCGGTAGTCCGAATACCTGTACCACACCTGCTACGCAAAGCACCAAACACTGCCTCCAGCTCTACTAATTTCCAAATGTGCCCTCAGCAGGAATTGAACCTACATCTATCCCTTAGGACGGGACTGTTCTATCCGTTGAACTATGAGGGCGAATTAAATCAAAAAAACAACAAGCAAAAAGCAAAATTTGGGTTTTTTCTTATTACTTGTTGCTTTTTGCTTGTGAGCTTATCATACTTCCCCCTCAAAAATAAATCTGCTATAGTAGCCCGATGACACCCGAAGAGCGCTCTTTGCTCGAACGTACGGCCTCACTGGCCGAAGAGAACAACAAGATGCTCCGCTCCCTCCGCCGGAGCGGACGGATATCTCTTGCCATGCGTATCGGCTATTGGGTGGTCATTATTCTCGTCAGCTTTGGTGCCTACTATTTCATCCAGCCATATGTGCAGACGATGACAAATCTCGTCGGTGGAAATGAAAAGACGGACGCTTCCGGTGCCCAAAGCAATGTGAACTTATTGAATAGTCTTCTTAGATAGTCTCCTCAAATAACCTTGCCAAGGTAGCTCAGTTGGTAGAGCATTCCCCTGAAGAGGGAAGGGTCACCGGTTCGACCCCGGTCCTTGGCACTTGAATGGCAGCATAGAACGTGGTATCAATTGGTGAAAAGGAGCACACATCATGAATATGAAAATTGCAGACACTGAAACTCTTTCAGCAAATGAGGTTTCGGCCCTCAAAAATGAGGGGTGGCACCGCGTAACGGCAGGCTATGACGGGGACGAATTTCGTCTTCTTGAGAAGGCCATTGCCCAGCTCGAGAAAGACGATATTCCGATCCGACTTATCCGCAAGCGCGAAACCGGCCCCATCTTCATCTACCGCCAGGGAGCAGTCATCCTCGAAGGTGGAGCCAAGGATGACGAGACTGAAGAAGCAGCGTAAGCCTGATATTCAAACGATCAAAAATCGAGACAGCGTAAATCTGGCTCGTTTTTTTATCTCTCTTTTTTATTCCTCTGAACTATCAGCCTCCCCAACTTTTCTCTCGCCCTTTTCAAACTGCTGAAGCGCTTCAATAACTGGATCCAAATAGCCATCCAAAATTTTAGGTAGATTGTGCCACGACTCTTTGATGCGGTGATCTGTCAGACGATCTTGAGGATAGTTGTAGGTACGGATCTTTTCTGAACGATCGCCAGTGCCGATCTGACCTTTGCGATCAGCTGAGAACTTCTTGGCCTCTTCTTCTTCTTTGAGCGCAGCAAGACGTGAAAGCAAGAGAGTCATGGCGGCTTCGCGGTTGGCTCCCTGACTGCGTTCAGTGGTGGCACGGACGCTCATTCCGGTAGGCTTGTGGATGATGCGCACCGCAGACTCAACCTTGTTCACGTTCTGACCACCCTTCCCTCCTGCGCGTGAAAATTCCATTTCAAGGTCGGCAGGATTGACCTCAAATTTTACCTTCTTTCGGATAGGCATGATGGCCACCGACGCCGTCGAGGTGTGGATACGTCCCATTTTTTCTGTCTCCGGCACACGTTGCACTCGATGGACGCCTGTCTCCCATTTGAGTGATTCCCAGACCTCATCACCTTTTATTTCCATAAGTGCTTCTTTGTAGCCGCCCACATCATTAGTTGATTCGTCGATCAGCTTGGTTCTCCAGCCCCTCATTTCAGAATAGCGTTTGTACATGTCCAAAAGTTCCGCCGCAAAGAGTGCAGCTTCATCTCCACCAGCACCGGCACGGACCTCGAGAACAACCTCTTTGGGTTTTTCTTCTTCGGCAGCATCTGCAGCCAGGATCTCATCCATCTGAGCAAGCATGCCTTTTTTCTGTTCTTCCAGTGACGCCAGGTCGCTCTTGGCGAGTTCGGCCATAGCAGGATCGCTCGTCATGGCCAAGACCTCCTTTTCATCAGAAAGAAGCTTTTCGTATTGTGTTACCAGAAAAGCTGTCTTGGGGTTATTTTTGTATTTTTCTAAGTCCATAGTAATGACATTATTGCACAAAGACCGTTTTGTTGTACGCACAAAGCGTATAGCAAAACGGTCTTATAGTGCTCGGAGTAGTTATTTCTTTGAAGCGGCCTTTGACTGGCGGTTCTTGAACTTTTCTACGCGACCTGCTGTGTCGATAGTCTTTTCCTGATTGGTATAGAACGGGTGAGATGCACTCGAAATATCGAGGCGGTAGACAGGGTAATCCTTGCCATCTGTCCACTTTTCGGTCTCACTAGTCTTGATAGTAGAAGAGATAAGAAAACGGCCGTCGCTAGAGTTATCTGCGAAGATTACGGGCCTGTAGTTATCTGGATGTATGTCCTTTTTCATAGCGGTCAATTTACCATAATCTCACTTACTGCGCAAGGATATGAGTGAAAACCAGAAAGGAGAAGATTTGATCCTCGAGACCCGAGGACTGCGATTGGTGCCTAATGGGCAGGAACTGTCCTGCGTACGAATCCGCAGGGCGAAGAGGGGCAAATCTTCTCTTTTTTGGTTTTGCAATAATAACCACAACCCGCTAGTATTGGGTCAATGAAACCTATAGTCCAGAGGGATAATGCGATATTACGCCAAAAGGCAGCAGAAGTGCCGGTTTCTGACATTACTTCCGCACACATCAAAGATGTGATCAAAGACATGAAAGAAGCCCTTGCCACGCAATCTGACGGCATAGCAATTGCTGCCCCCCAGATCGGGGTTAGCCTGCGTATTTTTGTTATTTCAGGTTCACTCCTCAAACAAGCCGATCCAACATATACCGGTGACGATTCAGATCTTATTTTCATCAACCCCGTCATCACAAAACGATCACGTATCAAGAAAATAGTGGAAGAAGGTTGTCTTTCCGTACGATGGCTCTACGGCATGACCAAGCGTTCAGCCCAGGTAACTCTCACCGCATATACCGAGACTGGCAAACCTATCAGTCGTGGTGCGAGCGGACTTCTTGCTCAGATTTTTCAACACGAAGTAGATCATCTCGAGGGTATTCTTTTTATTGACTCTGCCGAAGAGGTTTGGGAAATGAGTGCGGATGAAATAGAGGAATTGCAAAAAAGTGCATAAGCAGGGGTAGAAAAATAAACCGTATATGCTACTATAGTTAGCATTATGAAACATCTCTATCAACGAATACCCTGGCCAATTAGATTTATTATTTACGGCATACTCTTCTATATTATAATTTCGATTATTTTATTTTTTGTACCAAACGATTGTCATCCTTTCTTGGGTTGTATATCTTGGGTGATTCTGCCGACAATGGCTGCAGTATATCCATGGAGACCGGTTATCGAAATGCTTGGTGAAGATTCCCCTATCCTATGGTTAGTTTTTGCTGGCATATCATATTCGATTATTTTTGTTATCATTGGTGCTATCCTTAGACGGATACACCATGAACACAAATAATATCTCCTTCATCTTCTTTGGCTCTTCCCAGATGTCCACTTATATCCTGGATGAACTCGAAAAGGCAGGCTTCCTTCCCGTTGCTATCGTCTCAACGCCAGATAAACCTGTGGGACGAAAGCAGATACTTACTCCAACTCCCGTAAAAGCCTGGGCAGTCGAGAGAAATATTAAGGTTTTTGATCCTGCAAAACTTTCTGATATCGTCGAGCAATTGAGATCAGAAAAGGCGGAGGTCTTTCTGACGGCTTCATATGGGAAAATAATCCCGCTTGAAGTGCTTTCAATCCCCCCTCACGGCACACTCAATGTTCACCCGTCGCTTCTTCCGAAATATCGCGGCGCCTCTCCTCTCCAGTCAGCAATTCTCGATGATGCAAAAGTAACTGGTGTATCCATTATGAAAATAGATGCGCAGATGGACCACGGACCCGTTCTTATTCAAAAGGAAATCAAAATGGAAGAATGGCCAAGCTACGGGAAATTCGAGGAAATGATGGCTCGCGAAGGTGGAAAAATGTTGGCAGCAATCTTGCCTCAATGGGTTGCAGGCACTATCCAAGAAAAAGAACAGGATCACTCACTGGCCACCAATTCCCGTAAATTCACAAAAGAAGACGGCGAGATCAACCTCAATGATGACCCCTATCTCAACTTCAGGAAAATCCAGGCATTTCATGAGTGGCCACAGGCTTTTTTCTTTTTTGAACACGAACAGACTGCCGGTACTCGCAAAATTCGTGTGAAGATCACTGCCGCTTCGTATAAAGACGGCAAATTAGTTATAGAAAAAGTTATCCCTGAAGGAGGGAAAGAGATGTCCTACGGAGATTTTCTCCGGGGGTACACTAAAAGATAAAAAGGGGTGTGAGGAGATTAGTCCGCATATTCACCAACACTGGCGAAGGTATCATTGACTATGTCTGCTGTCTTATTGAGGTAATAGACAACGGTCCAGAGACATACAACACTCATGAGTGCCACGCAGAGATACTGATTGACCGGCTGCGATGCATTCGCCATGCTAAGGAACGAAATTTTTTTTGCCATGGGAATAAGTATACCTCATCCACTACATGTCGATATCCCCACTCACCTCTTCGTCCACGCCTTTCTTGCCACCTGGACGCCATGCCCACACTCCTTTCATCATAGCTTTGACTTGGGCACCACCTCGACGTATAAGAGAGACGTCTTTGTCTTTTTTTGATTTGAGTTCACGGCGGATCTCGTCCTGCACGTCATCTATAGCAGCATATAGATCTGACTTTTCCGATGCAGCATAGAGATTTTTACCTGCACCGACAATGTGGATCTCGGCGCGGAAGATATCGCCTTTGTTGTGGTGATTGCTAGTCTTTGCTAGTTCAATATCGCACTGGATAGAAGGGTCGTTACCGATGATCTTGCTGATTTTGGAGAGACGCTTGTCTACATAATCGCTAATGGCCTGTGAGCTCGAGATGCTGGTAGTCTTGATATTGATTTTCATGGCTGTGGAAAGTTAGCGAGCTGATAGGCGATCCGTACTCATTCGATATATGTATTATATCGCGGATCGTGAAGAGTGACTATGGAGACGCAGTTGTGTAGAGTTTATTACATGGAGGGTTCTTTGATTTTAGCCCTCCCCTGTGTTACATTTTGAGACACATTCCGCGGTAGCTCAGCCGGTAGAGCGCCTCCCTGTTAAGGAGGATGTCCCAGGTTCGATCCCTGGCCGCGGAGCAAACAGAAAACATTCTTGCAGAAGAATTTAGAGCGACACTAAAAAACCTCGAGTGAGCTTGCTTTCTAGTACTTAATAAGTAAACTATTTTTAGCTAATTAAGTACACGATTTCAACAACAGTACAGGAAAAAACCCAATGAATACGATCCGCTATGACCAGAAGGTTGTCCCTTCGCCCGGCACCTTTGTAGGCACCGGCACGAGCGAAGGAAGCCACGCAGTTTACGACCACCTTCACTTCGACATTCAAGGAACGGATGGCGACGTGTTGGCAAAGGTCCAGCAGTTTGTGGACCAGAGAAATCAGTCTGCAGGTAAGCAAGTGCTCACCTGGCAAAACTTCAAGCGAGTTGGATTCCAGGATGTGATGGAAGTTTGGAAACGCAGCGACTATCCAGTCGACGAGCGCCTCGCCCAAATCCTTTCGGACCCCACCCTTTTCGGTGCCCCGACTGCCCATCTCACCGCAAAATTCACTGGTGTGCCGATCGGTGAAGATCACGACAAGTTCCTCTACCTCTACCAAAAAGGTGTGGAGATAGTGGAGCAACTCGGAAGCACCGGCTACATAGAGGGTGAACGAGTCAGCTTCCGTGTCGAGATGAGAAACGGCAAGTTGGACCTGAATCGAACGCCGTCACTATGTCCTGTCAGGAGCGTCGAGAAAGTCACCCTGGCTAGCATCGGAAGAAAATTCCGCACGACCGAGATTCACATTTCGTTCGATCGGATCGATCAGGTTCATCCGGCGCTCCTTACCGATATCTTTTCTCAGGGCTTCTACACTGCTTTCCGGCAGGACGAGAAGACCGGAAATTACTCTGTGATCGCCACCATTCAGGGTTTCGAACGGGAGATTCTCTTGATTGCAGCAAAGATGCACAACTGGCTCGTTGCAGAAGTGCAAAACGGCGGCATCGGTTGTCCAGCTGTGATCAAAAAGGAGGACATTACTCGTTACTGCGTATTCGGACAGGGGCCCAAACTCCAAATGGTGGTCAGACCGGAATTCTGGTAAGACTCCCCTTCAAAGAACAATGCCGCGTCGGAACACCCCAATGCGGCTTTTTTTATTGAAGTATTATCCCAAGTTCGGTAAGAAATACCTTGTCCCACTTACCCCATCTGATATGATTCAGACATGACAACAATAAACCCCTGGATCAATTTCAATGGTAATGCCGAAGAAGCGTTCACCTTTTACAAATCAGTTTTTGGCGGTGAGTTTACGAAGATCATTCGATTCAAAGATATTGCAAGCAAAGAATTTCCTGTATCAGAGGCAGATGCGGACAAAATCATGCTCATTACCTTGCCGATCAGTAAGAACAATGTGTTGATGGCAAATGACGTGCCGGCATTTATGGGTAAAGTAAATGAAAATGAAAATCGAAGTAAAATTTCAGTCAGCGCAGAAAGCAAAGAAGAAGCAGAGGCTATATTCAACGGTCTTTCTGCAGGAGGACAAGTAGAAGTCCCTTTTGGGGAGAGTTCATGGGGTACTTATTTTAGTATGTTTAGAGACAAGTATGGCATCGAATGGGTAGTAGAATTTCCAAACACAAATAACTTAGCTAAGTTAACTCTTTGACTGCCTACCAAGCACCCACTTTTGTGACTTACTCATCGCCTTGTCTGGTCGATGAACACAACCTACCCAGCAGCACGGACGTCGCTTCCCTTGTATAAGTTCGGCAACAGTTCTCTGTACATGATCTTTTCTGGTCTCTGGAGTTTTGACTGAGGTGGTCCAACAAATCCACTCGTTGCGTGCAAGCGGAGTGATGTCTTCCCATGCCGCCAAAGCCTTCGAGGAAGAAGTAAGTGCCTTTCGCATGTCGTCTGGCAGTTTGTGGACGGTGCCGCTGGAGATTTCTTTTTTGGACATATGAATAAAGTAACATAAGTTTGAGATTTAATCTAAAAGATATTTCGTTGTAGTATATCAACAATACACATATGACCACCTACGTCGCACTCCTTCGCGGTATCGGCCCAACCAATCCCAATATGCACGGGTCGAAATTAAAGTGGGCTTTTGAAGAATTGGGCCTGAAAGAAGTTATCCCTGTTATTAGCAGCGGAAACGTCATTTTCAAGTCATCTTCAAAAAACTCTCGGGCACTAGGGACAAAGATCGAAAAAGCCTTACCCAAGCTTCTTGGTTTCAAAAGCTCGACCATTGTAAGGAGTCAGGAAGAATTGGAACACGTTGCCGAAGTAAGTCCTTTCAAGTCCCGAAAAGAAAACAAAAAAGAATATCTGGTTGTCACTTTCTTGAAGAACCAGGCTGTTAAGGATGGTGCCATCTTCACGACCATCGATATGAGTAAGTCTCGCACCCCCGAGTTCATGCGCAGTATTGAAAAGAAATATGGAAAAGAAATTACTACACGAACCTGGAAGACAGTGAACAGAATTATACAAAAGATGCGACCTTCTTACTAAATAGAGTGATGAAATAAAAAAAACCGCTTCAAGACTTGCCTGAAGCGGCGCGAACTAAAGAACTAAGGGTTAGTGACCGAGATCTTCGGCGATCTCGTACGGCATATCGATGTACGAGCTGTGCCCACCACGGATCACTACAACGCGATCTACGCCGGCCGTAACGTATTTCGAGAGTTCACGAGTCTGCTCCAGATCAGTGTTTCCGTCGTTCTGACCAACGGAAAAGGTGATATCTTTGCCATGCTTGCGCGAAAACCCACCTGATTGGATAGAGATGCGCTCATTTGCCATTCCCAACACTCCCAGCGTCACCCCCAACGGATCTTTATCGATGTAGCCGAGGCTCACGAGATCTTCGGGAGTAAGGGTTGTTGTGGGCGGAAGGAAGAAGTACAAGAATGAGTACGGATCCAAAGTGACGTAGAATCCGGTCTCAGCCGACCATTGCAAGTATCCATTGGCCGGATCCAAGAGGACGGCGTCATAATAACCGCTATCAGCAATCGGATCTGAGATCTCAGCCGGGAATGTGCTATTCACAGGCTTGACTTCGATACCCAGTTTGGAAAATGACGTGCCCGCTGCAACGAGTTTATCATTTGCCGCAAGAGCAATAGATCCAGCAAGACTATGGGCGATCAACTCGCTAATGTCTGCACCGTTGGCCGTGAGCCGATCGATGACGCCGAGGAGGACAGTCGATTCGTCATCGACAGTAATGTCTCCAAAGACGACACCGGCCGGGCCGTAAGGCAGACTCGAGCCGCCGTGACCGACGCGGTTGATCAAGATCACACTGTGGATCTTCTTGTCCCGGTGCAGCATCGCCGTACCGATCGGCAGGAATGTATCCGCCGTATGCACGAGACCATGAAGGCAAGTAATATCATCACCATTGTTGCGACCAGCGTCCAGTACAATGATCTCGATATTCACAAAGAGATTTGTTTGCACCGGGATGCCGGTCAAGACGTAGCGGTTTGTATGGATCACTTCGGCAGGCTGAGTGGCCTGTGCCGCTGTGATTGAGATTACGGCCAAAGCCGCAATAATAAGGAGGTTTCTGAGCATCTTCATGCGTGAACTTCTTTCTACTGTTTTTTGTTGTAACGAACCGACATTCAGAGCATCCGCGGTCGCGGCGTCCGAGCTTCCGAACAACTCACTGTTGCAGTTGTTCGAAACAACAAACTAACACACACTTGGAGATTTGTAAATACGTGCTATACTCGGCTTCTATGGAAAAATCTCCAAAACCACTCGAAAAGGCCGAATTCCCCATGCGTATAAACAAGTACTTGGCTCTGCACAAGTACTCTACTAGGAGGGGGGCCGATAAACTCATCGAAGCCAAGCAAGTCTACATCAATGGCAAATGGGCCAAGCTCGGTGACAAAGTCGAAAAAAACGATCATGTTGAAGTAAAACTCCGCAATGGACCTATGCAGTACACGTATTTGGCGTTCAACAAGCCAAAGGGCGTTGTTACTCATTCGGCCAAAGAAAATGAAGAAGAAATTCTCGATCTGGTACCCATAAAAGGCATCTTCCCGATCGGCAGACTGGACAAAGACTCGCACGGGCTGATCATTCTCACCAACGATGGACGCATCACCGAAAGACTGCTTGGACCCACTTTCCAGCACGAAAAAGAATATGTCGTAAGCACCAAGGAAACACTGCGCACAAGCTTCAAAGAAAAGATGGAAGCGGGAGTCAAAATAGACGACGAAAAAACTGCCCCATGTACGGTGAAGATTATTAACGACCACACTTTCAGAGTGACTCTGACCGAAGGCAAGAAACACCAGATTCGTCGCATGTGCGTGGCCCTCTTTCAGGAAGTCTCTGACCTCCAGCGAGTCAGGATTATGAATATCCGTATAGGTAGACTTGGTCAGGGACAGTATAGGGAGATCGAAGGTGAGGAACTAGAGACTTTTTTAAAGGCGTTGGAGCTGGCCTAGCACACAAAAAGCACCCTTTGGGGTGCCTTTTGTTTTTCGATTATTTTCAAACTCAAGAGATCAACCTTATAGGTTAGTTTCTCTTCCCTGCTTTTTCATTACTCTGAACATAACTTACACATTGTCCCTGATTCTTGAATGATGGGTCAGTGAAAGATTTCCAACCACTGTCCTTACATTGATCCTTATTGGCAGGAGTTGCTGGAGGAGGAGTAACAACTGGATAGATAGTTGTTGGGTCCCCGGTGAGGTTTGTATTTGTTGCAGTGACTACCTGACCACTAGCCAAGGTAACTGTCGCAACAACCTTCACAGCAGGAACACTCTGACCGTACTGAGTCTGTCGTACATTGGTCCAATATCCATCGAGCGCATAGTTGAAGTTACCAGAAACATCAAATGGTGATGAGAACTGGGTGCCAGTAATATCGGCATTAAACTTCGAAAGAATGGCCGTGTTGGTTTGGAGCAAGACATCTCCTGCACCATAGAGCTTCACAACTACTGACGTTGAACTTGCCAGTGTACCGTTACTCAAGCCGAAGCCTGCAGTATATCCCTTGAGATCTCCCGTTGCTCCAGTGTTGTAACTTACAACACCGAAATCTTCAGCAGCGAGAGATGCTGGCGCTACGACAACCGTAGACGAAGACAGGAGCATAACGTTATCAAAGACAAATCCCATACCTGCCGTAGATGGAACAGCTGTTCCACCTGCACGGAAGAGGAGACTATCGGTTGTACGAGGAGTCTGCTCTACAGAAGCTTCTGCATCATAACGATAGTAATTTTCCCATGTGGTACCGGTGTGAACCAAAATACCGTCTATGTAGACTTTGACCACGTCATTGGATGGACCATTTACATAGTCGATAACTAGCTTGGCAGTGTGAGCAACGGAACGATCAAGTCCAGTTGCTACTTGAGTTGAGACAAAGTTTGCGGGTGAACTGGTACCCTGAACGTCATAGAAGATGACGTTGATACCAGAGACTGAGTCCTCGAGACCGAGGTAACTCATACGGGAACCATCTCCACGATCTGGTGAGATGGATATAAATAGTCCTGGCTGAACAGCGGTTTGTGTGGACTTGAAATCAAACTGAGCTTCAAAGTGTGTCTGTCGTGTGCCGCCTGACATTCCGGCGTTTGTTGAACTAGCTTCTCCTGCCTCGTTTGCGAGAGACTGTGAGAAGGTCTGATCACCAAAGGAACCACTGGTTGTGGAGTTTGATAAGCGGAATGAACGAGTACCTGAAATGACCGGTGAAGAAACTACACCTTGATCATACGGTCCGGTAACAGTCCATCCGTTCTGCCCATTGACTGAACCTACAGTCATAGACTCAAAACCTTGAGTGTAGGAATCTGCAGAAGCCGAGAATGCTCCTACCGCTATAACTGCGACGATTGCGACTGCTAATGTTGGAACAATATACTGTAATTTTTTCATATGTTTTACCTATGTTAGATTACCGATAATGCGAATAAAAGTGTAAAACACCTTATTGGCGAGTTACTTAATGATGACGTATGGGAGCTGAGTATATTACGTAAGAAATAACAAAAATGCGCGTCAAATATTATTATAATAAGAGCTTTCAAGGAACTCGTAAATGCTGGGGATTCCAATATCGAAGTTGTGCTGCTCAATTGGTACCCAACAAATTAACTCAACCCGAGATTAATTGACATATCCTCACTCAATGGTAGTGTTGTTTTTGAACAGTTTGGCAACACAACCAAAAAAAGAGCTATGGAAACTATAAGAATCGAAGAACTCGAATTCGTCCTGGATCAACCGTTACAAATTGCCCTGAATAAAAACGGTTTTATCGATTTCAGAATTCACCCAGCGTTTCGTGGAAATTCATTTCCACCAACAATGACCGGCCAACGATCGACTCTGGCACATTTCTGGCAAGTGCCTGCCGAACAGGAACTCAAGGATGTTCCACGATTGATGGCTGAACGGGTTCTCCGAGAACCTTTGGACATTCGGGAGGTTATCGCCATCGGCTCGACTCAAAAGAAAGAAAAGGTCGATTTGACGGTTTTTGCTCCCCAAATTACAGGTTCAGATCGAAAATTCCTCCGCATCTTGCGCTATCCAGGCTGGACTGGCCTCGGCTTCCTCATATCAGGTTTCGACTCTGATGATGAAAATCTGCAGGACCTAAACATGGTCGGATTCTCTACTCCCTGATATCACTTCTCGTATGAAAACTTTTTTTGTGACGGGAAGGCATCAAGCAGAGCGAGGCTACAATCCGCGCTATCGAGTAACTTCGGCGTTGGTGGTGGCCGAGGATCGTGACGGAGTCAAAACATTTCTTCGCACACGTCAAGAACTCCGGCATACCGCTCTGAACTATGACCAGGACCCGGAAATCGTGATTTTACCGGAACTGAAGACTACAGCAACGACACCTGCATTAATTCACGTTTCCGATCGTTATTTCAATCACGCTTGAGATGTGGCATAGACCGAACACTGACCTCCTAACTCGCAGGGGGTTATTTTTTATGAAAATATGATAGATTTAAGTTAATTAAAAAAGTACACGAGGGCAAACTAACATTTAACTAACCACCTTTCATGGACCACAACAACACAACTACGGCATTCGAACTTCCTGGCAAGAAAATTACCAAGAATCTCGGTCTTACCAAAGGTATCATTGTACGCTCAAGATCTATCGTTGGCACTATCGGCGGATCATTGCAGACTCTTCTTGGCGGTAACATTACTCTCTTTACCGAACTTTGTGAAAAAACTCGTGAGGAAGCCTACGATCTCATGATTACTCATGCAGAGAAAAAAGGTGCAAACGCCATTATTGGTGTTCGATATGACACCACTGAACTCATGCAGGGTGTTACAGAAGTGCTGTGTTATGGTACGGCCGTCGTAGTCGAGTAATATCATGCCGAACAAAAAATCTATACGACCGCACACTCACCACCACAAAGACGGTTCCATCTGGGCCAAAGGTAAATTGCGTGGAGATATCATGGAAGGTGCATGGATCTGGTTCCGTAAAGACGGCTCCAAAATGCGTTCAGGCAGTTTTAAAGCAGGCAAACAGGTAGGAAAATGGATCACCTACGACAAGAAAGGTGAGGTAGTAAAAGTAACTAACTTTTCTTAATTACTTGGCTGTGAACTATTCGCAGGCAACTGGAGGTTTACATTGACTGAACCACCCTTTTTTGGGGCTGTGCCGCGGATACCAGGCAAGATGTAGACGATGAAAAGTGCGACCACGATCACAAGAACAATGAGACCGACAATGAGACCCATTGCGCCACCTGAACTATCTCCGTTTCCTGGATTATTGATGACTGTTGTCATAGATATAATTTATTGTTGCATTAATAAGACACTACAAAACCTTCGTACTCATCGATAACGACGTACGAAATGCCTAATTATTACTCAACAGCAAATTATTTCCAAAGTGTCAGCAAAACTCCCATAATTCCGAGCAATACCAACCAGTAGCCAACATTAATAAAGAAAAGTTTCCATGGCTTCCCTTCCCACCCAACATTATTGAGATGAATCGGAACAATAAATCCTAACCACATCCAGAACGCACCCTGAAGACCTGCGCTGATCCCTGAGATGCCGAGATAAGCCTGGGCAAAGACGAGTGAATTGGCGAGGACAAAGGCCATAAACAAGCCGCCAATAACCGAGATGATCATAGGTTTGATCATTACTTTCATGGAAGGCTTTTGATCTGGCATCTTGATACCTGCCATAGCCATCCACTGCTTACCAAAGAGTGGACCATACCAGATGAACCCGAGAATAATAGAAATTACTGCCGAAACCAAGATTGCCCAACAATTTATAGGTACTGCCATTTGAATATATTAAGTGGCTTATTAATAAACATATTATAACCTACAAACGCCAGTAAATATGAATGAATGGCACTATTGACAAGACACAATAGTGTGATACAATCACTTCAAATTACTTTGCTGGAATCACCCAGCTTAAGCAGAAAGAAAAACTTATGGAAACGGTCGAGGAAGCTCAACACTACGCCGAAACAACCTTCGGTGCAGAATTTGAGGATATCCATACACTTGAAGGAGAAGGAGAGGTCCTTCCTCCATCTGACTATGAAGAACTTAGCAGCGGTACTGGCTATATCGTCGTAGGCAAGCGAAAATTCTAACCCACTGACAGAAACATGGACTACACATTGTTTCGGCAGTGGGTTTTCCAGTTACGGAAACAGGGACTCCGTAACATTCCCTTTCCCTCACCGTCTTCTCTATGTTCACCAACTCTAGTACACTAGAGCAGTTACTATTTATTGATGAGCTAGTTAATTTCATAACACTATGACAACACTTCACCCATACGTTCGTTACAACGATGCAAAATGTCGCGAAGCATTCACCTTTTATCAGAGCATCCTTGGCGGCAAACTCGCCTTCATGACTGCTGGCGAATCCCCTATGGCCACAGAATTTCCTGAAGACAAGAAGGGTCTTATCATGCACGCAGAACTCGTCAATGGAGACATAAAGCTATACGGCTCCGACATGATGCGTGACGTGGCCAAGGTCGGCGACAACTTCTGCATGTCCCTCAACTATGACAATGAAAAGGAACTTCGCGACCACTTTACAAAACTTTCTCAAGGCGGAGAGGTGTTTATGGCTCCGGAAAAAGCCTTTTGGGGTGCTATTTTTGGAATGGTAACAGATAAATATGGCATCGAGTGGATGGTGAACTACCAGATGGATCAGAAGGATATGAAGGGTGCAAAAAATTAATCGAGTTAATCGCCTCAACATTTATGAACGGACCATCCTATTTTGAAATTCAAGTAGATGACCTTGCGCGAGCCAGGAATTTCTATGGCGAAGTTTTCGGCTGGAAATTTACCGAGGCCAAAGGTTTACCTGTCGAGTATTGGCGTATAGAAACCGACGGACCACGAGGTGGGATTCTAAAGCGACCCGTCGCACGACCCTCTATGGAACAAGGGACCAATGCTTTTACCTGTTCCATGGAAGTATCGAGCTTTGACGACAGCGCAAAGAAAATAGAGGCACTCGGTGGAGTAGTAGCCATGCCCAAGTTCGCAGTACCAGGAGTATGTTGGCAGGGATATTTTCTTGATACAGAAGGAAATGTTTTTGGTATTTTTCAGCCACTGACCACGTCTTAATATAAAGTGCTTCTACTAGCTTTAACTTCAATAACTCTATGAAAAACATGAACCCTGTAGTTCACTTCGAACTCCCCTATGAAGATCGTGATCGTATGTCCACATTTTATGAAACGGCTTTTGGTTGGAAGGCCAATAAACTTGGAGAAGAAATGGGTAACTACGTCACTGTCCAAACAGGAGAAACTGATAAAAAGAATATGCTCAAAAAGGTGGGCATGATCAACGGCGGTCTATATAAGAAAGATGCTTCAAAAGGGGCACTGTATCCCTCCTTGGTACTTGCGACTGACGACATTCAAGCCTCAATGAAGAAAATTACCGAAGCGGGTGGAAAAATCCAGGGAGAGCCCATGGAGATTCCTGGCATTGGAATGTTCGTCGGCTTTATTGATACCGAAGGTAATAGTAATTCAGTTCTCCAACCAAAGAGTATGGAGTATTCAGATCATGTTAATAAGTAAACCAACACGAAAATTGACCATCTGTAGTCGCGGACATAAGTTTTACAAGAGCAAAGCCCGGCCAGTATGTCCCATATGTTACCCAGGATATTATAAGAAAAAGAAAAATAAGAAATAACACCATGCAACAAAAAATAACACCTTGCCTTTGGTACGACACACAAGCCGAAGAAGCTGCGCAACTATACATATCGATTTTTCCCAATTCTTCGATGGGTAAGATTTTACGCTATGACAAAGCCAGTGCAGAGCAATCCGGCAAACCGGAAGGTTCAGTACTTACAGTAGAATTTACTCTCAATGGCCAGGCCTTCACGGCTCTAAATGGCGGACCCATCTTCAAGTTCACTGAAGCCACCTCTTTTCAGATCGACTGCAAGGATCAGGCGGAAGTCGACCATTACTGGAACAAGCTTATAGCAGACGGAGGCGAGGAGTCACAATGTGGTTGGCTCAAAGACAAGTTTGGCCTTTCGTGGCAGGTTGTTCCTTCTATCCTACCTAAACTTCTGACCGATCCGGATCCAAAGAAAGCACAAGGCGCAATGAAGGCAATGCTCACCATGAAGAAGATAGATATAGAAGGAATAAAGAGAGGTGCAGAGGGAAAATAAAGTCTATCGATAGACCTTTATTACGAAAAGCCCTCTCAAGATTCCTTGAGAGGGCTTTTCCAAAACCTAACTATCTAATTAGTTCGTTGTGCGGAATGTTGAAGGCCATGTAACACTCACATTACCAAACTGATCAGTTGTGTAGACCAGGTAGTAATAGAGGGTGTTGGGATTGAGTCCTTGGAGCGAGACGTTATGTGTTGTGTGATAAAGAACGTCACTTCGAACGGCGGTACCTCCGATACTTACAGCACCCATATTTTCACTAAGTGGGAGAGGTGATGAACTGTAATATACCAAGCCTTGTGCAGATTCATTGGTATTCCAGTTTATTGTCGCATTGGTACTACCTGTGCTGAAGGTGACATTCGAGATGACTGCTGCAGCAGTATCCATGCCGTTAGATGGGGGTGCAGTATATGTTGTACCCACACCAGCAAATAGACCTGTTGCCATCTGTTGGTTTATAACGGCCATAGTCATCGGACCGACACGACCAACAGTTGGGATCTCGTTACGAAGCTGGAAATTGATGACGGCACCCTTTGTCAAAGTTCCGAAATAGCCAGTAACAAGACCTTGTGGATACAAGGCTCGGTCCTGTGCCAAGAAGGTCTGAAGTGCTGAGACATCAGCTCCCGAAGAACCAACCTCAAGCTCACGAGTGAGCATTGCAGCGTGTGCAGATGGAGCATTTATAAACACAACTGCAATAGCGATCATTCCGATAGCAATCAGGATTCGTGACAAGCCATCAGAAACATTCATTTTAATTTTCATGGTTTTAAAATTATTAGGATTAAACTCTGTGTACCTCTACAGCTGATGCCGTATAGAAATGCCTTTTATTACAGATACTGTGCTAAGCTTACGGTCCCCCTGAACGTTCTCCTCGGCCCGAACAACTCAATATGTACAGAATGACTAAAAAACAAGAAACCGCGGGTCACGCGCGGATGACTATAGCCCACCACGACTTTAATAAAGGGTTGAACTCGTATGCACTGTTCAAAGTGAGTGATAGTGGTGTCAGTCAGGATTTGGTGCAGGACACTTTTCTAAAAACATGGAAGTATTTGGTGAAAGGTGGCAAGATCGACATCATGAAGGCGTTTTTGTATCACATCCTCAACAACCTCATTGTCGACGAATATCGCAAGCACAAGACCACTTCTCTCGAGGTTTTCCTAGAAAAAGGCGTAGAACCCAGTACTGGAGATTCGGAAAGTTTATTCAATACACTGGATGCCCAAGCTCTGACCCTTCTTATTCATCGTCTACCAGATGTGTACAGAAAAGTGATGCGTATGCGTTATGTGCAGGACCTTTCCCTCAAAGAAATGGCTCTTCTCACAGGGCTATCAAAAAATACTATGGCCGTACAGGTTCATCGCGGCGTAGAAAAACTCAAAGTCCTATATACTGAAAAAAGTCATCTGGCCGTGATATAATGGGCATTCTAATAATTTAGAAAAATATTATGCAAAACATCGCTTCAAAGTGGTCCAACATGTCTCCCCGCATCCTCGCCATCGTCCGTATTATAGCTGCCCTCATATTTATGACTGCCGGAACCATGAAACTCTTTGGCATTCCTGCTATGACCGGCTTCTCTACGGTCCCCCTATTTTCTCAGATGGGTCTTGCGGGCGTACTTGAGACATTCGGTGGTCTTCTCCTTGTCCTTGGTCTCTTTGCACGTCCTGTAGCCTTTATTCTTTTTATTGAAATGGTCATTGCCTACTTCCAAGTCCACGCCCCGCAAGGCTTCTGGCCAACTCTCAATATGGGTCAGCCCGCCATTCTTTACGCTCTTCTATGGCTTTATATTTCATCAACAGGTGCCGGGGCTTGGAGTCTCGACGTATGGAGGAAAAGTCGCAAACAAAATAGTACAACTACACTATAATCACTCATGACAAACTCCGGACAACACAATTGGAAAAAGGTTGGAATTACTGCGGTGATTCTTATTCTGGCAGGTGGGTGCATATATTTGTATTCATACGCAAATACACTACAAAAAACCCTCACAGCAACGAAAGATGCGGCTGCCTCATCCACACTGGCTTACCAGGAGATTGTTAAGGCAGACAGAGAAAAGCTGACTTCCCTCCAAGCAGAAAATATTTCGCTTGCAAGCAATCTCACCGCCGAACAAAAGACTCGTATTGCATTGGAGCACGCCAAAGCGACAAACGAGCAACAGATCGACACTCTCACCAAACTGACAACTATCGATCCAGAACTTCTCAAGAAATATTCCAAGGTTTACTTCCTTAGTGAAAACTATGTCCCTCCAGTGGTTACGCCCATCAATCCCGCCTACAGAGTGGATCCAACCAAGGAGCTCTTTATCCTTTCTCAAGTAGCACCTTTTCTTGACCAGCTCTTCGCTGCAGCAAATCAGGACGGCGTTCCCCTTCGAGCCACCTCTGCCTACAGATCCTTTGCGGAACAAAAAGAGATCAAAACAGGCTACCGCCTGACCTACGGTGCCGGCACTGCCAACCAGTTTTCTGCAGAACAAGGATATTCAGAACATCAGCTCGGGACCACTCTGGACTTTACAACTCCGACCATCAAAGGTGCCGAACTTACATTCGAAGAAACAACCAGTTTTACTTGGCTCAAGAGCAACGCCTACAAATATGGCTTTGTACTCTCATATCCCAAGGGCAATGGCTACTACCAGTACGAACCATGGCATTGGCGCTTTGTTGGCAGAGAGCTCGCAAAATATCTCCACGACCAAGGTAAGAATTTCTATGAGCTAGACCAGCGTACGTTGGACGGGTACCTGATTAAGATATTTGATTAAGAGGAATTAAGAAACTAAGCAATTAGGAAATTGAGGGTAATCACATCTGCGACTACCCTTAATTTCTTAGTTGCTTAATTGCTTAGTTTCTTTTTTTACACCGTCCTTCCACTTCCCCTTACTGCCTTAACAATGGCAATGAGTACACATGCCCCAATGAGAGCAACGATAAAGCTATAGAGATTGAATCCGTTTACACCCGTCTGACCAAAGAAACTCATGAGCCAACCCCCGACTACTGCCCCAACAATGCCGACAATTATATTAAGCAATGCACCTTGTTGCGCATCCGTCTTCATCAAGAGAGAAGCGATCCATCCCACCAATGCACCAAAAACGATCCAAAGAATGATTCCCATGATAGTAATATTTGATTAATTATTAATCGTCGGGCCTTCCAGGCCTTACTACTCTCATTATGACGGGGCTTCTGATCTTTAATTACAACATTACCTACGAGATGACCTTATGCACCAATCCCATATTCACGGCTTCCTGGGGAGTAAGAATCGTATTTCGTGACATAAGTTCCAAAATATTTTCGGGAGTGTATCTACCGTTTGTTCCATTGGCCACAACGCACGCATACTGATAATCCTTGAGTTTATCTTCTGCAAGCATGGTTGCCATATCGGCAGTTGAAAAACGCTTTTCTGCAGCAAAAGTTCGCCCAGCCAAGTGGAGGAGAAGTGTAGTATTCGGTGTTAGATAGCGACGCTTCCCTGCAAGAAGAACGATGATGCCCGAAGAATCTACATCGCCAGAACCAATCGTTACTAGATTGGGTTTGAGTAATGTCTGAACCGTATCATAGAAAGTCATACCGATACCTGTTGCACCCCCATAGGAGTTAACCAGAAGATGAATTTCTTCCTTCCGATCTTCCTGTAGCAAGAGTTTCATTTCGCCGAGGACATCATGTAGATTTGCATACGTAACACCGCCGAACCACTCAATGGTACGGTTTGGTCGGGGAATAAAAATGGCAGTACTTTTTACTGCACCCGAAAGTGAGCGCGCTTTAGGAATTGATGTTTTCATAACTAGATCATTATAGACTCCCTCACAAACCTTTCAAGCAGAACAATATAAAACGGCTAAAAACCTCCCAATTAGGAGGAAAGTCCTCTGACTTTTTTATAGTTAGTAACAGCTGCTACACCTTACATGCTATTGCCACCTCTTCCTCGACTTCCGGTGCTGTTACCACCTCGATTGCTACTACCGTTTCTTTGTCTGCTCCTACCTCCTCTGCGTCCTGCTTCACGAGCCTCCGATGAAGTAAACTCATGAGCATTTCCACTTGCGTGAGCTGCTTTACCACCCATGCTTGCTATCTCTCTCTGACGATCCTCATCCATGCCAGCAAATCCCCGGCCACCGCTATTGCCATTACCATTACCACTCTTAGTATTCCTACCCCGACCACGTGAACCTGTATTGTTGTTAGCCATTGTATGTATTGATTAGTCGAATAAAATGGATAATCTTGCCTGACCCTCCTTACGGGTTCGACCTTGTCAGTAAAGGTGACGGGAGTAAAAAGATAATCTTACATGCAATCTATTCTAATTCTTTCCTTTTTTCTCCAGCACATTGTAAATCTTGGAGAGAAATCGCTCTCCCATAAAGCCGCAAAAGCCGAGAGCAGAGATCTCCCAGACTTCTTTATCATCATCGACCAGTTGTTTATAACGCAGAAAACATTTATAACCACAAAAACAATACTCTCGAGGATGTACCAAATATGGCGTATATCCCGAGAAAATAAAGCCTGCGTACGAGAAATGACGCATGCAGGTGGAGAATATTGCAGATCTACGCTAACGCAAACTCCAGCATCTTCTGATCAACGTCAGCAGAAATAACTTTGAATGTAACCTGATCGCCAAGTGTAAATTTCTTGCCAGTTTTTTCACCCTTAATAGAATATGTCTTCTGATCAAAATTGAAGAAATCAGTACCGAGATTGCGGATAGGGATCATACCTTCGGACAGAGTTTCTTCTTCGGCCAGATAGATGCCCCACTTGGTGACACCGGAAATAGTACCTTTGAATACTTTGCCAATGCGAGTACTCATATATTCAACCTGCTTTAACTTTTTGGAATCTCTCTCAGCCTCTGCGGCATCGATCTCGCGTTTGGTAGAACTTTCGGCCATCTTTTGCAGCGCCACGATCTCGCCGTCACCAAAAGGTTCATTATTCAAGTGCTTGGAAAGGACGCGGTGAACGAGCAGGTCGGGGTAGCGACGGATAGGTGAAGTGAAGTGGGTGTAGAATGGAAACGCCAACCCAAAATGACCGATATTCTTGGTCGAATAAATAGCCTTTTGCATGGAACGGATAGTGGCGGTACGAATAAGGGTCTCATGTGGCGTACCTTCTATCTGTTCAAGCAGACTATTGAGATCATGAGCAGTAACAACGCCATCCTTAGTCTTGAGTTCATACCCCAAGGCTTTCACAAAGATAGCCAAATCAGCAATTTTTTCTTTGTCCGGCACATCGTGGATGCGGTAGATCGCACCTGTGTCTCGCTTCCCTTTTTCTTTTATTGAATCAAAAATATATTTGGCCACTTCACGGTTTGCAAGAAGCATGTATTCTTCCACTAGCTTATGTGTATCCAAACGTTCCTTGCGATAGACACCGATAGGCTTTCCCTTTTCATCCAACCGGAATTTGATCTCGTCCTGTTCAAACTCTATGGCACCGTGAGAAAACTTTTCTTTTTGAAGAACTTTGGCAATTTTGTCCAGAGTTATCATGGTGTCTCGATACTTCATTCCTCCTTCCACTGATTCTGGAGTTTGAATATTATTTGAATACTTCACAACATTTTTTGGCTCACCGTCGATCACCGCTTGAGCTGTCTCGTAGGTAAAACGGTGAATAGAGTTCATGACAGTTTTTCCGAACCAACGGGAGATGATGCGTGCGTTGTCATCCATCA
>JAZKAW010000004.1:147016-170091 GCA_040388945.1 Patescibacteria group bacterium
TATATGGGCTTTTTCATCAAGCACAAAAATAGCCGAAAAACTGAGCTTATCTTCGTGCGGATTCAAACTACACACTTCGTTAGAAAGAACTTCTGGGAGCATGGGAATGGTACGGTCGACGAGGTATATAGAACATCCACGTTTGACTGCTTCGGCATCGAGAGCTGTTCCTTCACGGACATAATGAGATACGTCAGCGATATGAACGCCGATTTCATAAAGGTTGGAGGGTTGAGAGGATGAAGGGTCAGGCGGTAGTTTTTTGAATGAAACCGCATCATCAAAATCTTTTGCGTCAAATGGATCGATAGTGAATGTTGGTGTATCTCGCATATCACGACGCTTGACAAGCTCCTCTGCACTAATAGTTTGAGGGATTGCATCTGCCTCCTTTTCTACTGCTGCAGGAAATCCAACTTCAAAACCTTTGTCGAGGACGATGGATTCCATCTCCACATTGTTGTCACCTTTTTTACCGAGGACTTTCAAGAGTGTGGCGACCGGATATGACTTGGGGTCAGTCCATGACTCAAATTTTACGAATATCTTGTCATGCTGTTCCAGTTTCATCGTAGGATTCGGCACCGTAAGCGGCGTATACATGCGCTTGTCATCAGGAATAACAAAAACCGCACCGTTACGGATATCTACAGCTCCCACAAAAGTAGTTTTTGCACGAGTAATAACCTGGAGGACTTTTCCCACTTTTTCTACCACACCTTTGAATTTTCTCTCTTCTACAGACACTTCCACAGTGTCGCCATTCAAAGCAGTATTCAGAGATTCTGGTTCAATATATACAGACTCCTTCTCAGAGCGCTTTTGCCCTTCCTGAAGGGGTATATCGACAAATCCTGACCCTTTACGGGTAGTGGATATGGTTCCTGTTATCGTACTTTCGCCGTTTTTCATACGAGGACTATAGCATATTTAGCCTTTTATTTGACAGCACCCTTCGGATTGTCTACCCTTACCATATGAACCTCTCTAAAAAGGTTGTGGTTATCACCGGCGGTAGCAAAGGTTTGGGCCGGGCCATGGCAAAGATACTCAAAGAAAAACAGGCCACAGTGATAGTCTGTAGCACTGACAAGGCAGCACTCAAAAGTACCGCGGATGAATTGCAGATCACCGCATTTCCCTGCGATGTAACTGACGAAGCACAGGTACAAGAAGTCGCCGACAAAACAGTTCAAGAATTCGGTATGATAGACATTTGGATTAATAATGCCGGAATGTGGCTACCAACGATACCCCTAGAAGAAACCGACATGGAAAAAGTTCAGAAATTATTTCAGGTGAATGTCTTTGGAACCATTCATGGATCACGTGCAGCCCTTAGGTTTATGAAAAAACAAGGGAACGGGACGATTATGAATATAAGTTCGATAACAGCTTTCGATGGCATGTCAGGATCAAGTGGGTTGCCTTATATAGCAAGCAAATATGCTCTGCGCGGCCTTACCAACACTTTGCGTGACGAACTAAAAAATACTTCTATCAACGTCATTGGTGTATATCCGGGGGGCTTCAAGTCAGAATTATTCAATCACGCCGAACCGTCGAGCTTTTCACAATTTATGGAGGTTGATGCGGTGGCCAGAAAGATTATCGAGAACCTTGAGCAGATCACTCCGACAACACAATTAGTTATTCCTCGCCCAGGACAGAAGATGAGTGGTGAGCTCGGGAACTCATAGCGAAACGTCCTCTGCGGCATTTCAATATAGACAGAGCCAATTGATGTGGTAGCCTAAAAAGGAATCCCAGCAAACCGCCACAACAACATAGGAACGCTGTATGAGTAACAATTCTTCTCTTCTCGTCATTGACCTTGGCTCCGAACACATGCTCAACATCCTGTCGATCACGGATGGATTGAACATTATGGCTGTACGAGCACTTCCGCCACGTGCCGAAAGCATACTGAGCACAGTGAACCCCATCGGCATTATTCTTGCTGGAGGCAACGCAAACGCATCGTCTGTACCGCACGGATCGCTCGACATGGTTCTCAAATCTGGATTGCCGCTCTTTGCCATTGGAAGTGCAATGCTCTGGCTAGCACAACAAGGCAGGGCAACCGTAAGTGGTCATGCCAACGCCCAGTTTGGTTCACAAAGCATCCACTTGGACTCTTCGGACCCACTTTTTGCGGGACTGGAAGACGTTCAGACCGTTTGGGTAAACCACCATGACATTGTCACCTCTCTTCCACCCTCTTTGCGAAGTATTGGATGTCATCCGAGCCTTCGTCATCTTGCGGCCTTCAGTGACCGACAAAACAGGTGGTGGGGTACGCACTTCCATCCGGAGCATGAGGAAACTGTGTGCGGTCGTCAGATGTTTGCCAACTTTGTCGAAAGGATCTGCAAACAGATCCACAAAGAAGAAGTGGCGAGCCTGAATTGACCGACACTTTTCCACGATCGGGCTGCCACGCGGCGGCTTTTTTCTTTGAAATCTTTTTTCTGCGCTTACCTCACCTCTCCGAGAAACGGCATTCCAAAACGCTTTCTAAATAAATTGTTTTTTACATCAGGGCCATTACCCTCCATCTCTCCTCGAGATTTCCAGGACATCAAGCTCGCCCCCAGGACCACCATGTTTTTGCCATATTTGTGATCTACCTTATCTATGGCCTTGTACATTTCACCCAAAGTATCTGTGCGGGTAGTGTCATTGAATAAATGTGCGGTCAGAGTATTGGCTGTCGTCAGTCCCGACAATCTGATGCCCGTGGCCCGATAAAGTCCACGAGGGCTAAACGTATCTTCAAAAGCCCTTTTCAAAGCCGCCAAAATATCTTGGGGCACATTTGTGGCATGAGGCAGACTAAGGTCGGTACCGTGATAGCTAAATTCCTGACTCTTAATGAAAAAAGAAATATGCGTAGTGAACAATCCATGACGACGCAGTTTGACGCATGCCTCCTCCACGTTGCGCGAAAGCTCAGAGAAGATAAATTCACGACTGCTGGAAGGTGGGCGAAATGTTCGGGTACGCTGGATCGAAGCCTGATCTTCGCGGACCCCTGCGTGTAGATCATGAGAGAAGCCGCCGTTTAATTCTTCATAAATCTCCTGAATAGGTTTTGGGAAATTTTCACGTACAAAGTGGCGATCCCGAGAAGCAAAATCAAAAGCAGTGACAATGCCCTTCTTTTTCATCTGAATAGCTGTACTCCGACCAATACCCCAAACTTTTCCAATAGGAAGTTTCGCCGTGTACTCCGGGAGAAGTTCAAGTGGAATGAGGGTGAGTCCCGACGGCTTGTTCCACTTTGAGGCGATCTTTGCTGCAACTTTGTTGACTGATAGTCCGACAGAAAATGAAAGGCCCAAAGAAGTCTCAAGATCATCCTTGATTGCCTTGGCCAGCGCCTCATAAGTAGTGCCACGTTCTTCTGCAAGTCCTGTAAGGTCAGCAAAACATTCGTCGATGCTGTACTCCTCAACAAGCGGCGTGTAACGACGGACGATGTCATACATCCTCTGAGCATACAGTGCATAGGTGTCGTAATCAGACGGTAAAATGATTACTTGAGGAAATTTCTTTTTCACTTCTAAAAGCCGGGTGGCCCGACTGATACCGAGTGCCTTGGCCTCATACGTTGCCGCAGAGACAATGCCTCGCTCACGGCCAGTCACTACCGGCTTACCTTTGAGCCACGGGCGACTGGCCACTTCGCAGGCTGCAAAGAATGAGTCACCGTCGACATGGAAAATAGTGCGGGGGAAGTTCATGTCTCCTTCATTATAGGTGAACTTGCGTTCACCTGCAAATTTCCGGAGATCATCCTCGATAAAAAAGGCGCGCCAGTAGGAGACTGGTGCGCTTGTTCTAGGAGAATCGTGATCGGACAAAAATTACCGGACCAAATCCAACCCCTGCTCCACCGAAACTCCCAGCAGACCCTTGGTCCGTGCATACGCCACAACTTCGGCTACCCAGGCTGCAGGCCAGCTATAGTCGCTCGTGTCTCCGTCGCCCACATGATGCCAGGCGACCATAAGCCAAACTTTGTGAGCATTGGCATAGTCCATCCACTCCTTCACTTCAGCCACAGTGTTCGATGAGTAGATAGTCATACGCTTCACATTCAGAGGGTTGGTGAGACTTTTAACATTGTAGCCACTGTCAGTCCCCACACAACCTACGTAGCCTGCTTCGGCGGCTTCTAGGTCTGTCCGACCGTTCCGCCCACCAAATGGGTAGACTAGCACCTGCGCCGGCACTCCATTCGAGCGCATGGCGACAAGCGACCAGTTGAGTTGGCGAATCATCTCTGTCGTTGGCACATTGGTCAAACTGGAATGGTCAGTGCCGTGTGCCACCAAAGAATGACCACGGATCTTCAATCCTCGTAGATCACTCCAGGTATAATACGCAGGATTACTTCCTGGACGGTCACTGGGAATAGCGAAACAACCACGGTATCCATTTGTTTCCAGGATATTGGTCAGCACATTCCCGGAAACCTTCCACGCATCATCCATGAAGAATGTGACACAACCACCATCCAACATCGCAGTGTCTGCAAACTTCACCAGTCGTGCATCATCGACGACCAATGTGCCATTACCAACCAACGCGACGTAAGGACTGATAGTGACTGCATTTGTAGGCACCACCACAGTCACCTCTTCATAAGTCCATTCCGGGGACGCAGGATACAATCCCGCTCCCACGAAATCGACCGTACCATTGGTGAAGACGCGGTACAGGGTCAGGTTGTTCGTCTGACCTGTCGACTTATACCAGAAGCTGTAACGATATATTCCACCCGCCACAACCGCCGTATCCATCGGCTGCCACCGCGCATCACTGTTCCCGTTCCAGTTTGAGATTGTCACTTGTCCGGCCCATTGTCCGCTCCGGCCGGCGACCAGCGCATGAAGACGAGTACTACTCCCATATCCACCCCTGATCCAACCTGGCGGTGTATTGGTGGGTGATTCTTCGAAACCACCATTTTGCAAAATACTGACATCTGCATTGGTCACCACCACGGCCCATTTTTTCTCCACGAGAATACCGGGACCATCGACCACAGCACGCAGTTCTTTGCGACCAGGTGACAAGTACGTCACATTGATCGGATTGAACCACTGATTGTTAGTAATGATCATGTCGGGCTTTTCCGTAAAGTAACAATGTGCCGTACATTGCCTGACAATGTTCGAATCAAGTGGCAAACCAGTGGCCAAGTTCCACAACGTTAATTTCCAGCCCACATTGGAAGCAATTCCGACCATCGGAAGTTCAAGGATTCGCGCATATGTTTGTGCTGGATCAACAAAAGGAACTGATCTGCGCGTGAGATCGTTCCATCTCGGTACAAAGTCGTACCACCCCCACGGCGTAAGGCTGTCCAGTCGTGGTTTTGTTTCAACGATGAACTCTGATCCCTTGAGCTCGGAACTCCATCCAAATTTTGCCACTGCCGCACCTGACACAGAAGACCTGTCCAGTATCACTACCGGACTTCCTCTGGGTGAAATTTCGATCTCGACCGGCAATGCCTCCGCATGGATTGTTCTTGCCAACAATGCGGTCATCAAAAAAACCGCTCCCACTTTTCTTTTCATAATCCGTTCCCATTCTCCTTTTTTGTTTTCCCTTTATGGATCTCAAAGAACTGCACTCATTGTTCAGCTTTTGGATCTGGAGAATATGACGCAAAGCTAGGCAATTTATTACTCCTGAATGACAAGATCATTACTGGGTCATTTTTTGTATACCTTCCTCTACAGTGATCGGAGTTACATTTTTCGATTTCAGATAATTCACAACTTGTTGCAAAAGTGCCGGGGTTACAGAGTAACGATGGCCGCTGTTGTTCACTTCGTGGAACAAAAGGATGACCCATGTTTTTTCAGTCAGGGCCGAGTCTATGTACCCTTTTATATCTTCGAATGTCGTCGTCACTTCCATGGACTTGCGACGCAATGCCCAAATGTTCTGGGTCTTGTCATTAAATCCTCCGTCACTGGACCGTGCCCCGAGAAAACCTGTGTTCTGGACAATCTGTTTAACCGAATTATTGTACGCACCAAATGGATACGCGAAAGTGCTGACCGGATGAGACCCGATGCCGAGGAGATCCTGCCTTGAACCAGAGATTTCGGCCTGCGCCTGTTCCAGGGAGAGTTGGGTCAGGTTAGGATGCGTGCGGGTATGCGCTCCGATACTGTGGCCCTGTGATTGCATCTGCAGCACCAATGAAGGCTTTACGTATCCCGGATAATTGTCCGATAAATAATCAGTCACAATATACTGGTCACTTTTGAATCCTGCAGCATTAAGGATAGGAATGGCGTTTTCATACACCGATAACCATCCATCATCAAAATTGAGCGAAACATACCCTTTATCAAATTTTGTCGGATCGGATACTATTTTTTTCAATGAAAAAGTGTCGACATCAAGTGAGCCTACAGATCTGATAAGGTGGAATACTGTGACTGACACTGTCCCCACAGGAACAGTGAACGGAGCACTAAATTGCGTCCAATTTGTGGCGGGTGTTCGGCTACCAATATCGAGAAAAGTGAATGTTCCGTCAGTTTTTTTGAAGCGTACAGTGACAAAACTCTGCGTAGTCGACTTGTAATAATCCGAAAATTGATATGCAGAACCTGCAGTTACCGGCACATCATCAAAGTACCATTTTGCATCGCCTGAAGACCACGAACTCACACTTGTCCGGGCGGCACGTACTCCGCTTTGACCTGCCACCGGAAAGTCAAAAGTAGTCGCGTTCGTCCCCCATCTTCCCGTAGCCCAGTTCTGGGGCTTATTTGTTGCCTCTTCATCTTCGAGAGAAGGATTTTTGATGAGATTGTCAGGGTCAGTCGGTACAATTTCCGTAAGGCTTGCGTTGTCGATCTTTAACGATCCCACCTGGTTGATCAGATGAAATATTCGAACTGACTGCGCATTGGCAGGGGCAGTAAATTGATATCTTGCAGTCGCCCAGTTTGCAGACGGACTCGGATGTCCAACGTCAGGATATTGTGTTGTACCATCAGAAAGTGTGATTTCCAAAGTCACATGAGTGGTGACGTCCGATATATACGAATCACTGTATTCATATGTTTTACCTGCCGTTATGGTGACGGGTGTCGCTGTCCATTTTGCATCGCCGCTTGTACGCGAACTCATAGTAATTCCTACGGCGCGAGTCCCTCCAACTCCTGGGGATGGATATGAAAATGTCGTCGTATTTGTACCCCACTTTCCAGTAATCCACCCCTGAGGACGCGAAGAATTGGAAGAATCTGCAATTTCAAAATTTCCGTTGGGGAGTAGATTTGTGGCGGCAAAAGATGTGGCAGGATGCTGTAAAAAGAATATCGTTCCTACGATCAGTGCTCCGACCACTATCAGGACTGTTTTTTTCATACTCAAGAGAGACGTTGCTGTGCCAAATAAACTTACAGTCTGCCCGTAATGTTTGTTACCCGATCCCGTCTACACCTGTAAGGTCGTACGCACTTATCAACCAAAATTAACTATCATGACAACAGTTGTAAACAATCCCGGCACCACAACAGATGACTCTGGAGCAGGTGTGATCATCGGTGTAGTTATTGCCGTTCTTATCATTGTTCTTTTCTTTGCCTTTGCCCTTCCCTACATCAGAAATGGCGAACTGACTCCAGGTGTACCGAATACCGGCTCAACCGGCACAGACGGCGGTTCAGCGAATGTAAACGTTCAACTTCCGGACACCAACGGATCAGGTAATTCAAATAGCGGAGGAACGGGAGGATCATCGTATTAAAAGGTCAGAGATATGCTCAGAGATATGAGTTGTACACAGTTTCAAACAGCCTTTTTCGTAGTAATATTAGGTCAAATATGGCCACACCCGCACCTCAGCCCTACCACGAAAAGAGGCCGTGGGGAGAATTTGTTGAATTCACAAAGAACACTCTCTCTACTGTCAAAATCATCACGGTAAATCCAGGAGAATCACTAAGCCTGCAGCGTCACACCGGCCGTGACGAATTTTGGCATGTCATTTCCGGCGAAGGATCAGCCACTATCGGAGAAGAGTCTGTTCCTCTTCATGCTGGAGACAATCATTTTGTGCCCCGAGAAACCAATCATCGCCTATCTGGAGGATCAGTGTCCCTTTCCATCCTGGAGATCTCTCTGGGAGATTTTGACGAGAACGATATTGTTCGTCTAGAAGACCGGTACGGCCGCATCGGATGATTTTAACTCTTCAACCCCTCATCCCTTCAACCTTTACATAACACATGGACTTCGCCCTCAATATCTACACAGCTTCACTACTCATCGTCGTCCTGGCGATTATCGTCTCGACCATTACTGTTGTTAGCCGACGAAGGCACGAGAAAGGTTCTGATGCCGAAAAATTTAATCTCGACCGTCACGAACAAAATCCCGTCATTTCTCCACGACCTCATAACGAATGGGAAGCGCAAGGAACTTTCAATCCAGCAGCCGTGACCGATTCGCAAGGTAATATTCATCTTCTATATCGTTCTGTTGGAGCTGACGGACTTTCCAATATTGGACATAGCAAAAGTAAAGACGGTTTCAATTTCAACGAACGCTCATCTTTCCCTATATATCAACCAGAAAGTGGCACACCGAAAGCAAACCCAGCATCGGAGCCGGTTGTCTTTGATCCCAACTACTATACATCTGGCGGTGGTTGGGGAGGATTCGAGGATCCACGAGCGGTTGTCATCGAAAATAAAGTTTACATGACCTATATCAACTTTGCGGGCTGGAATTCCGTACGCATTGGTCTGACATCGATCGCCATGAAAGACCTCGAAGCCGGAAAATGGAACTGGAAAAAACCAAAGCTTATTTCACCAGCCAACGCCGTCAGTAAAAACTGGCTTCTTTTTCCAGAAAAGATCAACGGCAAGTTTGTACTTGTACACGGCATTAGTCCAAAAGTTCTCATTGAATACCTCGACAACATCGATGACTATCTCCAGATAAAAGAGATCAAGAGTGTTCCACAGCATCACGGATATGGCTATGAAGACAAAGCGCGTGAAGAATTCTGGGATAACCGTATGAAAGGTGCTGGACCTCCTCCTCTCAAAACTGACAAGGGTTGGCTTCTCCTCTATCACGCCTTGGACAAGCGCGACCCGGGCAAATACAAGCTTGGGGCAATGATTCTCGATCTCAAAGATCCATCGAAAGTTCTCTTCCGCTCACCTTCCCCTATCCTTGAGCCAAATGTTTCTTACGAAAATGATGGCAAGCCAGGAGTGGTCTACGCCACAGGAGCCATCATCAAGGACGGTGACTTGGTCGTCTACTACGGCGGAGGGGATAAGCATGTCTGTGTTGCGAAGACACCTCTGGTACAATTACTAGACTGGCTGGTCGCGTATGGAAAAGTGTAATTTGTCATTCCCCTCAACCTTTCATTCCTTCAACCCTTATTCACATGTTCACTCTCAACAGATCTCCTCACAACCCCATCCTCTCCCCCATCAAGGAACATCCTTGGGAGGCTGCGGCTACATTCAATGGCTGTCCTATCGAACAAGGAAATAAAATTACCATGGTTTATCGTGCAATGTCTGAGCCTGAACTTCTCAAAGAACCCCATATCCGCACTTCGGTTATCGGCCGAGCGTCATCCAAAGACGGAGACTTCTATGAGGACCGCAGCGTACTTATTTCTCCTGACCAAGAGTTTGATCGCTTTGGTTGTGAAGACCCTCGCGTCACCAAGCTTGGTAAAAAATATTATGTTTTTTACACAGCCCTAGGCGGATATCCTTTTTCTGCAGACAACGTCAAGATTGCCGTTGCTATTTCGAGCGACCTCAAGAAAGTTCAGGAAAAACATTTGGTCACCCCCTTCAATGCCAAAGGTATGGCTCTTTTTCCAGAAAAGATAAACGGCAAGATGGCTGCCATTCTTACCGTGAACACCGACCGCAAACCTTCCGATATTTGTTATGTTGAGTTTGAAAAAGAAGACGATCTCTGGTCAAAAGAATTTTGGGATGAGTGGTACGGTAACCTCGACGCCCACAAGATCAGTATCCGCCGTCTCCCAGAAGATCATCTTGAGTTCGGTGCTCCACCCCTCTGGACCGAACATGGCTGGCTCTTGGTCTATTCGCATATCCAGCGCTATGGCCATCCCGATATCGCCTGGGGTATCGAAGTTGTCCTTCTGGATCTCAAGAATCCACGCACAGTTATCGGTCGCACCAAAGGTCCTTTTATGGTGCCTGAAGCCTATTATGAACACGTAGGCCAAGTTCCCCATATCACTTTCCCATCTGGCGCACTTATTCGTGATGGACACCTCGAAGTCTACTATGGAGCTGCAGACACATCTTGTGCCAAAGCTTCCATCCCCCTTGAAAACCTGATCAAGAGTATTACCTCTACCGAAAAGAAAGCTGTTGTTCGTTTCCCAGGCAACCCCATCATTGCTCCACGTCCCGGAATGATCTGGGAAGAAATGGGTACCATCAATCCCGCAGCCATAGACCTCGGTGGCAAAACTCATATTCTCTACCGCGCGGTCGCACCTGGTAATATATCAACTATTGGGTACGCTGTTTCGAGTGACGGATTCTCCATCGACGAACGTCCGGACAAACCTATTTATTTCCCTCGAGCAGAGTTCGAACGGCGCAACGATGGGGTGAATAATAACTATGGCTGCGAAGATCCTCGTCTTATGGAAATCCACGGTCGGATTTACATGACGTACACCGCTTATGATGGCAAGACTCCGCGCGTAGCCGTCAGTTCTATTTCCACAAAAGATTTTCTAGCACGCAAATGGAGTGCCTGGTCCATGCCCGACGTCATTACCCCTCCAAATATTGCCAATAAAGATGCCGCTATACTTCCCGAAAAATGGAATGACATGTACATGATCTTCCATCGCGTCAATGAAAGTATTTGCGTGGATTTCTTTGCGACACTCGATTTCAAAAAAGAGCAGGTCAACAAATGTATTGAGATCATTCCTCCGCGAAAAGGCATGTGGGACGGCGGTAAGGTTGGTATCGGCGCACCTCCCATCAAGACCGAAAAGGGTTGGCTTCTTCTCTATCATGGCGTTTCCTGGAGTACCACATACAGAGTTGGTGCAGTCTTACTCGATCTCAAAGACCCTACAATAGTTCGTGCACGTAGCGCAATTCCCCTTTTTGAACCACAGGAAGAATACGAGCACAAAGGACTTGTTCCTAACGTTGTTTTTCCTTGCGGGCTTGTAGTACGCAATGGTATAGCCTATATGTACTACGGTGGTGCAGATAGAGTCATTGGAGTAGCAACAGTAAAGATGAAAGAGCTATTGAGAATGTTGGAGGTCTAATATGTTTCCCTAATTCTAATTCTTTACCCTAACTCTCCCCCGTGAATATCGCTACCAAAAAACTTGTAATCTTCGATCTAGACGGTACCCTCGCGCCGAGTAAATCGCCTATTGAAGATGAGATGGGGCAGCTTCTTATCAAGCTCCTTGGCTTTGTAAAAGTGGCCATCATCTCGGGTGGCGGATATCCGCAATTTCAGACACAGCTTTTGGGTCGTCTCCCTCACGGTCTTGCCTATTACACCAACCTATTACTTCTTCCCGCATCTGGCACTTCGCTTTATACATGGAAAGGTGACTGGCATCAAAATTATTCCGAAGAAATCCCCATTGAGGACCGTAAACGTATTATCAGTACTCTTGCTCGTGCTATGCAGGGATTTGTGAATGAAGAAAAAAGTTATGGACCTATTATCGAAGATCGACTTTCACAAATTACTTTTTCAGGCATGGGTCAAAGCGCACCACTTTCAAAAAAGATAGTCTGGGATTCCGACCACAAAAAGCGCCAGAAGATTGTCGAAATCATCGCTCCCAAACTCCCCGAATATGACTGCCGTATTGGTGGCACATCATCGATTGATATTACTCACAAAGGAGTCAACAAGGCCTACGGTATTCGCAAACTTGAGCAGTATCTCGATCTTGATGCCAGTCAAATTCTTTTCGTCGGTGATGCACTTTTCCATGGCGGCAATGACTTCCCGGCTCGTGCCACAGGTGTAGATTGTATTTCAGTAAAAAATCCCACTGAGACTCAACAACTAATCACAGAATGGGTTACCAACCTTTTACCACATGAGCCTACTACAGGAACTTCAGCTGTAGAGCCGTCAAAAGCTGCTGTGCTTGCGTAGCCATGCTTAGTTGTTAGAATTAAGACGGGTTAGTCAACAATAACTCTCAACCAAAGGAAGGAGGTGAATATGATCTATGGAAACAGAGGTCACACCATTCAGAGTTCAAGGTACGACTGAAAGAATCTTCGTTGAATCCGAAAATGATGGAGTTTTACTTGTAGCACGACTCCAACTGCTTCGGATTGGAGCTAGCGGACAGTTTGATCCGCAATCAGAGCTCTATACTGTCGAACTTCCAACACCCATGCAGTGGGAAGAGGTCAAAAGAATCAACGAAGCCATCGAAGACGCGCCGTATGCAATCACCGACAACGCTCAAACACTTCAAAAGAAGGGGTAAGGACCCTCTTCGCGCCGGAGTAAGATACAAAGTTATCCCTCCGGCGTCCTCTTGCCTACTTACCCAAAAATACTTTCTCGAGAATACCTTTCTCTACTATTTCTTTTGGATCTCCTTCTGCGTAGACTTTTCCTTTATCTAGAACATAGGCTCTACTGGTTATTTCAAGCAATGATTTCAAATTGTGCTCGACTACGAAGATGGCCATTTTGCGACGTTCGTTGATCTCTTTTACTTTGGCAAATACTTCTTTGACTATCTTTGGAGCCAAACCAAGTGAGGGCTCATCTAGTAACAAAACCTTTGGATCGGTCATCAGTCCGCGAGCAATAGCTAGCATCTGCTGCTGACCACCCGAGAGCGTGCCCGATTTTGCCTTGAGTTTGCCTCGCAAAGCAGGGAAGAGTTCAAGGACATTTTCTATACGCTCTTTGCGCTCCTTCAGACTTTTGATAGCCCAACCACCGATCTCAAGATTTTCCAGGACCGTCAAATGCTTGAAAACACGTCTTCCCTGCGGCACAAATGAAATGCCCCGATGAACAACTTCATGAGAAACAGGCTTGAATTCCTGTCCTTCCCATTTCACTATGCCCGACTCTATCGGTGCCAATCCGAAGATTGCCTTGAGTATGGTCGACTTACCCGCACCGTTTGGTCCCATGAGTGCCACCACCTCTCCTTCATCTATCGAAACTGAAGCACCATCGAGAGCTTTGACGCCACCGTAGTGGACATGGATGTTATTGAGTTGAAGAAGGGTTTCGGTGGGCATTTTATAATTTTACCTCTTCTGCTACCCCATTCCTAATAACCTTCACAATAAAGCCCAAATCAGAATTCCCCTTCTCATCAAGAGAATATGTACCCATCAGACCTTTCCAGTTCTTAACGTTTTTAAGGAGCCAGTCATGAACTTTTACACTATCATCTCCCACAGCTTTTAGTGCCTCAGTCAGCATCATTACGGAATCATATGTCGACGCGGAGTGGAATGGGATCAGAGAAGGTGATCCGTATTCCTTTTGGTAACGATCAAAAAATGTTTTCGACTCTACACTATCTACTGCAGAGGCTGGATCTGTAAAATAAATACCATCAAATGATCCAATAATTTTCTTGGCATCATTGTTGGTCACAAATGTAAAATCAGAAAACAAAGCTGCGTTGATCCCTGCAACTTTTGCTTGCTTTATAAAATGAGCTCCACCCAGACCAGTCTGAGAAAGGACCAAAATCGCTTCTGGTTGCACTCCTTTAACTTTCGCGACAGCCGTCTTGAAGTCGGTAGTGCCCGGCTGGAACTCCTCAGAGAGAAGAACTGTTCCGCCCAGGGATTTGAAAGTAGTTTCAAATGTCTTTTTTATATCAAAGGTATACTCTGTTACCTCTGTAACTGTGACAGCTTTTTTATAGCCGAGTTTGATCATTGCTTCTGCCAACTGTCTACCCGCCAAAAGATCTGAATTTGCTGTACGGAAAATATATTCCCCGGCATTGTCTACGTTAGATCCTCCCGTAACCGGAGTCAGATATACTGCATGTCCCTCATTTGCTACTGGCGCAGCAGCCATAGTTCCATTACTCGATGTTCCGCCGATAATGTATTTTATCTTGTCGACATTGATCAACTTTTGAGCTGCAGATAATCCAGATTTACTATCCAATCCAGCATCTTCAATAACAAGTTCCAGAGGTCTTCCATTTATACCTCCATTTGCATTAACATCAACCACAGCCAACTTTGCAGTCTTTACAATATTTTCACCCAATGCCGCCCAGTCACTTGAAAGTATCGTAGATACTCCAATCTTTATTGACTCAGTAGAAGCTGATTGTTTGTTACTTTGTGTGACGATTATTCCGATAATAATTGCAACGATCACCACTGCTATAATCCACTTCAACGTTTTATTCATATTATTGAGTTAATTTCACCGCCTCCCCACCCTTAATCTGCTTCAAGATCATCGGCCTCTTGTATACTCCGAACTCATCAAATTTATTTGAGGAGATCAACGAATTCTTTACACACAAACTACTGTCAGCACATGACTTTAGTGCTTCTACCGCGATCTCGGCTGCCTGCTTGGAAAGCTCATACACGGCACCTTGAGTACCCGAGAGATCACCAGGAAATGAATAGATCACATCCGGAACCATTGTGCGCACAGCTGGGAGCTCGGCAACGTAGGTACTATAAACAGGAACCGTAATACCATACTGTCGAAGCTTGGTGAGACCATTACCAAAAAAGAACGAAACATCAGGCGCATAGACGGCATCCACCTTCTCTGGCTTTATCTTTGCAACTTCTGCAGCCACATCGCTCGTCTCGTCCTTGAGGACGTGCTCGAGAATTTCTCCTTTGAATGCTTCCTTGAAAGCCTTTGCATGAGCCTCAGAGAAGGCATTCTGGTAGCGGATCAACGCCACTTTTTTGAAGCCAGCCTCAGTCAGTTTCTCGGCATTGAATGCAGACTCATTTTCTAGAGAATATTGAACATTGAAGAAATTGTCGTTGCTTAGGGTGTAGAGATCTCTTGAAGCAGCCGATGGAACCAAGACGATGGTATTGTCAGCTTTAATAAGAGGGATAATTGCTTCTTGGGGAGAACCACATCCAGGACCGATGATAACTCTCACCTTTTCAAACTGGACCAATTTCTGATAGGCCGAAACAGCGTCTTTTGGTTCACATTTGTCATCCTCGAAAACGAACTCGACACCAGGAGTACTGGAAGCAACTTCCAAAATTCCTTTTTTCATTTCTTCTCCGTACGAAGCAACAAAGCCGGAGAGAGGCGCGATAACACCTATCTTTTGCGGTACTTGCTGAGTCTTTTTACTCTGGACGATAATTACGATCACTACCAGAATGAGGAGTACGGCAACAATGATGCGAGAAGGTTTTTTCATGCGATTACTTACTGACCGCAGTGATAGTTTCTACCCCGCCCGGATACTGAGCTACACCGACTGGAGTGATCGCTCCATGAGGAGAATAATCTGAACCGATACGGACAGTTCCGGCTGCACCGGTATAAGAAGTTGCGTTCTTGAACTGATCACGGATGCAGGTAATATCGAGGGTACCATTTGGCATACAAGCAACAGCGGCATCGCGGAAACGATGAACAAGATCGTAATCAGCGGCAATAAAGTAAGGAGTGATTGCACTATACAATTTGCCGTACTTTGCTGTATAGGCATCGTTAAAAGCTTTCAAAGCCGGTGAGCCAGCTTCGGCGAGAGGAAGGATAAGAATATAATCCTTTGGTACATATCCCTTGCTGGATTCTATGAATTTCCCATAGCTAAATGCATGGTTATACATCATGAACTTCTCCAACCCAAGATCCTTGATCTGAGCAGTGACTAGACCCATAGTCGGTGCACCCTGAGCTGAGACGAAGATAGAATCATAGCCCGTTCCCTTGAGTTTGAGAGCAATAGTTCGATAATCAGTTATATCTGGGGCAAAACGTTCATCGAGGACAATCTGTCCGCCAAGTTTCTTGAACTCTGCAATAAAAGCATCTGCATAGGAACCTGGAAAATCTTTTTGTTCAGCAATGATGGAGGTCTTTCTGTAGCCACGCTTGAATGCTTCATCGGCTAGCACTACGCCGTAATAAGCATTGGTCGAGACGTGACGAAAGAACCATTCTCCTTCATTTTCCATCTTCGGAGCCGTAGCAAATACAGCAAAAACCGGAATGCCAGCTTTGGCAGAAAGTGGCGCTATGGCAACAGACTCTGTACTGCAATGGCCACCAAAGACCACTTGCACTTTATTGATGCTCACAAGCTTGTTCCAGGCATCGAGTGCACCTTTGGTGTCGCACTTCCCATCTTCAACGGTATACTCAATCTTCTTACCATTTATTCCTCCTGCAGCATTGATCTCATCGAGAGCGAGGACAACACTATTCTTGCCTTCTGTGCCATAGGCTGCAGCAGAGCCGGTAAGAGGAGCGATGATACCGACTTTGATAGTGTCTCCAGAAGATTTTTTACCACCTGCGAGTATTGCAATGATTATAATAATGATCACAACAATGACGCCGATGATCCACTTCCCTTTATTTGATTTTGGCTGCATAAAAATGGGTTATTGACTAAACAATACCCTCTATTTTGCAATGATGAGCTCGAAAGCGCAATATCTGGACAGCGGATAATAACTATTTCACCGTTTGTTGCACAGGCTTTCCATCTTTAATAGTCCAAATGCTCAAAGCTGACTTGAACACGCCCGCACCTTTTTCTTTGGTGATCATACCCACTTTGCCGTTGTAAGTTGTCAGATCAATAAGATATTGTGGTGCATTTCCTTTTTCAAGACCGTTAACCAGCATATTGAACGAATCGTAAGCATACGGTGCCACGCGTCCATTGAAGCGAACACCTGGGAAGGTTTGCGCAAATCGAGCAGAAAAAGCTGGGTCTGCCTCTTTTGCATCTGTGTACCATTTATCATTGAAGAGCTCAGGGGTGGCACTCAATGCAAATGTTGCCATACCTGAGAAATTCGTCACCTTAAGATTCTTGAGTTGCTGACCAATAATGTCGATCTGTGGTGGAAAGAACACAACAAGGATCTGGTCAGGTTTTGTTGCACGAGCCTTGGCTATATTTGTTGAGAAATCCTTTACAGTCGGTTCGATAGTATCTTCATATACAAGTTCTATTCCTTTTTCTGGTGCGAGCTTCTTTATGTTTTCCAAAAGAATATTAATACCTGGCTGATTTTGACCAATGAAAGCTACCTTCTTGATACCCTGCTTAGCAGCTTCGTCTAGCCACAATGCGGCCTCATCTGGAGGTAGAACTACATTGGTAAAATTAAACTTACTATCAGCTACGTGAGTATCGTTACAAATACATATATGAGGGATACTGGCACTAGCAGCCAAAGGCTTTACCGCATTTCCTGTACCCGATGTAACCGAAATAATAGCCTGGACTTTATCAATATTGATAAGTTTCTGTGCTGCACTGGCCGCGTTGGCGGGATTTGTTCCATCGTCTTCAATAACGAGTCGATATGTATTTTTGGTATCTTTGAGATCTGCCAATGCCAACTCGGCACCCTTGGCTAGATTTACTCCATAGATAGAGGCGCCACCAGTGAGAGGTGCGACGATACCGATTTTTACTATCTGTTTATCTCCTGAAGTTTTATTTGTTGCGATCCACACAATCCCCACAAGGATGACAATCACGACCACGCCCCATATAATTTTTTTATTCATGTCGATAATATTAACACTTATTAAGTTGAGACCTCATGTTAACAAACTCAACAGCCGAGTCTAGCAAAACCAGACAATATCTACCCTATTTGTCTAAATCCCTTGCAAAATAAGGGTTATATGTTATAATACTGCTGTCATATAACCTGACAGTACATGAATATTACACAATCCCTTGTAGACATTGGTTTAAATGAGAAACAAGCTGAACTTTATACCTATCTCCTCAAACAGCCAAAAGGGTCCGACCAGACTGCCTTTATTATTGCCCAAAAGACAGCTCTACCCCGTTCAACGGTCTATGTATTACTCGAAGAGCTCGAATCAAAAAAGCTTGTTTCTTCGTATAAGAAAAACAATGTCCTTCATTATCTAACAGCAAATCCGTCACGACTCGCCAAAGATCTAGAGGAAAAGCAAGATATTCTCAAATCTCTTTTGCCTACACTGGAGAATCTTTCTAAGGATTCGGCCTTTTCATCATCTGTAAGAACCTTCACCGGTGAAAAAGGAATCAGGATTGTTTTCGATGACATCTATGACGATCCTCACCTCAAGGGTATTCGCGAATTCTATACCATCTCTCATCCACGATTGCTCAAGTATCTTTCGAAATCAGGATACTTTGCAAAAAAAATGGAGCAAAAAAGAAAATACAATCTTCACACCAAAATGATTGCACCTGACCTTGCTTCAACTCCGCTTTCAAAGGAGTATGCCTCTGACAGTCATCGTGAGACCCGTTATTTGACTACCCCTCTTGCATTCGAAGGTACCCTTATTGTTTACGGAAAAAAGACTGCTCTCTTCTCACACAAAGATAACGAAGTATACTCGATCATTGTTGACTCCCCTGCTATCACAGAGATGTTTGAGGGAATATTTTTGTGTTTGTGGGATTTGTTACCAAAGGCCACCAACAAATAGAACTAAAGTTAATTATTCCCCCAAATACGCCTCGATAACATCTCTACGCGCCAGGACTTCATCGGGTTTTCCTTCTGCCAGGAGTTCTCCAGAATCTAGTACGTACAGATAGTCAGACAATTCACGGATCAGGTCCATATTGTGTTCAACCAAAATAACCGTCTTCCCCTGTTCACGGAGCTCTTTCATCACCGCCACAACTATCTTCACCATCTCAGGGAAAAGTCCAGCAAATGGTTCATCAAAAAAGATCACATTGATATCACCGACACCACAGTGGATCATGGCGCAGATACGTGCGATCTCCAGGAGTTTGCGTTGACCATAGGAAAGGTTTTTGGCCAGTTCATTCCTCTTTTCCCACAAGCCCACTTTTTTCAATACCTCCGCTGCTTTTTCCAGATGAAACTTGTTGTGACGTTCGAAGATGGCTGACCAGATACTACGTTCTGTGAGTACCACAAGGATATTGTCGAGAACAGGCATCTGCTCAAAAAGGCGCACATCCTGGAAAGTCCGGGTCATACCGAAAACAGGAACTTCGTGTCTCTTTACTCTGGTGAGCTTTGTAGTCCCAGACACAATAACCTCGCCACCATCGATCTTGTGCATGCCGGTGAGCGTATTGATGAGTGTGGACTTGCCCGAACCGTTCGGACCAACGATAGATGTGATCTTGCCGGGCTCGAATGAAATGGAGAGCTTGTTGACCGCATATACACCATCAAAGTGCTTGGTCAGTTTGTGAGTGGAGAGGAGGGGCATGCAGATAGTCTACAATGAAAAATAAAACCTGCAAAGCAGCCAAAATTCCAAGATTTGAACAATTCTTGAACCTTTTTTGAACGTTTCTTGAACAATTTTTTATTAGGAATTGAACTCCATATTGTTAAGGTTAGGGGATGAAAAAAGAGGAACTGGAAAAGTTGGTTCAGGAAGCAAAACAAAAATACAAAAGTATAGGTTCAGCACCTTGTCCAGCTTTAAATAACGAACAGATATCTTTTAACAAACACGGCTTACGACATTTACTTTTTAAGAGAGGCCTTCCAAGACCCCAATCAGAACAATTAAGAAGGTTAATGTTGGTACAACATGCCCCTTATATATTGAAAAGTGGAAAACTCCTAGAGTATCGCGAAAATATTGAATCTGCCACAATTGGAAGATTCTGGGCAATTACAGGACATAACCAAGATACAAAAATAACTGTGATAGTAAGGCAAATTGGTAATGGTAAGAAACATTTCTTTAGTCCCCTTGATTGACCACGTAGCACACAGACCCCACGAGGGGGTCTGTTATAGTGTCTACCATCAACTATAGTGTCGATAGATCATCTTGGTGTGCAAATCCAATGACCGCAGGCAATATTAAGCTCATTATATTCTTCAAGAAGTAATTGTCAACGGTTGTAGTGAGCCGCTAATACTACTTCACCTCTTCAGCTATGCCTTCGCGGTTATATTTCTTGACCACTACTTCCCTTAGGGGCAATTGTCCACGTTCATCGAACTTGATCATTCCCGAATAACCTTCGTATGCTGACATGGTTTTCAAATAGGTAACAATGTCTTCTGACGTACGTGCACCAGATTTGATAGCCGCAAGAACAATCGTCGTCATATCATATGCCGCAGCCGCACTCGGTGCTTGAACTTGCTTCTCAAATCTTTTTTCATATTTAATTTCAAATTCACGTGACCGTGAGGCAGCAACTTGCTCACCAAATAGCTGGTCGTACATGACTGCTTTATATTTTTCCTTCATGACAGGAGATGCGACGCGAGCTGAATGTGCTGCAATAAGGGTAGTAACACCTAGCTGTCGTGCCTGGGAAACAAATGCTCCGTGACCGTCATCCTCAGCAATGGCTGCATATATAACATCAGGTTTCTCTGCTTTAATCTGACTGATTATTGTACGAAAGTCGCGAGCAGACTGATCAAGAGAATGTTCAGCAATTATCTGCAAACCACCCACTTTTTGCATTTCCTCTTTTAGCATTGCAATATTTGTTTGAGACCAGAAGTTCTTTGAATAGATCAGGTCAACTTTCTTCAATCCATGTTCAGCAAAGTATTTAACGAGGGCTGTATGTTCCGACCGATCGCTTGGGGTAGCAGACCAATAATACGGAAGCTGCACGAAGGGTGCTTCGGCCATCATCCACGGTGAAATAAATGGCACTTTATTTTTTACGGCGATCGGCGCCACCACTTCTCCGAATTCAGTCCATTCCGGGCCTATGACTGTGATTGCGTTATCTACTGTAATAAGTTTAGTCGCCCCCGAAACTGCCATCTTGAGATCTGAAGCAGCATCTTCAACAGCCGGCTTAACAAAAGTCTTTGGAAGGTTCGCATCTTCAAAAGCCATAGTGAAACCATCACGAGATGATTCACCAGCGAACGCTCCGTAGCCTGTCAGATTAAAGAGTCCTCCCAACACCACTTCACGTGAAGTCTCCCTTCGAGTGACAGCGAAACCGAGTACAACAAGGACGACTATAACAAGTCCAAAGATAAGGTTTTTATGGGTTTGTATCATATTTGTAAATAGCCAGCTGTAATTAGATAATCCGGCAGGCTATTTACAAGTCATGTTAAATATAGTATATTTCTTTCACAAACTCTCCAATATAAGAGAGTAATAATCATATGCAATTATCTATTCTCTCTCGATTTGGCCTCAATAAGAATGACATCGCAGTCTATGATTCCCTTCTAGAATTGGGGCGCAGTAAAACCGGTGCCATTATTACTCATGCCCGGATTTCAAGCTCAAGTACGTACGCCAGTCTAAATGCTCTTGTGCGTAACGGTCTTGTGTCTTATCAAGTCCGAAACAACGTTAAATATTACCAAGCAGAGATTCCGACACAACTTATCGATGAGACCCGGCACCAAACTCTCGCTTTGGAAAAACTATCCAAAGAGATCACAAGCCTTCCGATCACAAAATCCGAAAGGAATGAAGTAAACGTCTATCAAGGTATCCACGGGATCAAACGTGCCCATGAGATTATGGCAAATGAAGTAAAGCCTGACGAAGATGTGAACGTGACAGCCTTTTCGACATACTATGCCCGGTCAAAGCAGATCCGTCGCTTCTTTGCTTCTCTCGACAAAAAGCTCATTACTCAAAACAAATGCAAAATGCGCATGATCATTGATAAAGAGCTGCGGGATATAGTCATAGCCGACAGACCAACATATTACAAAAAATATGATTTCCGTACGTTGCCGTCCGAGTATTTCAATCCGTGCGGTCTCAGCATTACCGATTCCATGGTTGTGGTCAGTGTGTGGAGTAAGGATCCTATCGCTTTTACTATACGCAATAAAGCTGTCATAGACAACTTTAGAGCGAACTTTAATGTTTTATGGAGTAAAGGGAAGAAATAACTACTTCGTCCACTCCACCACCTTTCCCTCTTTAACTGTTTGAATTTGAGTAAGAATACTCTCCACCGCATGCTCCTTCGTAAACTTCACCGTCGAGTTTGGTGTCGTGAATTCTGTCTTCTCAATATATGATGCAACCTGTGATTTGCCTTCACTCTTTGCAATTCCTTCTGCCATCACATACACGGCATCAAACCATTTGTCGGCAGACTTTGCAGGTTCGACACCATATTCTTTTTTGTAGAGGGCGATAAACGCAGGAGTGTTCACTTCCCAATTCAAGATAGTCACACCTTCGAGTAGACTTTTGTCAGCATCCCCTGTGAGTGAATCCAGAATTGCGTTGTAACTAATAAACTTGGGGGCAAAGCCAAGTTGTTTTGACTGGACCAGGAAATTGAGTGGATCATTACCCACCATATCCATGAAAACAGCCTCAACATTCTGCGCCTTGAGCTTGGCAATGGTCGTGCGGAAGTTGTTGTCGCCTATAGCTGCATACTCTTCGTTGATGATACCGCTCTGACCATTCTCCTTCATGATAACATCGATGGTACGGGCGATCTCATTACCAAATGTTGACTTGAAATGAACTACTGCCACCTTTTTGTAGCTTTGTGCAGCAAGATATGTCTTGAGCTGGCGGATGACCTTTTCCATATCAGGAAGCATTACAAAGCTCTGAGCGTTGAGATCAAAACCTCCTGGAATACGAAAGTTCGAACCTGACACAAGAGGCGTCTCAGTATTTAGCGCAAGTGGGAAAAGTGGCTGGGCAGTAAAATCGAATACACCACCAAGCACACCATCAACATGGTCAAGATTTACCAACTTTGTGAATGCGGAGACAGCACCTTTACCATCTGTTTGATCGTCTTCGATGGTTACTTGAACCATGCGACCATCAATACCACCTTTAGCATTGAT
>JAZKAW010000004.1:170101-205619 GCA_040388945.1 Patescibacteria group bacterium
CTGCAACGGGAATATCAGAATCATCTTTGCTATCATTGATCTCTTTGGCTGCAAGATTGATACCATTCTTTGCATATTCTCCCCACGGTGCCGCAAAACCGGTGAGCGAAATAACTGCACCAATTTTGATCGGTTCATTAGCTGTTTGTGGCTTTGCATTGTTCTGTACCAAAATAATAGCCACAACAATAACGATAATAGCTACGATACTCCAGATAAGTTTCTTGTTCATATAATTAATGGGTTCGGTTTCTAATGATTTAGGATACTTGCCATATCTTACAGGAGTGGTATTATATGTCCATGATTCGGCGAAAAGCGAATAATCAGGATTTCCTTGATATCCTAGGCCTAAGCTCAACAGCAAAGCAGGTCCTCTTGGATATAGTAAACCACGGCACATCATCTGTGGCCGATATTTCTACGCGCCTAGGACTGCCCAAATCCACTATTTACGACGCTGTCACTCCCCTGCTCGACCAGAGCCTTATCAATGAATACAGCAGTGAACGTGGCAAGACATTTGGTCTATCCGACAGTGAGCAACTCACTCGTGTACACAAACAAAAGCTAGAGGAAATGAGTGCAGCCCACACTTCCCTGTTGTCGTTCATCAAAGATTTCAAACAAAACGATTCAGTCGCTCGTCCCAAGATCAAATTTTATTCCGGCATACTCGGTATCAAACAAGCCTTTCGAGACATCTCATGGCAAAAGGATATTACAGAAACATTTATGCTTTGGCCAACCAGGGACATGATCGGGATTGATGAAGCTTTCTTCAGATGGCATGGTACTCAACGATTCAAATACAATGTCTTTATTTATGCAGTAGAGAAGCACGAAGATCGCAAACTCCAAGGCGACAAAAAACATGAATGGCTCAAAAATGACGCCAAAAGTAACTTGGTGGAGGTTCGATACTTACCCAAGGGTGTAGACTGTAAGATGAGTTTCTGGCTCTATGGCAACAAAGTGCTCTTTGCCTCAGGTGGCAGCGAAAAGATCGCCTTTACGATACATAGTAAAGAGTTTGCACAGATGATGAAGCTACTCTGGCAGAGTTTGTGGATGACGGCGAAGAAGTAGGACTATTGCGTGAACTTACCCTTTGGTAATTCTCCATTTACAATAGGGCCGATAATAACCTTGGCTGTTCGCAGACCGTTTTCATCAAATTTGATTTCTCCGCTTGCACCAGAAGCGTTTGTATTCTGAATATTATCGAGCCACTTTTTCATATTGGGATCATATGCATTCATAAGGGTATTGAAGGAATCATAACCAGTCGAAGCACCAATGCCCGGTTCGCTCGTATATTTCTTTTTATACGCAGTCACGAAGTCCTCAGCATCATTACTTCCTCCTGTGACCATGGCGATCGATCCGTTGAGCGCACCAAATCCACCCAACACTTCTTTGATTTCTTTTTCTCCAGTTTGGATATCCTGATCAAATACAAAAACCAATGGGGTCTTGGACTGTTTCTGTGCTTCTTTTACAATAAGTGCTGCCTGCTGCGGAACAGTATAGAGTACGATTGCATCAGGCTTGAGTGCCAAAAGTTTTAGAACATCAGTTCTTACATCCTTGCTAGTAGAATCTACCGAAACAGTTGCGACTTCTCCCGCGTATCCTTTCTTGAATGAATTGGCAAAGTTGGTCCAGGTTTCGATATTTTGCGAAACAACTACGGCCACATTCTTATACCCTTTTTCTTTCACATATGCACCAAGTAACGCTTCTGCAGGTATACCGCTCGGCCACAACTGAAAGATATTGTCTTTTTCAGCAGATTTACTCTGTTCAAATCCCTGAATGAATGGCTTTCCCGACTGATGGATAAGATCGTAAGCGACATCAACAGTGATCGTTGTCATACTCACAATTGCATCTACATTATCTACTGATGCAAGTTTCTGGTAAGCGGAAAGACCGCGTTTTGCATTGAATTCATCATTTTCTGTAAAAAGGGTAACTACTGGAACTGTGTGAGATGCTTCCCACTGTTCTTTTGCAAGCTCAACACCTTTGTTATAGTTTTCACCGACTACGGCATAATCTCCAGTAGTTCCTGAAATAAGTCCAATCTTAACAGAAGAAGGAGTGCTCTGATTCTTAATAAAGTAAACTCCTAGGATCACGACAAGAACAATGGCAATCCCCCAGATTATTTTTTTATTCATAAAAATTTAATTAAATAATGATACGCTAAGTTAAGCACGGCTAATGTCCTCACAACTTTTATTCCAGAGAAACGGCTCGTGAGATTTTACCGTCCTTGATCTCAAATATTGCAGTTGGAAGAGAGGTTCGACCTTCAGGAGAAATAGTCAGTTTTCCCGAAACTCCTGTATATTCTTTGAAATTCTTCATGGCTTCTAATACCTTACTACGGTCCCCTTGTTCGAGGATAGAAAATAGAATTTTTGCCGCATCATATGATTGTCCTGCTGGCATACCCGGTTCAGCGCTGTATTTTGCTCTGAAGTTATCAATAAATGTAGTGGTGTAATAGTTGGGAGCAATAAACTGAAGGCCGTTGGACCATTTTGAAGTTTCTGTTGCCAGATAATCATCAACTTCAATACCAAAGAGCTGACCTTTATACCCTTGAGTGTGTATTTCTTTGAGAGAATTTACAAATTGATAATACGTTCCGAGATAAATAGCCTGAGGTTTCGTAGCCACGACCTTGGTTACAGATAACTTCATATCAGAAGAGTCTGGTTGAACTTTTTCCAAAGCAGTAACCGTGCCGCCCAGTGCTTTGAATTTATCTGCGAAAGCAGTAGTAACAGTATTTTCCCAGGCATCCAGAGTACCTATGACTCCCACAGTGCGAATACCCTTCTCATATACATACTGAGCCAAACGACCAGCTTCGATCTCCGCATCAGTCCACACAAAGATGGGATTATAAATATTCTGACGATCTTTGAGTGGTAGAAAACCTGGCGCTATTGTAGGGATATTATTTTCAGCTATGAGAGGTATAACCGGGGCAGTTTCTGTCTGATTCAAAGGTCCAATGATCGCATCGACATGATCAAGAGAAATCAGCTTTTGAAAGGCAGAAACTGATACTTTGGGATCACTTGCTGTATCTTCATACAATACTTCGACTTGCCTGCCATTAATCCCGCCCTTTGCATTGACCTCTTCAACAGCAAGAGCAATACCCTTCTGTGAATTTTCACCCCAGGCCGATGCACCACCCGTTAGACTGAGAAGTGCACCAATTTTGATTGGGGCTTGTGGCTGTGGAACCACCTTATTCTGATGGACAATAAAAATAATTATGAGAACAATTAGGATACCCGTAGTACTCCAAATGATTTTTTTGTTCATAAATCTAGATTAACCCACTTTAGGCTTTAATTCAAAGACCGAAAATATGCCTTTCTGTAAATTCACATCATCTACAGTTATCTGGTGCAGCAAGGTAATATCATAAGAGTATTTCCGAGCCTGAACTTCAGGATTATTAACGTCTCCCGCAAACTCAAAATACGGCATAACTATAGATCCACCCGGATTTAAATATGAAGGAGCTTGTGTCAGAAATCTTTGAATCAGTTCTCCACTATCAAAGAATGCTCTGGTAACCGGCACATCAGGGAGGGGGTCAGCAGAAAAGAAAGGATGATTGAATATAATCAGATCCACTTTCTCAACAATGTTTTCAAAGAGATCTCCTCTGTTTACTGAGGATTTATCTGGCAACCCAAATTTCACTGCATTTTCTTTTGTATTATCTACAGCCTCCAAAGAAATATCCGAAAAAATAACCGAGCTTGCTCCGAGGAGTCCTGTAACAATCCCCTGAATTCCTGAGCCACAACCCATATCCATAACCATCTTATCAATGTAAAGTCGAGGCTCAGACGCAAGATATCGTGCAAAATAAAGTGCAGAAGTCTTTTCCGGACGAAGGACATTGGAACATACAACAAAATCTTTCAGTGTAAGTTTCTCATCTACAACCATATCTACTTCATAACGTTCATGCCGATGTTCAGCAATACGTTCTTGGTTCAATTCGTACTGTTCGGGCGTCATGGTCATACTAAGGTTGTGACAAAATCTAAATAATTTTCTTATTCATAGTTATTATTTAACATCCACCACAACACCATTTTGTACTTTTCGTATTGCATTTGACCGCGCGGCCTGACAATCTTCATCGAACGAGACGATAGTTCCGGTGATCACTTCATAGTTCTTGAGATTTTTAATATAGGCTGCAACTTTCTTGGGATCAGTTCCGGATTTTTGTATGGCGTCGAGTATGATCTTTACACCATCATAATACCCCGCTGCAGCAACTGTAGGATTGGCGTTATGTTCCTTCGTATAGACACTTTTGAAATTTTTAGTGAGGTCAGAATCTGTAGCCTTTGACTCTGGTGTGTATGTCCAATCAACGAATGCAACTCCTTCAACAAGTTTTTTGTCTTTGATGGCCGGGTTCTGGATAGTATTGTAATCGCTAAGGATGGGTTTATTCCACCCAAGTGTTTGTAACTGCTCGAACATGGGCTGGGCGGTATTGGCAACGTTTACAGTGATGAGCACCTGAGCTTCGCTCATAAGAGGCTTCAGCTTTGTTATATTTGTTCGAAAATCTGCTGATCCTGAGGCGTCGTAAAATTCTTTTGCAATGACAACCCCATCAGCAGCTGAGTAGGCTTTTTCAAATTCTTGGGCAAGTCCGGTGCCGTACTCATTGTTTGGCAACAGCAACACAGCCTTACTTGTATATCCTGCTTCACGAGCATACTGGGCAAGTGCAGGACCGATATCTTTTGCGGTCATAGTAAGACGACATGAAAGATCTTTGCCGTCGATATATGCTGGTGTCGTCGCACCAGAGGTCATGACCAGGTTACCATCCTCGACAGCAAGCGGTCTTACAGCCGCAGCCACTGGACTATATTCGACGATGTAATATTTGACTCCCTTGAGTTTGAGAGCCTGGTAAGCATCAACGCCTTTCTTTGCATCCGAAGCGCTGTCCTCGATCAACAGTTCCACAGGTTTTCCATTGATGCCCCCTGCGTCATTTATTTCCTTTACTGCTGTTTCTGCACTTTGTTTTTGAAACTCTCCATATGAAGCGATAGGACCAGTCAGTGTATAAATGGCGCCGATCTTTACCGCTTCAGAAGCTGGCTTTTTGACTACAATAGCGATGATGATCAAGACAACAATAACGATAACTCCCCAAATGATTTTTTTATTCATAGTATTAAATTATGCCCTAATCATTCCATATCTCAACAATAATGCAACAATAAAAAATAGGGATCACTCAATGCCCATGTGGCGTTGAATATCCCTGAATTGACGCATAATATCTGAAGCTGGCCAACCACTTGCACTCTTGTGCTTCCGAACAAACTTTTGTCGCTTCGCGTTGTCCTCGGTCAACCGACGCAGAACGGCCTTTCCCCACGCATGGTGCCGAGGTTCGTCGTTCTCTACTGCAGTGACGAAGTCCTGACCTTCTTCCGGGACAATGCCGATAATGGTCTTGTGGAACAGATGCATGTACCTCATTACCAAGCATTCGTCTTCATGAAGTCGTGCGACCATAGCGAGTGGACCAGCCCAACGGCGCAAGTGATCCTCGCGGTATTCGCGACACCTCTTTGCCAAGTGGTCTTGATCGACTGTCTTCAGGCCGCGCAGCGCCTTCTGTGCCAAGACGTAATGATTGGCTTCATCACGCTTTATTTCGACGAGACCTTCACGCTCCTCGCTTGTCAGTTCGAGTGAACTCTTGAGGACCTCCTCACAGAGAACCGCCGCAGTGGCTTCCAACAAGCACAAGTTTTCAAGAGGTACGTACAACGCACCTTTTAGATCAAATTCCATAATTTCTCCTTCGTCTTAACATTACGATTCTTTAATAGACTTGTCAACAAAAGCTCGTGATGCTACAGTTTCACCGACCTTGAACCTCAACAAAGTATTGTATGCGAATACGCTTACCTTTTGACCCCGGCGAAGCACATGCGAAGCTGGTCAGGAACGGTGTCACTTCTATCCTCATTATCGTGCTCGGCTGTGTGGTCATGACACGGATCAGTGGCTGGGTAGCTCCTCCAAAGCCTATATACGGCGAAGGACCTCCCTTGCCCGTCGCTCTGCACGGAGCTGACCCGTTCTTTGCTCGCGTCTTTTTGACCAACGCGCTCGCGCGCCTAAGCACCAACTCAATTCCCTGAGTAGGTGTTTTTTTATAATTTTATCTAGATTTGAACTTTTTTTGGCTTCGATGAGTGAGGATCGAGAGAATGTGTGCCCTACACATTCTCATCGTCCGAACGCAATCGAAGTGTTGAACAAAATTTGAACAATTTTTTATTAGGAATTTATCTCGCATCAGTATGCTTTAGGGATGCAAAAGAGTAGATGGCAGAAATTCATTGAAGAAGCGCGCAAGTACTATGCAAACCTGAGTGCAGTCAACTGTCCTGCATTTCAAAATAATCTTGTCTATTTTAATAAGTATGGCTGTATATTGCAGAAATTAAAAGTCTGCTGAACATTAACGGTGAGGAAGTCACTGTGCATGTGGTAGTACGCCGTAAAAATAGTGGAAGACTCCACTTCTTGAGTGTGTATTGAACATTACAAAAGCCCCATAAAGGGGCCTTTGCGCACTCGCCACCAGCTTCCGCCGATAACATCATCTTAGGATCACTCCTAATGACATGCGAGTAATACAGGAATTATATTCCTTTAAAAAATGATGTCAACACTACCAACCTACAACCTATACTCCCCCACCAAGCCCTGTGGTCTGTACAACATCAGCAAGATCAAAATCACTCCGTAGGTCACCTGCCTCATCTGCGCTGCTATATCCGACGGGAATCCCACAAAGCGCAAAATTTCGGGGAGGAGAATAAGGCAAGCAGCACCAAGCACAGCCCCTTTGTTGTTTGCCAGTCCGCCAAGAATAATGATCGCCAGAATAAAGATCGATTCGGTCAGAGTGAATGTCGAAGGGTCTATGAAGGTGATGTACGAGGCAAAGAGTGCACCCGCAACGGAAGCCATCATTGCCCCGATAATAAAGATCGCCAATTTGTAAAATAACGTGTGGTACCCAAAAACGCTCACAGCCTCTTCGTCTTCGCGGATAGCCTTGAGTACTCGACCAAATGAAGAGTTTGTAACATGTGTGCACAGACCATAGATGACTAGGACGCAAACCGCTGACAAGATGAGAAATGACAAGTTGTCCGAAAATGTGTAGCCGAACATGGATGGCCGTGGGATACCAGGGATGCCGAGCGGACCGCGCGTGAGCGACTGCCAGTTGAGGAAAATACTGTAGATGATCACATTGAAGCCGAATGAACCGAGCGCGTAATAGTCATCACGGAACTTGGAAAGTATGAGACCGATAAGCATACTGCACACACCTGTCACAATGATGCCGATGAGGAGCGCAAGAAAGAAATTCATCCCCGTAGTGGTAAGGAGGATGGCCGTAACATACGCACCGATACCATAGAATGCCGCATGAGTAACTGACAGCAATCCGGTGTACCCAACTATAAGGTTGAGTGACAAGCCCAGGATGCCGTAGATGCAGATCAGTATGGCGATGTGTATGAGGTATTCCATTTATTTGACATAAGGTATGAACGCGCCGTTCTTTACCACCTTAAAGATGGTCGGTTTGATGGCAACCCCATCCTTATTTATGGTAATCACCCCACTAACTCCTTGGTAGTCTGTAACTTTGTGTATTTCAGAACGCATACAATCTGTATCATCACCGCAGGCTTTTATAGCTGCAACTTCTAGATGCAAAGCATCATACGCATTTGAGGCAAATACGTCAGGCTTAACCTTGAACGTCGCTTCAAAACTTGTGCTAAATCCAGAATAGTTTTGACTGAGAGCAGCAGGATCAGCCGAAGAAATAATAAAACCTTCTGCTGCAGCACCAGCAACACTCAGCACAGTCGGATCTTCATTTTGGTAATTACCGATAATTGCAACCGAAATACCGAGGTCTCGCGCCTGTTTCAGGATTGTGCCCAAGGCTCCTGTAAGTTGAGTTACAAAGATCACGTCCGGCTTTAGACTCTTAATCTTGGACAGATTTGTCCGGAAATCTGTTACATCCAAATTTGTCATTTCATCCGCCACAACTTCCCCACCCAATTCTTTGAATCGTGCACTGGTATATTTTGTATAGTCCTTCCCAAATGGAGTATTGTAATAAATAAAAGCGGCACGTTTTGTCTTGAGCTCATTTGCGGCAAACTCAGCAATAGTTTTAGCATTATCTCTCACTGCAAAGTTAGGTGAGAAAAAATAAGTTTTTCCCAAAAGATCATCTACATTGGCAGCTACCTCAACATTGATCACTTTTGCTGGTTCTGTGATTTCCAGAGAAGGCACAATTCCTACTGCGCAGAACTGATTGATGACTTTCACTTTTTCAATAGTAATAAGTTTCTGAACTGCAGAAGTTATGTCTTTAGGTAAACATGCGTCTTCATATAAAATATCAATCTTAGTTCCATCCTTAGCTTCAATGTCGGTTTTGGCAGCTTCAAGGCCATTCTTAATTTTTTCTCCGATAGACGCATAATTTCCAGTGAGCGGGATAGCTGCTGCTATTCTCACAACACCACTTCCGTTCTGAGGTCTCTTACTCAGAAACATGGCGACTACCACTACTGCCAATATTATTACTACTATCCAAATTGTTTTCTTATTCATGATTTATTTCTTTAACTCCTCAATCTTACCATTTACAACTTTCTGGTAATGAGGTTCGCGAACAACCTGTCCATACTCATCAAATGTACCCGAACCGGAAGCTCCTTCAAAAATCTTTTTATTTTTTAAGTACTCTTTTACGGATTCGCTATCGGTCTTTCCAGTATTTTTAATAGCTTCAACTATTAGATTGACCGCATCATATGAGGTGTCGGCACTCACGTCGGGAGTCTTATCAAACCTTTTTGTGTAATCAGTGACAAATTTTTGAGTTGGCATATAGTAACTTCCCCCGATAGCTCCTTCCAATGCACCTTCAGCATCTTTAATAGTCGCATCATCAATCAATACCGAGAAAACCTGTGGCTTAAGACCTAGGTCACGAGCCTGACGAACTGTTATATCTTCATTGGTGTAATTGGTCAGTACCAATGCATCAATATTTGCTTTCTTCATTTTCACAAGAAGCGTTCTAAAGTCAGTTTCTGTCCCCGAAACCACCTCGGCAATTTCGATTTTACCTCCGTTATCTTCAATGCTTTTCTTGATTGCATCAAACTGTTCTTTTTCCCAAGATTGTTGACTTCCAATAAGACCAATCTTTTTATATCCCTGTCCGACAACATATTTACCAAGAGACGCACTTAGTCTCACTTGTTCCGGATACGTATTGAACGTAAAGTCACACTGTTTGGTAAAATCAGACCCTCCCACTGACATCGAGATCATGATGACAGATTTTTCACAAACTAAAGGGGCCAAAGCTGTAGAAGATGGCTGCCAATTTGGCCCAATCATTAAATTAATATCTTCTGATGTGAGTTTATTGAAGGCACTTATTGCCGTAGAGGGATTATCTCCTCTGTTATCTTCTGCGACAATCTCAATTTTACGACCCAAAACTCCACCTTTAGAATTTATCTCTTCGATTGCCAGATTGGCTCCATTCAAAGAGTGTTCTCCATAATTCGCCCCGACCCCCGTAAGCATAAGTATGGCCCCAATCTTAATTGGTTTCCCTGTCACAATGCTATTTTTTGAAGAGTTCTGAGTAATTGCTACGATAGCCCATATAGCTACAACTACTACAACAATCCAGATAATTATTTTTTTCATGTATTAAAATTAGTATATTAATATCACCTCTTCAAAATTCCCTGCGGTCGGAACAATAGGAAAATGATCAACACCCCAAAGGCGATCGCGTCCTTCCATTCTCCTGAAATCTTCCAGATACCGAAGTTCTCAATAAAGCCCAGGAGGAATGCACCGAGCACACCGCCGTAGACATTACCGATACCGCCGATGATGGAGGCTATGACCCCTTTTAGGAGAAGTGACAGGCCCATGGTCGGCTCGATACCAGTATCAAAACCAACCAGGATACCTGCCAGTCCGGCGATACCTGAACCAATAAAGAAAACCCAACCAATGATCTTGGATGTATTGATGCCCACAATCTTGGAAACCTCTTCATCGTCTCCTACTGCCTTCACCGCTTTTCCAAAGAGAGAATACTTTAGTACAAGACCCATGACCACCATGATCAGAAGTCCGCAGATGAGGATAATGAGTTGAGTCTCCGTGATTATCCCACCCAAGAGGTTGAAGACGCGTTCGGTGCCCGCACTTCTCGACAGTGTCTGGAACTGACTAGTAAAGAGGATGGCAATGATGGCTTGCAGTGCCGTAAAGGCGCCGAGTGCGGCGACCAGCAGAACCATGCCCGAAGATTTGCGCTCACGAAGTGGCGAGTAGACAAAACGGTAGATAATAAAGCCAATGAGCCCTGCGATGATGACCCCGAGAATAACTGCAACGAAGATGTTGAGGCCCAGGCCTTTATAAAAATAGAAAACAGCATAACCACCAACCGCCGTGAGTGCCCCGTAGCCAAGGTCGAAAAACTTGACCGTGCCGTAGATAAGGTTAAATCCAAGGGCAACCATGGTATAGATCGCCCCTGCGATGATGCTGTTAACGATGAGTTGAGGGACGATGTCCATTGCGCATTACTATATAACAAAAACCACCCTTTGGGGAGGGTGGTAATTGTTGAGAGTTACTGACTGATTGTCGTTGGTTTTCCGTCCTTAATTGTTCGAAGCACCGCTTTTGTGATAACTACATGGTCTGGACCAATACTGATATTATTCCCTAAAGCTCCATTATATCCTTTTAGTTGAGCAAGCTTTTGAGCCAGCTCTGTAGTTGTGGGTTTTGTCTTACCATCGAATGTCTCGGCAGTAGCCACAACCATCTTTACGATGTCATAAGCATTGGGTGTCCCGATAGAAACAGTCTTGCCATATTCCTTGAAATAACTATCCGCAAATTCTTGGGTAGGATCGGCAGCATTCACATACCACAAACCTTCGTAGAGACCTGGATTATCTGAAAGTTCGAAGGATTCTATAGCGGTAACCGGAATCTTTACATTGAGCTCTTTGATTTGATTGGCAAGAATTTCTAGTTCAGGTGAGAACATAAGAACCAAGAAGTAATCGGGATTTGCCGACTTCGCTTTCTGAATAGCTGTTCGAAAATCCTTTGTACCGAAGTTTGAGATATCCTCAGAAACAATACTTATCCCTGTACCTGGAAGCTGCTTTTTTAACTCATCAATCTGTGCAGTTATTCCTGAAATCGTTTGTCCAAAGATAGAAATCTTCTTGATGCCTCTCTTTTGAGCTTCGGCGATAAATACTTTTACTTCTTCTACAGGCGGAGTCCAGTTGGTAAAGTTATATTCGCCACGTGCTATAGCTGGATCTGATGCAGTACTGATGTGAACGATCTTTGCTTTTTCTGCGATTGGATTGGTCAAAACACCGGCAGCCGAGGCTACAGTTGATACTACGTCTACATGATCAACACTGATCAGTTTATTAACTGCACTCGCAGTTTTGGCTGGAGTGAATGCATCATCTTCAAAGGTGACTTCATAGTTATACTTTGTGTTTGAAGCTTTTACTTCTTTTGCTGCAAGTTCAGCGGCACGCCTCATTCCTTCACCCAAATACGACGCTCCACCACTGAGAGGTAGAACGAACCCTATCTTAACAACCGGCTTATCGGTTGGCGTAGCTTTTTTCGTATTTACTGCAACAACGATAACAATCAATGCAATCAATACTATTCCTATTACTTTATATATGTTTTTCATGTTTTTATTTATCTTTTAACAGTCACGAAAGTATAGTCGAGTAATAAATCTTTTTAATCAATGCGTGCAACAGAACTTGCTTATACGGCTCTGTATGGCTATTTATGCATTTTTTGATACTTTTGTTCGTCCAAAGTGACAGATTTGATCATATATGTTAAGATGTGTCTATGCCCACATTAACTGACGCACGCTTACTCCAGGACTTCCAGCGACTCGGCCTTTCTGACAAGGCGGCTCTTATCTATTCCACCCTTCTTGAACTAGGAGGTGCCTACCCTTCCAAGGTGGCTGAACTCACCCACCTGAATCGTAGTACTGTATATAAAGTCCTTTTGGACTTGTCGGTAAAGGGTTTGGTAACGGAGATAGACAAAGATAAAAAACTTTACTATCAAGCAGAAAGGCCGGACCAACTTCTCCGATATGCCAAAAATCGCAAGACCGCTGCAGATGAACAATACGAGAAGATCAGATCGCTCCTCCCCCAAATTGAGGCCTTATATTCGTCCAATCCAAATAAACCTAAAATCAGATACTTTGAAAACAAGGCGGGTATTGAGGCACTTTTTATGGATCACCTCAATGTAACCAAGCCATATGAAATGCTTGGTTTTGCCAACACAACAGAATTGGAAAAATTTATGACCACCAATTTTCTTCGCTCATATGTAAAAGTAAAAGAAAAAATTGGTATTACCACCCGCGGAATAATTCCAGATACCAAAAGTGATCGCTCCTACAACGCCCGTATCTACCGTGATATTAAAAAGAAGATTCACCTTCAGCTCAGGTACATCCCCCTCAAAGAGTTCCCCTTTAGCGGAGAGATCACGATTTATGGAGACGACAGAGTTTCGATCATGAACTTTAGTGACAAACAACTGATGGGTATTATCATTGAAGATAAGGGAATCCATGAAATGATGGTTCGTATTTTTGAGCTTGCTTGGAAAGGTGCTAAGTAATAGGAATAAAAAACCGCCAGTTAACCCAGCAGCTTCGCTTTTTCCTCTTTCTTGGACAACTGGTCAGTCTTGTAGATCAGATACCCAATACCAACCAAAGCACAGAATATCCCGAACCACTGCAGTCCAGAGGGTCTGATCCCCACGAGGATTGCCGAGCCGATGATGACCGCGGGTGTCTCACCTTGCAGAAGAACGCTCGCTAACACCGTCGGCAGCTTTTCCAGTACTACAGATGATGCGCCTATATAGGTGATCCCACCGAGACCTCCGATGACAACAAATACGTACACGGCTGTACGTACCTTCATCCCTGGTGGAAGCAGTTCGAACTTTCCTCCGATAAGCTTTAGCGTCACGTACGCAAAGATGATGGCGAAGAATGAATACCAGAAGAATTTTGCGGACAAGGTTGCCCGCGTCTTCCCCCAGAATTCAAATCCCATCCCGGCAGTTAAGGTGGCACAAAGTGCCCACTCTAGACCTTGAGGATGCAGAGGATCCTTCCATGGTTGGAGCGCACACGCAACACCGCCAAGTACTGCCACCAGAGAGGCGAAGGCAATCCAAGGAAATTTCTTCTCCCTCACGACCGTGCACACGAAGTTGACCACAGGAGTAAGAGTGAGAACCGTAATGGTGGGATTTGCACCCCAGACATTTACACCTCGAAAAAAGGTAACGCTCGCGATCGCAAGGCAGATCCCTGCGTACACTGAAGATTTGTCTGAAATCCATATTCCCTTTCCAGAAAATACAAAGATCAGAACAGCCACCATAACTGCGACCCCTCGTACAATAAGGAGTGTTTCTGGGTTGAATTGCCGGTATTCATTGACCAGCGGAACTGACCATGCGGCAGTGAGCCACACAGCTACAGTAGCTGCAATGCCTACACGCACCGACTTTTTATCAATTTCTTTTCCGAACAGGTTCAAGGAGACCTCCAAAAGTGAAAAGTGCGGAATTGCACTCTGGGGTGGAAATTACCATGAAAATGAGAAGGTGTCGAGATCCTTATATCAACGGTTCAATCTTTCCATTCTTGAGCACTTCAAGACTATGACCGCCAATGCGATCACCATTATCTCCAATCGTGACTGATCCTGAAGCGCCATCCCAGTTTTTAACAGTACGAAGCCATGCGGCGATCTTTTGACCATCATATCCTACTGCTGCGATAGCATCTCTTATGAGATATATAGAATCGTATTCAGTTTGACCATAGGACTGGTACGGCATATCGCTTCCGTATTTAGTCTTGTAGTTAGTAATAAGCTGTGCAAAACGAGTACTACTTGCATTAACCTTGAATTCAGCGGCAATAGCTCCTTCAAGTACCTGGGCATTATCTTTTATAAGATCTGGTAGACCGAACACAATGTCGTTAGTAAACAACTTTACTTTCCACTTGAGATCAGTGAGCTGTTTCAAAATGCGGCCTGCACCTGGCGCTGTTTGAGCATCGATGAGGAGCATGTCAGGTTTTTCTGACTGAAGCTTAGCGAGTGATGATCGAAAATCCGTTTGTGTTGTTGGGAACTCTTCTTTTATGACAGTACCACCAAGACTTTGAAACTTCTCAGTGAATGCTTTATAGATGCCGAGGGCATAATCAGTCTGCTCTTGAATGAAGGCAACTTTTCGATATCCCAAATCAAAAGCTTTCTGTGCTAGGACAGAACCTTGTGAAGCGTCACTTGGATAATCACGTGAGAAAAACAAGCTTTTTCCTGTAAGATCTGGGCTACTTGCTGCAGGAGAGAACATTGCAACCTTGGCTGCTTCAAGTACTGGGACTGAGGCGAGTGATTCGCTACTACATACACCACCAATAATGATTTGTACTTTTTCTACAGTTATGAGTTTTTGTGTAGCTGATACAGCATCCTTACCATTACACTTTGAATCTTCAATAGCCAAGACGATCTGCTTTCCACCTATTCCTCCAGCCGCATTGATTTCATCTACTGCCAACTGGTAGACATTACGAGCTGGTTCGCCATAGACGGCGCCATCTCCACTCAAAGGTGTGATCACTCCAATCTTGATCGGCTCTGCATTTGCTACTCCTGCACCACCTTTGCGTGACGCCACAATCGCAATCACAATAATCACCACAATGATGATGACTGCAAGAATAGTTTTGGCTGTTTTTGTCATAAATAATAAGTTACCTTTTAATTTCCACATAGTAGCACGCTTACAAGCTCTACAGTCAAGACTTACTCCCAGCTTTCACTGAATTTATAGAAATAATTTACTATCAAAATTGAACAATAATTGAACCTTTTTTGAACAATTCTTGAACATTTTTTTATCAGGAATTTATCTCGGCTGAGTATAGTAGACTGCAGGCCGGCGGCTTGGTGCACAATGGGAATTAGTAGTCCATGTTGTAAGGGTTCGATCCCCTTTGCCGGCTCATTATACCTTGACAGTATCAGAAGATTTGCTAAGATTACAGCACTACTAATTCCTGTCATCTAAGGTATCTTAGATGAGCACTGAGCTCAGCATGGAAAAGAAAAACCACATAATGTGGTTTTTCTTTTATTCGTATGGCGTCGTTCGTGGTGCTGCGCACACTACTTCACCACCTTCACTGCACTTTGAAGCAAGACTCTCGTATCCCCCTCTCTTCCACCAAATTGCGAACCAAGAATAATAACGGCGATGGATTTACCATTCACTTTCATCAAGGTCATCATCGTCTCTCCGGCTTCCGGCGTACGACCAGTCTTACCTCCTATAAATCCCGGGTCATTCACAAATGGATGTGTACTATCTACACTGTGGCCACCATGTTCAGTCGTCGTGGCAATATCCATATGAGGTGTACGAGTAATGGCCAGAATATCTGGACGGAATTTAAAAAGATACTGAGCAAGGGCAAAAAGATCGCGTGCTGAGGCGGCGTTACTTGGACTCAAGCCTGATGCGTCAGCAAAGTATGAGGAAGGCATGCCAACCTCCCAGGCGTAACTACTCATTTGTTCAAAGAAATTTTCCTTGGTGGCAGCAGCCAATGCTTCGGCTACAACGTTCGATGAAGACAGAAGAAGCGGGTAGAGAAGAGTTTCAAGGGGCATCTTTTCACCTGCCCCGATATGACTGGTGTCCCCAGGAAGGCCCGCATTGGAATCACTGATTGTTATTTCAGTTCCGGGTGCAATAAGATCAGTAGCCACAAAAGCCGTGATCAACTTTGACATCGACGCCACAGGCAGAACAGATCGTGGATTTTTCTCGAAGTAGATCTTGCCGCTTTCAATATCACCAACGAGATAGGCCTTTGCACTTACGGGAATAAAGTTTGGTGCAGTAATAGCTGGAGAAACCTTCGCTTGAGGCTTTGTGATTGAAGCTGGATCATCCTTTTTTATAAAGGACGGATCAGGACGGAGTGGCAACAGGTATGGTGCGTAGGGCAAATATCTTTCAGTCCAGTTTTCATTACCTGTTCCTTTTGTAGACTTGGTCTGATATACACGTACAGAGGCGGCCAGGAAAATGACCAGTGCACACAGACAACCAATAATGATCAGATTTCTCCGTGATGGAGGCATGTTATCACATACTATAGCACAAGGAGGATGAAGGGTTGAAGGGATGGTAAAGCTCAACCTTTCAACCTCTCAACCGTTCTTCTTATCTCGTGACAGAAATGCTTGGTGTCAATTCCCCTGTTGAACTTGCGGTAATGCGTCCGTTGTTGTCGCGCGAAATTTCATATCCAGTGTCATAGTCGACTACAGAAGTGAAATGAGCGCCGGTTGCAGAAGGGTCGTACGGAAGCGTGGAGATATAATCAGGGACCACACAGTCAGCAATGTCGCCTGATGTACCGGGAGTCGCTGCACTTTTTACCACTGTAGCGACATTTGGAATAGTGCGGGTAGTACCGTTACAAACAAAATTTCCCCGGTGCTCGGCCATATTCTGATGAATAGCATTCAGGAGAGCATTTACATTGCTTGTGCGCTGCGAGTCACGAGCCAGCTTGAATTGACGGGCAGGATTGACTGCCACCAGAACAACAGTGGCAAGAATGGCGATGATACCAATGACCACAAGGACTTCGATGAGGGTAAAACCCCCAGGTCGACGTTTTCGAAGTATTTTTCCAGGTATTTTCCCATCCGATACCCTGCCAACTTTCCTTCCACGAAAGAACGGCAGTTTCTCAATAGAGCTCTTGAGGGGATTTCTGGATATTTTTGGTATGACCGCATGTTCAAAGAATGGAGACTCAAACTCTTCTCTTTCCTCTGTTGTACCCATATCCATAACAGCAACCATGATTACCTGCTCGCACCTCTCACACTCGAGTACGATCATTCCTGAAGAACCTGCATCTTCGCCATACATTTCATCCCAGGCGTACATTTTCTCACCAAACTTAATAGAATCATTGCACTGTGAACATTTCATATATTTTTAGTGTTAATTTAATAAACCCGTTACTCAAGCATACTCACCCGAGATAAAATCCTGATAAAAAAATGTTCAAGAATTGTTCAAAAAAGGTTCAAAAATTGTTAAAATTTCTAAAAAGTAATTAAAAATGAGCGGTTATCTTGCGAAGTTACTCCGGAAAGATTTGAAACAGCAGTAACCGACACAGAACCCGAAAAATCATTAACGACGGTGGCTATGCAACTCAGCTCTGGGACAGATATATTTCCCTGGAGAAAAAAGTCCTTTGTAGCCATGAGGGTTACCGAATCCAGACAAGCTTGAGTATTCAAAGTCGCCTGAATGCGAAGCTCATGGGCTCTGACTGAGTCGGCATACAACACTGCCGCCCCCAGAGTAGAAAGTGAAAGAGCCAAAGCTCCGCATGACAATAGGAGCACTGCCGCGAGTGCCATAAATCCTTTTTCAAATTGGCTGCGATGCATATGCGTCATCTATATGTTGAAACAATTCGATTTCTTCCAAATGAATCCCGTAGATAAAACTCAAGCACGTCACCATGAGAAGTGAAAGTAAACTGCTATAAAGTAAAACCTCAATTAGAGTTAGTCCCCTGGCGTAGTTTTTTCCTATATATTTCATGGTTGTTTAAAATTAACCTTATAAATTATCGGCCCATCATGAGCCAGGATGAACAGACTATTGTTATCACAAGTCATCATCTGAGGAGAATTCGGGAGTGCTACAGACTTCAAACTGCTTGTAGCCAAGGAACTATCTTGCCACTGGAACTCTTTACCCGGCTGTCTCGTCGCCATAAAGATATTGTGACGATCGTTAACAATTCCATATATTCCACCGGAAACATCCACCGAGTGAGGAGATACGAGATTGGCTACCGATGTTGTGGCCCATTCAAAGAGTTCATGATCTTGAGAGATATTGAAACCACCCGAAGTTCGCCCTAGACCTACACCATCCTGAAAGAACGAAAGGGTCTTTCCTTCTTGTCTCTGCCAGCCGGAAGGACTGATAAAGCTTGCAAGAAAAGGTACTGACGGATTACTTATGTCGAGCACCCGTAATTGCTTTTCATCCGCTGACGCAATATAGGCAGTATCTCGACTGGATATTGAACGCACAAAAATGTCATTAATTTTACTCCCCGTTTCATAGCCACCTAACTTCTGCGGATCAAAAGGGTTGGTAACGTCAATGACGTTGAACTCTTCCCCATCCCATTTTTCGGTGCCAAGATAGATTTTGTGCCGATCATAAAAAATGGAGCTACCAAAAGGTGGGGTTGCTGTGGCATAAGGGAGCGGTAATTGGAATTTCTTTTCCAAAACAAGAGTGCCCCGCAGAGGAACTTGAGGGAAGGCGTCGAAACGAACAACGTGAAGTTGCGCAGCCGTACTCGCAGCTGCAGCAAATATTCGTTTACCAGCGAGCGTAAGACGAGCAATACCCGGACCAGTATTGAGCGAAGAGATAAGACGCGGATGTGCAGCATCAGAAATATCGAAGACATAAAGATCCGGATCTGATGCAGACGTGGAGTCTGTAGAAAGATATGCAATATTATTTCGTACCTGAAGATCAGTTAATGGAATAGCCGGACTTAGAGGCAGGCTGATAGATGTTGTCACGACAGTATCGACGAGAGGTGACTGTGAAAATATCCCTGGACCCAGATGAATAAGATAGTTGAATGACCCAGCAATTTCTAAATGAGAAAAATCAACACTACACAAAGGTGTGCCCGCCGGATCTGATGCGACCTGGCGTTGAAATGACTTTATTTTAATAAATGTAAGTGTTTCATCTTTTAGAGGCGGCGAATTGCTCGCAGTAACCTCAACGACTGTTTCCATCCGATCATTCCCATACCAGAGCGTACGGCCTGTAATGACGTCTCGTGGACCTACCGAAACACCTCGAGACTGATACGGTAAAAGGTTATCAAAATCTGTCGCATGAGTTTCGTATAGAGTGATAAGTCTTTCTCTTTCCTTGGCCCGGTAAAATAAATCTCGTGCCCCAAATGTCGACTCACCGATGAGTGCAATAAAAAGAGTGCCCAACGTCAGTGCCAGTAAAATATCTATAAGTATAATTCCTCTATCTTTGTAACACTCTCGATATATCATAGATTGGCATCATAATTGATAAGGCTATTGCTCCCACAACACAGCCCATCCCCGCCATCATTACTGGCTCAATGAGCGACGTTAGTCGCTTGAGCATGTGCTCGATGTCACGATCGATAATGTCTGCGGCTCGTAACAATGAGCTCCCCAGTGTGCCAGAAGATTCTCCTGCCGAAATAAGTGCAGGAATGTATGGAGGAAACTTCATATTCTTTGCTGATAAAACCGAAGCCAACGAAACTCCTTCGTACATTGAGCCACTATGCATCTGAAGTTTTAAGCGAAATGGAATCAAAGAGATCCCAGCCGAAGCACTCGAGTATGCCACTGATATTGAAGTCCCTGACTCAACCAATGTTCCACAGGAACGTAGAAAGAGTGCGAACCAGTATGACTGAATAACCCCACCGATAAGAGGAACTACCAAAAGCATTTTGTGCACAACTCTTCTTACGTGCAGAAATTTTTTATAGACCACGATTCCACCAATTCCTCCTATGAGTCCACTCGCGGCAATCCACATCCCATAGACTAGGAACCCATCCGAAAGAAAGATGACTACCCGTGTCAGAAGAGGTAACTTCACGTGAAGACTCTTAAGAAGTGGGATAATCTGTGGCATCACACCTCGAACCAAACCGATTGTCAGAAGAACTGCAAAGACTCCAATAATCATTGGATACGCAAGGGCAGATAAACACTTCTTTGACAATTCGTCGCCGCGTTCAAGTAACAACTTTGCAGAATGAAATGCTCTTCCAAGGTCGCCCGATGATTCACCTTGCTCAAGAATGCTTACGACCGTCCCTGCCCTACTAATATTTTCAGTATATGTCCGCGAAAACGCGGCACCCGACTCAATAGCGCTTTTCATTTTCATAATCGTCACTATTCTAGCCTTGGAACCATTTTCTCCGATAATAGATAGGGCTCGGTCAATAGGTAGACCCGAGGAAACATAAAGTCCTAGCTGCTCAAGGAGAATAATAATCTCGCGACGTTTCCATTTTCTGTTCAAGGTAAGATTGATTTTCATGTTTGTAATATTAATGATCTCACTTCTAAATCGTATGGATTTTCATGAATCCAATACTCTCATTACCTCCGCCTTCGTAGTCACACCCCACTCAACCTTTTCCAGACCATCATCGAGCATTGTACGAAAACCAGAACTCTGCGCGTACTCTATATATGAAGACAGCGGCTCTTTTCGGGAAATACGTTCAGATAATCCCTTATCGATCCCGCAAACCTCGGCAATAATAGACCGGCCAAGATACCCAGAACCTCGACACGCTTCGCAACCATCTCCGCCACACTCTCGACAGATTGTGCGGATAAGTCTTTGTCCTATAATCAGCTTTAGTGTGGAAGCCAAAAGGTAATGATCTACACCCATGTCGATAAGGCGAGGAATAGTCTCTAGCGCAGAATTTGTATGCAGAGTAGAAAATACCAAATGACCCGTAAGTGCAGTATGAATGGCCACTCGCGCGGTCTCACTATCGCGAATCTCGCCCACCATAATAATGTCTGGATCCTGGCGCAGGGATGCGCGCAAACCACTAGCAAATGTCACGCCATGAGTATGGCGAACGTGTACTTGGCGCACTCCAGGGATCTCGTACTCGACTGGATCTTCAAGAGTAATAACTGAGACTGGCTCACGTGCAGAAAGGGTCAGACAGGTGTGAAGCGTCGTGGTCTTACCTGAACCAGTAGGTCCTACAGCCAAGATGAGGCCATGAGTTTTATTTAAAGCAGCGTCAATAGTGTGGACATGGTCAGGAATAAAGCCGAGCTTAGAAAATGAAATGCTCTCTACTGCATGAACTGGCAAGAGTCGTAGGACTGCATTCTCTCCGTGATACGTAGGCATAAATGAAATACGGATATGGTAATCCGCACCACCAATATCGGCCTTCCATCTACCGTCCTGTGGCACAGCATGCAAGTCTGTGCGAGTGCCCGAAAGAATCTTTAGCCTCGCTATGAACTCATCATGGATACGCCGCGGGAAAGTGCATACCTCTTCCATGACGCCATCTACGCGAAAACGGATAAATATATCCACAGCACGCGGATCCGCATGAATATCGGATGCCTGGCAATCTACAGCCGCCCTGAGAAGCGACTCGATAGCTTCGACGGCTGTGGCCGGTTCTGTATCAAAATATTTTTTAAATCTGATGCTCATGTAGCCATCATACTCACCCAGGTTCAATTTCTAATAAAAAAATGTTCAAGAATTGTTCAAAAAATGTTCAAGAATTGTTCAAAAATTTGCCGTTTCGATAAATTTGTGCTACTGTGGTGCCTGGCCGTTCTTTCCAGAAAACGTATCTGGTTTGATTAGTGCTGAGACAAAACGCTACAAAAACAACCGCTTCTGTATGAAGAAAGTACATGCGCTGGCCAAAAATGGCCCTCGTTCATCAGGCAAGACTACCTTGGGGAAATTGCTATCCAAACTGGCAAACTCCCCAGCCGTCATCCACATCGATACTAGCAAGATCCTCGAGTGGGTAATGGACCGACACGGTACCTTGGGAAAGGAACTCACCAAGTTCAAACCCAACATGGCGCGTGGCTTCTACACACCCGATGAGCTGGTGATCCCGGCCGCGGAGATGTGGTTGAAGTGTAACGTTCAGGACCGCCCGGATGTAACGCAACTCATCTGGACCGGTTGGTGTCGAACTCGCGGACAGATTGGGTTTCTTGCCGCAAACTTCAAGGATTACGACGTGACATACACGCCCATGTCCGATGAAGAGTGCATCCAGACCACTATGCGTCGCAACGAACTCGAAGGTCCCCGCCCCGACGGAACGCTGGAGGCTTTACAAACTCATCTGCGGGAATGTCGTGAAAAGACTATCCCGACTATGACGGCCCGGGAGTACGCTCACAAGATCCTTACCCTGGACTTCAATCACAGCCTGACGCATCGACTCAGTCAGTCTGCGGGCCTGATTCAAGCGCCCACGCATATCAGACACCGGATCCGCACCGCACTCCAGAATCCGGAACACTGGATTCACGAGGAAATTGCCCGGATCGAGAAGGGTAATCCCAGGAGAAACCACGTTACTAGTCCCCAGGTTCTGCCCGCGCATCGTGTTCACGACGGGCCCATCCACGTTTCCTGTCGCTAAAGGTGCTTTACACCCGTTTCCCCTCGCTTTCGCAAGAAAGCGAGGATTTTTTATATTGAAAAACGAGACAAAAACCAATAATTCACGGCTCTACAGAGGGTTATTTTTGAACTATATACCCTTGACTTTTCAGTTATTATGTGCTAATATTGTTAGTAAACACGTCGGTCCTTGGGGACATGTACGTTCGTTGACATAAAGTGTGTCAAAATAATCACAACAATACACCTCCCTTCGATGAAGGGTGGTAAGGAACAAAAAGGAACGCAGTATGCACTCTGGACTAACAATTGGACTTCTACTCTTCATTGCAGTAGCGGTCCTTCTCATCCCGTATCTTCTGGGACTCATGAAGATCTTCGACACCATGCCCCAAGAAGGCACGGCCGAGGCAATCAAAAAAGGTAATAAGTTTCACCGCTTCGTGATGGCGTACGAAGGACATCACTTGAATGATCCCGGTGCGCCCGATTACGATGAAAACATCGACGCTTGGGAAGTTCTCCCCGGAAATCCAGTCGAGGATCGCTCAGTCTTGGGAATGTACTGGGTGGGCATCCCCCCTTGGTACAAAGTTGACTGGTACCAATTCCGCTGGACGGAATGGGCGCAACCTCAGCTAAACACTACAAACGTCGCGATTCCCCGGGACGAACTGACCCCGCTCATCAAAATCAATGATTTTCCCTACTACGCAAAAGTGGAAAATGCAAAGACCAACAGCACGTTCGCCGAAGACTCTGGTGAACTCATACCAGTACATATGGAGTTGGTGCTGACCTTCAGATGCACCAACCCCTACAAGGCGCGGTACAGTAACGAAGACTGGCTTGCCAGCGCGATCAGTGTCTGCGACGGTGAAGCGCGAAATTACATTGGCGAACGAACCTACGAAGACCTAGCATCTGAGCGGGATAAAAAGGACGCAAGTGGACACCTGACAAAGGGAGAGGACAGCCTCAGTATGTGCATTCTCGACCTCAACTACAGGATGCCAGACGGCCGACCAGGACTAATGGATAGCATTGGCATCGAACTTGTTCGGGTCAATGTCATCTCTGTGAGTCTCACCCCGGAAGCTGAAAGGCAACTGGGCGATGCTACGACGAAAAAGTACGTCGCTCGCAGACAAGCAGACGCTGCCGAGATCGAAGCAGATGGCCGAGCACGTGCCGCAGCGAAAGATGCGATTGCAACACGGACTGCAGCAGATGCAGAAGCCTACCGCATCAAGACCACCTCTGATGCCATCAAAGCTGGTGGCCCTCAAGCAATGGTGGCAAAGTACTACGACTCCATCGCTGCCTCAAATGGTGGTCCTGGAAAAACCATCATCTACGGCATGCGGCCGGAGGATGTGTCGAAAGACACTGCCCTCTTTGCAGCCATAGAAGGCAACGAGCACGGTTCGACGAAGGGAGAATCGAAATGATGACAACTCTTATCATCGTCGCCTCCTTCCTCGCACTTGTGCTTGTCGGAGCCCTCATCGCCGTGCGTATCAGCAGCAGAAGGGCGACAGCTCGACGTGCCGCAAGGACGCAAGGAGCAGCAAATCCGGCAACAGGAGCTAACCCTCCGGCAGCAGGACAAAATCAGCCTGCAGCCACGCCGACTCCTCCCCCTGCCCGACCCAGACTACAATGGTGGGATCCGAGGATCTGGAAGAGTGTTGGTCATCTGATCATTGGGATCGTGGTGGCTATCGCCCTCTGGCAGGCCTGGCAGTTATCCAAACAGCACGTTAATGACTATACGGTTGACAGTCCTACTGAAAACCGCAACATTACGATAACAACCAACTGGTGGGTGAAGGACATTCCGTTCGGGTACAATATCGACTTTGCACCTACGACGGACGACATGGGATGGGAAGTCAAAGTAAACGACAACCCAAAAGTATACCTCCGCCCTCCAGTCAATTCACCCGAGTACACGCCAGTGGACTACGGGCAAAACCTGAAGAAGGTGTGGGTGAGAGTTTCACCAACGAATCGAGTTGCCCGTACGGGTAAACTTCAGTACGTGATCAAGTGATCCGCTCGAACAAAACAAAGAGCCAGCGAAGCAATTCGCTGGCTCTCTTTCGTTATGTGACCTTAACACTAAAATGTTTTTACTGTATTGGATACCAGATAGATAAGTCCCCAGGCCGAGAGCATAATGAACATGCCAACGAGTCCTCCGAGCATATGGTATCTACCGGTGGTCCTTGCCGAAGGATCACCTCCCTTCCAGACCATTTCGAAGATACCGTATGCAAACACAATCAACCCAATACCAAACATCAAGGTAATGACTGGGTTGACTATGTGCGTGATTATCGGATCTATGATCCTACCGAAGGCTGATGGATCTGACATGCGAAGACATTAGGGGACTTGCTGAGGATAGTTAACGACTGGAAACTGGTTTGTTGGAGTGGTTGTGTCGGTTCGGAATGTGTTCGTAAGGATACGTACGAGACCCCAGATAGAGAGAATGACGAAGAGACCAACAACACCCCAGAGGATGGCACTGCGAGCTGATGCACGCTTTTCTTCATTATCAGCGCCTACGATAAGGAAGCGGACAACGTTGTAGATAATGTAAATGACTGCAAAAGCGATGAGGATCTGGATAAAAGTATTACCCAGGTTCGTGAGCTTGTAGGTCAGGGTATTAACATCTGTAATTGCCTGAGCTGAAGCCAGGATAGGAAGCGATACCGCTAGAGCTGCTATGATTTTTTTCATGATCGTGAACTAATTAATAAGATTAAGATAATGATACTATGCACGTAAGTATAGCTCGATCACACCTGGAGTAAAAGGAGGGTGTGTGGATTACTGTCCACCATTTAGGAATGAATTGTTGTAGAAATCACCAGAATTATCACTACCTCCACCGTTATTGATCTGATTTCCTATGCCGTCACCGCTCCGTCCACTCCCACTTGGGAAAAGGTTATTGAAGGATTGCCACGAAGCCGGACGATTGTCATCATTTTTCAAGCCAAATGTATTTTGCAGGATATTGACGATACCCCAGAAAGACAGAATGACAAAGAACCCTATAACAGCGTACATAACATACTCACCGGCCTCTTTTCGCTCTGCACCTGGCTTGATGAAATAGTTGATGATATACCAGACGAACATCACGATGGCGAGACCCATCAAAAGAAAGAGGATGTCGTTGAGATAATCCGTAAGCTGGGCAATGATGTCTCGCAGAGTCTTTGTTGTAGCCGCAAACGCAAGGCTCGGAATAAGCACTCCTGCCAAACTCATTGCATAGGTGATTGTTTTTTTCATGTGATTAGTATTATACAGTAATGTGTTATCTGCCATCCAACGCTCTATTGGCACCCTGGATAACATTTTGATTGACTGTCCCTGTAGCCTCGAGAGTATTGATAATGACTGCAACCATAATGCGTGCACCAATAACAATAGCTACTCCAATAAGGATGTAGCCCAGCCTCGTACTGGCTTCTTTCATCTTTTCTGGATTGCCTCGAGCCAAGATGAGCTGAAGGCCCGTAAATACAATGGCAATCACTGCAAATATGATTACGAGGTAACTGAATATCTCAACAAATTTATTGACCAGACCACCGACAGAAGTGACATTTTTGAGAGGGTTCTGGAGAGTAAAAGTAGTAGTGTTCCCTCCAGTATCACCTCTGTTCCCTGCTGTATCAGCGTGTGCCGGTTTTATACCCAAACTAGTGAGAACAAGGATAGTAATGGCGCAAAAAAGAATCAGTCTATTTTTTTGTGAAAAAGAAATATTCATAAATTATGAACTACCTAGGAGCGCTCCCAAACCTGACCCTTCCCCTGTGAGCCAAGAGAGGATCTGGTAAACGATGAACCAACCCGACAGCATAAGTATAAACCCTCCGAGGATTTTTGGGAAAATACTTCTGGCTTTCTTGATATTTTCCTGTGTGCCTGTGATGTGCAAATATCCGGCATAGAAAAATCCGAGGATGGCCATGATCACTCCGAGAATAATGGCGATATTGATAAGATGCTGGACCTGGAGCATCACACCATTGAAGTCGCAAGGTACGTAATTGCGATGATACTTTGCCTGTAGCTCACTGTCGGCTGCTTGTTTCATCTGTGGCGTCGGCAATGTAGGGCCATCGCAGACCGTCAGTCGAAAACCTTCATCATTGGGATTGGTACTACTATCTGAAGTGAGAGTGCGGGTAGTTTCCGCCAGCACAGGAGAAGAGAGGAGGAGCAGCAAAATCACAACAAAAAGTAAACTCCCTGCCAGGTTACGCTGGCCTGTCTCTTTTCTACTCCCATTTCTATTTTTTATATTAAATTTCATATTTTTGCGACTCCATCCCTTCAACCCTCCATTTCCTCATCCCTTCTCCTATCACTGTAACGCCTGCTTCAGCAGAACATCATACTGATCCCCGGCATCCTGGAGTGCCTGATCTACTGACCGCTGACCACTAGTCACAGCTCCGACCATGTTTGCAAAGATGATTCGTGATTGAGCAGGGTCTGCGTCGAGCCAGGTTCTCCCAATGAGTGCAGACTGATTGAAGATAGTGACGTAAGGGTCGGTAGAACCTTTGGCTATAACCTCACGGCGGACCGACGGAAGGTAGAGTGACTGAGAAAGTTCGGCCAGCGGCAAAGGATTGGTGAGAAGTGCCATGATCTGATAGACGGCGCCTGCATTCGGCGAACTACGAACTATAGAAAATCCGTACATGCGAGCATAGGTAGCTTTTTGATTGCCCCCTTTGATCTGCGGCAATGGCGCCACATCAAAATTGATATTAGGATTCTTTGCGCGCAGGTCGCTAAGCTCTGAGGCAAAACCAAAATATGTAGCAAGAGTACCTGACAAGAAAGCGGTCTTTGATTCTGGCATACTGCGATTCCAGGAGTATGAAGGATTGGATGGATCTACGGCTTCTGTGAAAAACTTCAAAGCTGGAGCAGGGTTGGCAGCAGAGGTACTCTTGAGTGTACTTACTACTCCACCCTCTACACCACGAGCCGTTATGGGATTGCCCAGCTGCATAAAGAGCGAGCCCAGGAGCTCACGAGCATTGCCAATATTACTAAATTCCCCTAGAGCAACTGCTGATTTGCGAATAGTTCCTTTGTCATCTTTGAGGGTGAGCTTTTTATCGAGTGTGGCAAATTCTTCCCAATATTGAGGTCGAGTTGCAATCCCGGCCTGATCAAAGGTGTCACGATTCCAGTACATAACCAATGGATCTATTATGAACGGAACCGCCAATGCCCCAGCTTCTGTGAGGTAGACAGTCCCTTCCTGCACATAACTATCGAGGAATGTACGCTGAGGCAATGCCGAATACGGAATAGGAGTGATCTTGTCCTGATGTGGAATAAGAGCGTCAGCAGTAATGAGAAGTGCATCAGGACCCGTACCCCGAGCAAGAGCAGCGATAAAGTCACGAGAAAATTCTTCAGGTCGCTTCTGCACATACGTCACACGAAGTTGTTGAGAATACGCATTGTTGACCTTACTTACGTACAAATCGAAAGTATCTGCAGGAAAAGTTCCCCAAACAGTGATGGGTGGTAATTGACTCTTACTATCTTGACCTTTGAAGCGAGCAAAAGCTATAACGCCTCCAATAATGAAGACAATGAAGATCGAAAGGATGATTAATTGAAATTTACTCATGTTCGTACAAAAACTAATCCATAATGATGGTCGCCAGCGTTGAATTCCTGGTCGAGCTTGAAACCTGTCTTTTCGAAAAGTGCCTGGGCCTTTGCGGCAGGAAATACATTGGCTGGAGTCATAGAACCGTCGGCATTCCAGTCCACCACCAAGACCTTACCACCCGGCTTGAGGATACGCTTTATCTCCAGACAAAAATCATCAGGTTTCTCTACCTGAAAAAGGACGTTAGATGCAATAACACGATCAGCAATAGCTTCACGAAGTTTGGTACCCCCGATCTTTTCTGCGTTTCCCCAGACAACCTCGATATTACCTACTCCCTGAGTTCCAGCATGGGAACGCAAACGCTCCAAGAGATCTTTCTGCACATCCACTGCATAGACTCTGCCGTCTCCACCCACGGCACGAGCAGCTTCGATGCTATAAAATCCCGAACCGGCACCAAGGTCGACAACTTTCATTCCATGATTTATACCCAGTTTTGCCAAATTTGCTGAAGGATCTGAAAACATAGCCTTATTTTAACATGAATAAAAAAGTCCCTTTCGTCATGGTGGGGACAAAAGAAAAGAAGACAGGTGATATACTAAGGCCACTTATAAATAGTATATATCTATGAAAGACATAAACGACGTCTCGGACAAATTTATCAATCTGGGAAATACCTTTCTCCAAGTACTGATTGCCTTTGCTATTATCTGGATTGTATTCAATATCGTACGATACATGATCGTCGGTGCAGACAGCGACGAAAAGCGTGCCACCGCCAGACAAGCTATTATCTGGGGAGTGATCGGGCTTGCCATCATCTTGTCCATCTGGGGCATTGTAAACGTAGTCATCAAAACTTTCGTATTCGATAACAACACCGCGCCGACCGGTCAGTTCCCATGTATTCCAAAGAGAGGACAGTCAACCTGTCAATCTACTGGTGGCGCTGGAAGCAACGGAGGAAATAGTGGATACGGTCCTGCCGTAGCGCCTGACATCAACGGTAATGTTGGTGAAGATTCTGCAAGTTTCTACAACGATCAGTTTTTGAATGGCAGCAATCGTTAATCTCTACCGATCTATAAACAAATAAGTGAGGCGAGCTCATCTCCTTCTCGGAGTTTCATGACTCGTACACCTTGAGTGGCGCGACTGAGTGCTGGAATTTCTTTGATATCTACGCGGATAACTTGTGATTTCTTGGACATGGCAACAACCTCTTCATCATCGTCCGTCACCACCTTTGCAGCCATGAGAGGCCCGGTCTTTGGAGTAACATTCATAGTGAGAATACCTGAACCGCCACGGTTTTGGACTTTGTATTCTGAAAGTTTGGTCTTTTTACCATAGCCGTTTGCACCCATAACGAACAGTGCAGGATTCTTTGCATCTTTGGAAACAATGTCAGCAGAGATGACGAAGTCAGCGTCGATCTTCTTTTTTGCATCTGCTTCTGTGAGGCGGATCACGCGAACTCCTGCAGCGTTGCGACCCATCTCGCGGACATCTTCGGCTTCGAAGCGGATAGACTGGCCTTCGCGGGTGGCAATAACTACTTCATCTTTTGGATCAGCAAATGAGGCTGAGATAAGCTCATCACCATCATCGAGAGTGATAGCAATAAGTCCCGAACGGCGAACATCCTTGAAATGCTTGGCTGAAGATTTCTTGCCAGTGCCATTTTTTGTGACCATCATAAGGCAGAGGTTCTCGGCTTCTTTTTTATTCTTTGGCATAGGGAGAATAGAAGTCACTTTTTCACCGTCGGCAAGCGAAAGGAAGTTCATAATGGATTTGCCACGAGTTGCGCGCTTGCCTTCTGGAATATCGTACATCTTGATCTGATAGGCCTTGCCTTTGTCAGTAAAGAAAAGGAGGTCGTTGTGGGTAGTTGCGAAAATAAGGTGAGAAATGAAATCCTCCTCCTTTGTATCGAGGTCAACTACACCCACACCTCCCCTCTTTTGCTTGCGGTACTCGTCGGGATTGGTGCGCTTGATATAGCCACCCTTTGTGAGGACAAGTACCGACTCTTCATCGGCAATGAGGTCTTCAGGATTGAATTCCTTGACGCTGTGTTTGACGATGCGGGTGCGGCGATCGTCACCATACTTGTCTTTGATCTCACCCAGTTCGGTCTTGATGATGGTGCGGACTTTCTTTTCACTACTGAGAATGCCCTTGAGCTCTTCGATAAGAGCCTGAACTTCTTTGAGCTCATCGAGAATCTTCTTGCGTTCGAGACCAGCAAGCTTCTGGAGACGCATATCGAGAATTGCCTGTGCCTGAAGCTCACTAAACTTGAATTTCTTTATAAGGCCAGCCTTGGCTTCGGCCACGTCTCTCGATGCGCGGATAAGAGTAATAATTTCGTCGATATGGTCGAGCGCCTTCTTGAGACCAAGCAGGATATGTTCACGAGCTTCGGCGGCATTGAGGTCAAACTGGGTGCGACGACGGATGACTTCGATACGGTGAGTGACAAATTCCTGAAGAATAGACTTGAGGGAGAGTGTCTGCGGCACACCGTGGACCAGTGCCACTGTGTTCATGTGGAAAGTTTCTTCGAGCTGAGTGTGTTTGTAGATGAGGTTAAGGACCTTTTCTGGATATGACCCCTGCTTGAGATCTATGACGATGCGCATCTCCTTGTCAGACTCGTCGCGGAGAGCTTTGACACCTTCTATGATCTTTTCGCGCACCAGGTCGGCAATACGGATGATGAGTTCACTCTTGTTCACGCGGAATGGAATGGAGCTAATGATGATCTGGTACTGACCTTTTTTGTCTTCGGTGATCTCGGCTTCACCGCGCACAGTCATGCCGCCGCGACCTGTGGCATAAGCATGGTGAATGTCTTTTTCCCCATAAACAACTGCACCAAGTGGAAAATCTGGACCTTTAATGAATTCAAAAAGATCTTCGGCTGTAGCAGAAGGGTTGTCGATGAGATGAACAGTGCCGTCTACAACCTCTCGTAGGTTATGAGGAGCAATGTTGGTGGCCATACCCACAGCAATACCGAGTGTACCGTTCAAAAGAAGGTTCGGAACAGCTGTAGGCAAGACTGAAGGCTCTTTCTTTGTACCATCGTAGTTGGGATGAAAATCTACAGTCTCTTTGTCTATATCACGCAAGAGTTCGGCTGTGATACGAGCCATCTTTGCCTCAGTGTAACGCATGGCAGCTGCAGGGTCGCCGTCGACTGTACCGAAGTTTCCTTGACCATGGATGAGCGGATAACGCATGGTAAAGTCCTGAGCCATCTTGACCAAAGATTCGTAGATAGCTGCGTCACCGTGAGGATGGTAATCTCCCATCGCCGCTGAGACTGGTACTGCAGATTTGCGGAACTTTGCTGAGAAGGTCAGCCCGTGCTGATGCATGGCGTAGAGGATGCGGCGGTGCACAGGCTTTAGTCCGTCACGAACATCGGGGAGTGCACGGTCTGTGATAACTGACATGGCATAGTCGAGAAATGACTCGCGCATCTCTGTAGAAATACTGCGCGAAATAACACCACTGCCTACGCGGGCAACTGCGCCTTCAGCCGAAGGTTTTGCATTTTCGTTCTCACCAGATCTGTCGTTCTTCTTGGCCATGGAATGGGGGCAAAATTAAAAAGAGGTTCAAGCTCTTTGATGTGCTAAGTATAGCAAAAAATAACAAAAAAGGCGAGGGTTTTTACGGGTGGATTATTTATTGCCCGGCCTTACTTCTACACTCTTATATTCAATCTTTTTGGGAGTAAAGATCATGTCACGAATACCATCAAAGAAATCACCTACACTCGCCACCAATGACTGAGATGGAGTTTCAACATTGTTTACCGCCTGAGCAATAGCACCCTGGGTATTTGAGCTAACGGAAGTAAATGAAGCTAGCCAGAATGCAAAAATGATAGCGGATGTCCCAAGAGATGACCAAAAAGCAATACGTCGTCGGACATGCTCGGGCTTTGTGCGCAAATGTTCGATCTTGGAGGCTATAGACATGTATGTATTGTAGCGCCAAAACAAATAAGGTGGAAGTGTCTTATTCTTCTGTTTCAATCAGAAATCCTTTTACTCCTTCTCCAACACCACAACCTCAGCTTCTTTACCTTCAAGATCTTTCTTCTTCAAAGTTAGTTTTGGCTCAGCCTTTGGATTCTCACCAGCTTCCTTCAAAAACTTTTTCAATGCTTCTTTATCTCCTAGATCTCCATAGTGTATAGGAACAATTATCTTTGGTTCGAGAGAAACCGCCAACTTGTAGGCCCTGGAGGCATCGAGCACACCCTCTCCACCTATCGGAACAAAAAGAATATCAACTTCTTCGATAGCTTCTTCAGTTTCTTTTGGTAACTCAGCCGTATCGAGTGCTCCCAAGAAACAGAGATTCATACCTTCGAGAGCAAGCGTATAAATAGTGTTAATGCGTTTCTCGCCTCCATAATTGGACTCGGAAGGAAGACCTTTGATGAAGACTCCCTTAACTTCATACTCGCCAGGACCAGTAATAACAAAAGGTTTCTTGTCACCAAATGAGATTTGGTCGACACCGTTCATATCTTCATGGTTGATACTCGAAAGTACAACATCTGCCCCAAATTTGGATGTCTTCAAAGAAGAGTCCTTTGAGACAGGGTTGAAAGCAACAACCGTGTCGCCGAATTGCACTTTGACGAATTCTCCGCCTAGGTAGGTGATGATCATGAGCTATACACTACCATAGAAAAATAAAGTGAAGCAAATAAAAAAGGACCTTGCCAATCGGCAGAGCCCCTCAGATCAAATACAGGAATCGCTTAGTGGAACAAACCTGAGACGTATCCCTCGAACCCGCTTGTCTGGCGTAGCTCGTTGTAAATCCTGGCAAAAGTCCAAAACTGGCAGAAGAGCCAAGAGAAGCGGTGAAAGTTTCCCTTCTTTCCTCTCTCTTCTGACAATCATCAGGACAGTCTCGGAAAGACTCGCCTCGGTGTTACCTGTGCGCTCTTTCGTAGTCATCATCCGTATTGGATGTGTCAATTTGACCCCTTTCTGAAAACGGTGTCGGCGTCTCTGTCGGAAAAATCTTCCCGACAGCGGAAGAAGATTTTTATTTGCTTTCATAAAGCTGCCGCCACCCTACCATATATAGACAAAAAGGCAATCCTAAGCTAGTATCCTCTAGGCACGTCACGCACTTTACCGCCAATATTCCCCGGGTCGCTATACAGGAATACGCGGATATTATTAACCTAACACGCGTGACGAGTCAGTTACATGTTCAAGAAATTAAAAGAAACGTTGACTCACTCAAAGGAGTCAGACACTAGTTCAGTTACGGAAACAGCTACTGCAGAAAAAATAGACAAGAAAGCGCCACGCGTCGATTCTACACGTCCCGACTCCCCAAAGAAGCCGGAGGCTATGGTCATGACCGAGGAACAAAAGTCGAGCTTTATGGGCTCACTTATCGGCACCATGAAGAATCCTCCGATCATCGGAGATCTCGTCGAAGGTCCGGTTATTGCCATCGAGAAGTCGTCAGTCTACGTTGACCTTGCACCTTTTGGTACTGGTATCATCTACGGCCGTGAATTCATCATCGCCCGCGATATTATCAAGAAGATCAACATGGGCGACGTCATTGCCGCCAAGATCGTCGACACTGCCCACAAGGAAGGTTACTACGAACTCTCTCTCAAAGAAGCTCGTCAGGCCCTCATCTGGAGCGAAGCCGAGATCGCTATCAAAGAAAAGAAATCTCTCGACCTCCCTGTCAAAGAAGCAAACAAAGGCGGACTCCTCGTCGAATGGCAAGGTATCGTCGGATTCCTCCCGGCCTCACAGCTCAAGGCCGACCACTATCCTCATGTGGCCGATGGTGACAAGGACAAGATCCTCGAAGAGTTGAAGAAGCTCGTTGGTACTCGTCTCACTCTTTCCATCATCACTGCCGATCCCAAGGAAGGCAAACTGATCTTCTCAGAAAAGGGTTCTGAACAGAAAGAAAAGGAAAAGATCGTCAGTAAGTACGAAGTTGGTAATGAAGTTCAGGGCACCGTCACTGGAGTCGTCGACTTTGGCATCTTCGTCAAACTCGAAGAAGGTCTCGAAGGCCTCGTGCATATCTCTGAGATCGATTGGGGTCTCGTCGATGATCCTCGCAACTTCGTCAAAGCTGGTCAGAAGATCTCCGCCAAGATCATTGAGATCAAGGACGGCAAGATTTCACTCTCTATCAAGCAGCTCAAGCCAAACCCATGGACCGAAGCAGCCAAGAAATACAAGAAAGATCTCGATGTTTCTGGTGTTATCATCAAATTCAACAAGCATGGTGCTTTGGCTTCTGTTGAAGAAGGTGTAGCCGGCCTCGTCCATGTCTCCGAATTTGGTTCCGAAGAAAAGCTCCGCAAGACTCTCGAACTTGGCAAGACTTACAAGTTCAAGATCGCCCTCTTTGATCCCAAGGAACAAAAGATGGCACTTACGTATACAGGAGATAAATAGGAAAAATAGCAATTAAGAAATTAGACAATTAAGCAAGTAAGGGAAAGGAAATTAGAATTAGGGAGTCGCAAAAACGGTCGCAGGAAAAGCGGCTGTTTTTGTTTCTGGGCGGAATTGAATTATAAAAAAACCGCAGCAATGTGCCGCGGCCTTGCGATCAGTGGAGCACTTCAAGCCCTTAGAATTTGAAAGATGGATGCTCTTGGCCCCAATCGTAGTAGAGGGTTGACCAGTACTGTTCGGCCACGCCTTTCTTTGCCCGGACCACCGGGACAATGATGTTACGGAAGAGGCCTGTGCGAGCACCTCTCCAAAACACAATCTCCTTCCCCCAAAACAACTTGCTCTCAAGAATTTCGACGTGGTTCTTCACAATCTCCTCCGCATCTAGAAGCCCAGGGAAATTTGCGATCGCCCCAGTCTCTTTCAGACCAGCGAAGATGCTCTGCGCATCGGCATGGCCCGTTTTTTGCGAACCATTGAGCCAAAGGCCGAGCTTCAACAAGTTGTACTCTGTTGGTCCGGTTTTTTCCTCATCTGGAAAGAGAGGTTCGGACTCATGTGGAGGCAAACTCGTAGGAGCCACACTCCGATCTACCTGGACAATCCACAAAGGTGAATCATCGGGCACCTCCCTCGGAACTTCGGGCCATTCGGCAAAGAATGCCAGACCTCCCTCGTCCTCTTGTCGTTGTACCGTTTTTTGAGCGGCCAATCTCAAGGCATTGAAGGTGCTTAACGGCACCTTGATCAGGGG
>JAZKAW010000004.1:205629-235262 GCA_040388945.1 Patescibacteria group bacterium
ATTATTAGCTAACATTTCCATATCTTCTGTCTCCTTTATTTCGGATCCAAAAACCAGCTCGAAGAATTGAGCCAATTTTCTCACCTTATTGGGAACGAACGTTCCAATACAACAATAACAAAAAATTGACAAGCATTAAAGTGTACCTCGGAGTTTTTCTCCAAAGTTAAACTCGTAAAACCTTGTCCCGCTGACGTTCTGTCCACAACTTATCCAGTAGTTATGCACATATCGCCAACTCCAGTGATATTGACGCCTTGGATTTGATTTTCTTACTTATCACTTTTCTTACTTGTCATTACAGAAGATCGGCCGGAGTACTAACTTGAGTCCATTGTGTTGCCTCCATAATCTTTACAGGATGGTGTTTGGCATATTCAACCACCATTTGCGGCAGGCCATATTCGTCTCGTCCAGGAATTTGTACGAGAGGATAATTAAATATTTTCTCATTCAAAAGATAGGCACCTGTCGCAACAATTGCCGGCGGTAAATGGGTTCCTTCTTCTATAGCAACGAGCCTTCCATTCTCCATCTTTACATTTCCACCTGAAAACTCCCTGTCAGAAATCTTCGAAATCATCATTACCGACGAGCCCTTACAAAGGTTCAAAATATCATTAGCATGATACGTATCGTCACATGGCAAGACAAGAAATTCGCTCCCCACCAGATGTTCACGAGCCTGTAGCAAGGCTCCACCAGTTCCTTTGTACACCCCTTGCTCAACATACCGAACAGGTATCCCATTCCACTCATTACCAAATGCCTTTCGGATCTGATCTCCTAAATATTCGATCACGATGATAATTTCTTCACAGTTGGGCGGCAACACTTCAAGGGTATACTCAAGAAGCGGCTTTCCCTTTTTCATGAGAAGCCCCTTGGGTGTAGTCTTAGTAAGCTCACCCATTCGAGTACCTTTGCCAGCTGCGAGTATCACCGCTTTCATAGTTGTGTAAGACGGACCTACGCTGCATTCACTACACTCATAGCTTTTTCTCTGCTTTCTCTGATCATTAACATCACACCCTCAGCAGATACTTTTGCCATTTTCTTGATGATTTTCATTTCGTCATCTTTATATTTTCCTAGGATAAATTTCTCAATCTTGTCATCTCCGTGTGGAGTCTTGGCTTCACCCTTAGCATTTGCCGGAGCAACTCCGATACGGATCCTGGTGAAAGCTTCTGTCTTTACTGCCTTGATAACCGACTCCAAACCATTGTGACCTCCCGAACTTCTGTTATATGAAATCTTGATACGGCCAAGGGGTAGATTGAAGTCATCGTAAATAACCACCAACTTATCAGCGGCTTTAACACTTTTTACTAACTGGGCGATTGTGGAACCCGACTTGTTCATAAAGGTTTCAGGTTCAACAAATGTTACTTTTTCCTTCCAGATCTTTCCTTCAGTCGTAAGTGCATTGAGCTTTTTATTGAATTTAAATTCATCCCCACCATATTCCTTGGCTATATGCTCCAAAACAATACGACCAGTATTATGGCGTGTATTCTCGTATTCTTCTCCTGGGTTGCCGAGTCCGGCGATGATATAAGGCATGGGAGGAAGTATAGCCGCGAATCCAGTGTCCGTAAATCAGTTGACATATATACTTTTTCATAGTATTGTCGAATTAAACAAGACTGAAACGACTGAACATATGGAATATAAAAAGACTGTCAGGCAAATCGTCTCTTTGCCCTGGGAAAAACTGCTGGCCACCGACCTTCTTCAACTGATGGTTCTCTGCGCTTACACAGCCAGAGAATTTGCAGAATCACTGCGGCTTGCCTTGTTGTTGTGTCCACAGCATCAAGGTCTGGCAACAATGGCGGAAGGTGAGCTCTCGACGAACAATCTGAGCTTTGCATCTTACAACCACACAGACGACCACGCAGCATTTCTCTGGCATTTCATCAACAAGGGAGGAGTTCTCATTGAATTACCCCCAGAGATAAGCCGTGCAGGAGAGGTTTACACTGAAAGAGTAAAGGCACTCAAGCCGCGGATCAGGGCCATGTCCATTTTCTCCCGCGAGAAGGAGCTGCCGCACATCTTCCGGCGCATTCTGGAGGTTAGCCCCACGTCGTGGACCAGCCATGATCATCAGACTCTCGCAGCCTTCAAGTACTATCTGGAGCGTCACATCCAACTGGATGCAGGCGAAGGTGGGCACGAAGAGCTCCTCAAAGGGCTTCCCGTGACGAACGAGGTGGACGAGTTCTACCAGATTCGGCTGCAACTCTACCAGCCCATCTTCCCCGATTTTATTCCGGAATGAGAGACCGACCCGACCTTGCGACCATACGGTACGCAAGGCATTTTTTATTCAAGAAAATAAAAAAGCGTAACTCCCTTTCAGAAGTCACGCTCTCAAACTAACCCGTCACTGACTCCACGGCCACTTTTCAGAATTCACCACTCCGTAGACGCCGAACTCCTGACTGCTCAAGCCCGCAGTTCCCATGGTCGAGAACTGCCAAGATCTGAAGGCTCGGAAGTTCACACCCACAAAGGCCTGATTGCGGTCGGTACGGCTCATGTTGTACCTGATACCCGTCCGAACTACTGGACCTTTACGAAACGGAATCGAGATGTCCGCCGAGACGGTATTCTCATCGTAATTGACCAGCTCGTAACCCGCCCTGACAATGGCGACCGTCCTATGATCCACTTTGTACTTCAATCCTACATTGAAGTTTGGTGTTGCACTGAGCCGTACACCATAGGTGGGATAGATAGAGTCCGACATACGATGCCAGAATGTGATCCTGATATCGTTCGTGTTCCTCTTTTCGCCCCCACCTTCAGTTGTGGTATCTAGCCGCTTGTCCGCAGGAGACCCCTCATCATCGTCACCGAAGATGCCGACCTCCAGGTATCTGCCGAACTCTTCGAGCGCATCGAGACTGTCCTCCTCGATGAAACGACCGAGCGGTGTCCTCTGAACAGAGGTGCTCATGGATTGTTCCACGGTCGAAGAAGCCATCGCACTTATTCTATCGACAGTTCCCTTGCCATGCCTCTGTCGAAGCTCGACCATACCCAAACGATTGGGAGTGAACCGTGTCTTGAACCTCTGCTCTGCCTGCATGTTGAAGTTACTAGCCATATCCGAAGCAATGACGCTGCGGATCTGACTTTCGCCCGACGAAAACGCCGGACCCGACTTGGTGTAGGCAGACAACATGTCTGCCGCCCGTACACCATGAATGACTAACACTGCTGCTATCAATGAACTGCTTGTGTGCCTCACGCTGCACCTCCACTCGCCTTTCAGCGAAATTTGAAACCAGGCCACATCCTACACCCGCCACAAAACCCGACAATACCACCCCCGGTGGATATCGACTTGCAAACTTTATAGCACCGTGCCCATGCCCGATTTGGGGCACTTTCAGACAAGTTGACGAAACATCTATTTAGATCCCGGGTATTTAGATTAAATCTTAAACTCTATAACATCCCCATCGATCACTACGTACTCTTTTCCCTCTATCCTCACCCAACCCTTTTCACGGGCTGCTCCGTATGACCCAGCTTCCAAAAGTTTGTTCCATTCGATCACTTCTGCGCGGATAAACTTATCCTTGAAATCTCCGTGAATAGCGGTACCTGCCATAGGAGCAGTCCAGCCACGACCGATGGTCCAGGCACGTGTTTCGTCTTCTCCGGTTGTGAAGTAGGTAATAAGATTCAAAAGTTCATAACCCTTCACAATGAGATCATTGATACCATCATCTTTTGCACCCAAACTCTCACGAAAATCTTTTTTCTCTGCACCTTCGAGATCCTTGAGTTCATGCTCCACACCAGCATCAACGATCACCCACTTTGCATTATTTTCCTTAAAGAAATTCATCAGAGCCGTATAGCGTTCATCGTTTTTTTCATCCAGATTGTTGCCACCTGACTTTTTGTTGAGCACGTACATAAATGGCTTCGACGTGAGTAGATGCATGGACTTTAGAAATGGCGCTTCGAACTCATTTGGCACAACTGTAGAAGCCAACTTCCCAGCCTCAAGTGCCACTTTCACCCGTTCGAGCACCCCATTTTCAATGATGGCCTCTTTTTTACCAGCTTTAACTTCTTTTCCTAGATTCGAAAGTCGCTTTGTCACAGTCTGAATGTCAGCCAGGATGAGTTCGAGATTGATGACCTCAATATCTTTGAGCGGGTTAATCTTGCCGTCGACGTGAATGATGTTGTCGTCTTCAAAGATACGTACCACCTCGGCGATAGCATCTGTCTCGCGGATATTGGATAGAAATTGATTGCCCAAACCTTCACCGTCGGATGCGCCCTTGACCAAGCCAGCAATGTCTACAAACTCGATAGCTGCAGGAACTGTTTTTGCGGATTTTGAAAATGTTGAAAGCTTCTCGATGCGCTCATCAGGCACAGCAACAACTCCCACAGAAGGATCAATAGTGGCGAAAGGATAGTTAGCAACAAGAACACTCTTTTTAGTAAGAGCGTTGAAGAGTGTGGACTTGCCGACGTTCGGGAGTCCAACGATGCCTATAGATAAAGCCATAGTGAAATGAGTCTAACATAGGGCTGCGATTATGGCATCTCGTAATTGAGCAACATACGACATTATCTAAAAAGAATGACGAGGTAATCTTTTAAAAGGAAAACTAAAATTATAAAGATCAATGTGCCTACCAGGGAAACTTTGGAGTAATTATCCTCGTGGTTCTTCCCTTTCATCAGAAGATAAGTTAACTCATCAATAAACAGTCCGAAGCCAATCGCAAATAAAAGTACAGAGTGAAATATTAAACCGATCATGATCAGGACTACTCCATACATGTAATGATGGATCCGGAAATGTCCAACTGTTGGGCTAGGTATAGGTTTTATAAACAATAAAAGCCGGGTAATGAGAATAGTTGCGAAAAATATTACAAAAAAGAAGTCTGAGGTGACCATAGTCTAAAAGTAATCATTAGTAAGATATTCATAATACGTACAGGCCGCGAATGCTCCAATAAACATTACAAAGAGCATCTCTTCCAGGGGAAATCTTTGACCGACGAGTGTTATCCAGCCAACATAATGGGCAGAGGGATAGAGCCAGTGACCAAATTTAACTCCGACCAGTTCGAAAAGTGTGTGAATGTAAAGAAAAAATAACTGAACTTTCAGAAAGTTTACAAAAAAATCTGAGCGTTTAAGTAAAAACAGGATCACAGGAATTGCAAAGAAAAAAATACCGAACCAAAGATACGGATAACCAATATGAAGCAAAATGCTTTGATTGATGAACAGAATACTTACTACTACAGCTACCAGATAAATAAAACCAAACACAAAAAACATTTTCCTGGAACTTCCTCCTGGAGTTTGACCGCGTATAAAATATTCATAGAAGATAAGAATAGTAAAAACGGTAAAGAATTGCCACAGAAAATCTTCAATCGGGATAAATCCGAAAAATCTAATGCTAAACATACTCTGAGGAACTACCCAAGCTTTATCCCAAAAGGCGATAAGCTCGACAATCAAAGCCATGGGAATACTTATGGCAACACTGAATAAGAATGTTCTTCCAACTTTTCTTCGGGCACGAAGTGATAAATAAAGACTCGGCAGCGCAAAAAATAATAATATTGACTCCAAATAATTTATTTCGACGCTACCTAAAAACGTACAGAGAAAAACAACCATTGGTAGGACCAGGACAACCATGAGATCAACTATTTTAGATTGCTTCATTAGATTTTGCCGGTCAATGGATTGTAGATGGGAATACCGTCCACCCCTGTGAAATCAATAAAACTCAATTATAACATCAGTCGGTCGTCTTTAGTGCTATAAAGGTAATACAGACAATCTCCGAATCTGTCCCGACCCTCATCGGAGGTCCCCATGTACCAACGCCACTTGATGTGTAGACCTGGGTACGACCCGCAGACTTGAGTCCATAATCAAAGCCTTTGTATATTCTCCTGGCGACATATCCAAGTGGCCAGACTTGCGCCCGATGAGTATGTCCGGAAAGTTGCAGAGAAATGCCGGCTGCCGCAGTAACATCGATATCACGCGGCTCATGCTTGAGAAGTATCGATGGTCGCACAGGATCAACCCCTAGAGCAGCAAGTACACTCTCGTACTGCACTTTTTCCGCTGTTCTCAAGTGGCTTACCCCGACAAGTTGAACACCGTCGATATCGACACGTCTCTCATCGAGAACTTCTATACCTACAGCTTTTACTTCATTAATAAATGAATTTCTTTCTCTGAACTCCTCATGGTTACCTGTAATAAAATACGTACCTAACTTCGGTTTCAACTTCTCGAACGGCGCAATGCTTTCTTTGAGATTTATTTCATACCCGTCATACAGATCTCCTCCAATGAGGACGATGTCGGGATTGAGGATCTCGATTTCTCCGACAATTCTTTCTGTAAAAGATTGGTTATGGATCTGACCAAGATGAATATCACTAATAAACACAACCTTCCTCCCCTTCCATGACTGAGGTAATCCTTTCAAAACCACATCCACATGTTTTATTTTTATCTTTCGCGCATGTACTATGCCGTAAATCCCGGTAATAACTGCCACAAAAAGCAGAACGATCCCCAGATAATGCAAAGTGGCATCGGTTGATGTTACATAAAGCACAAAACTTACTAGCGCAAGCACTATGACAGCGCCGATAAGATACACAAAGAACCCCATCCACATGGACGAAAGCACATAGAGAATCCGTGTAAGCGGGTTGTAATATTTCGAACCAATAATCAGCGCTACAACAAAACCCAATGTTAAAATAATTGGAATAAGTTCAATGCTCCAGATGAGCCACTCCTCCACAATACCAAATGAGGCAATGACCATCTGCGAAATGGCAATATTACCCAAAGACAGAAAAACGAGGGCTACGGCCGCAAATACAATAAAAGGAAGTCTTTTCATGTAATAGATTGACGTTCAGATAGAGATACTATTTCATCAATTCCTTGAGCTCAGCCTCATGAGTTTTCATTACTTCCATTGAAGCCTTCTGCTGATCCATCCCTTGTGCGATCTTTGACTGAATTTCAGCCATGATCTTCTCGAAGAAAGTTGGGTTCTTTTCGATGACAGAAATAAAAGTATCCAGTTGATCATCCGGAACCTGACCCTTTAATTTATTTTTTAGTAATTGCTTGATGAAGAAATTCATGGGAATATTTTGAAATTATTATACTAGTTCCCACAGGATACCATGCACGAAATACCGTGCAAGAAAAAACTGCCCAAGTCGAAACTCAGGCAGTGGTGCATGTGCAATCAATCACTACAACTATGCACATACTATTTGGCGGTCACATTTTGTGGCCGCTCTTTTTGCGCTTCACGATGGACGATTTCCGGGATCCAGCTTGAGTGATCCGAACCGACAACTTCAGTGAAGATGACGTCGATCACTTGGCCGCGACGGTTCTGCCAACAGGCTCGTGCGCCCGGAGTAGCTATGGCCAGCTCCGTAAGCGCTCGTGAACTGTACACAGGACCAGGAAAAAACTTTCTACGCTCGTTGTTCATAGTCGTATGATTTGATTGTGAATGTGCCTTCTTGCCAACCTTGCGGCCGAGACAAAAAGCGAGCCGTGGATTCTCCAAGACTCGCTTTTGGGATCTCAAATGGGGTGAATGTTAGAGGAGTTGAGTATCACAAAAGTCAGCCTTGGAAACTGCGTTCCAAATAAACATGGCGAGGGACTTTGTACTGTGTGACACGTGGATCATGCACTAATGCTAGCACCACACTATAGCCGCCACAAGTGGATAAAAAAATAAAAAACGCCCAAGAAATACCTGGGCGTAATACCAATAAATCAAACTTCAGCGATGACTGAAAATATCAGGCCCCTTCTTTTTGAGACGGATTTTCTGATAAAGAAGTGTAGGGTTCAGTTTAAAATGTTCGTAGTTTTGACGGCGAAGGTTGTGGACATTACGAGTATGAACTTCGTTTGCAATCCAGTCATATACACTCGAACCCGGCGTCATCACAAACACAAACCCGTCAATAGTCCCACCCACGCCTCTTCGCCACCCGGCTCGACCCTTGATCTTCTCAGCCAATTTTGGAGTTTCAATACCCTGTTCGGCATTGAGCAGATCTTCTTTTGAAGCATAAACCAGACTGTCCGATGTTGAACTTGTCGCACTCATATCACTGTTGTGTTGTTTGATTGTTGAAGGAGCTGCCTTTCGTCCAGCCACACGACCAAAACGAAAGCGAACCTTGGTTTCTCCAAGGCTCGCTTTTGAAATCTTGTGTCTCTCAATTCTCTTTAGGAGCGATCAACATTACAAAAGTCAGCCTTGGAAAATAAATTCCAGGTACGAAGGAAGGCGACGACCTTAATATAATGTGATGCGTGTGACATATCTAAAATATAGCAAAACTCGTCCGGAATGCAAGATGCGGCGGTGGAATATCGGTCTTTCTTTTTACTTTTCTTATTCTATCTCCTTTACTCCCCTTTCATATTTGACCAGCGGCAACTCGGCCCAACCCTTCAAAAGAGAGGTTACAAATTTCCATGAAGACATAATCTCTTCTGTAGACGCAAACAATGTCTGGTCACCAACAATAGCGTCATGAATAAGACGTTCGTAGTCATCGGGAATATCCTGGAATGACTGCACATCGGCGTATTTGAACTTCAAGACTTTTGGTTCGGTGCTAAAACCATATCCAGGATGTTTGACTAAGAAACGAATCTTGATGCCTTCGTCGGGCTGAATACGGAATGTCAGAATATTGGGAATATCATCTTTTTTACCTGCTTTGAAATAAACATCAATCTCTGCTTTTGATTCGGCGAATCCCTTGCCACTTTCGAGATAGATGGGCACACCTTTCCAGCGAGGTGAGTCGATCACGGCCTTGAGACGAAAATATGTCTCAGTCTCAGAGTGCGCATTCACCCCCTGTTCCGATGTGTAGTCGGAGTACTGACCTTTGACCGCAACGCTCGAAAGTGATCTTGCCGGAGCGGCCTTGAGCTTTGCGAGAATCTTCGAACGTTCCTTACGGATGAGTGTTGCAGTGAAATTGCGTGGCTTGTCCATAGTAACAAGAGCGAGCATCTGAAGCATGTGATTTTGTCCCACATCTTTGAGTGCGCCAATAGGATCGTAAAATGCACCTCGACCTTCCATACCGGATTTCTCGAAGAGTTTGATATGGATCTTGTCGATATATTGCTTGCTCCACAGAGGTTCAAAAATGGAATTGGCAAAACGGAAGGCTAGGATATTCTGTAAAGCTTCCTTGGCAAGATAATGATCGATACGGAAGATTTGCTCTTCCTTGAAAAGTTTACCGAGGAGTTTATCGAGGGCACGGGCTGTGTCGATATCACTGCCAAAAGGTTTTTCTATGAGGACTCGTGTCCAACCAGTCTCATCGGCACAAGGTTCAGAAAGACCCGAAGCGGCAAGCTGATTGAGAAGACCTTCATAGAGGTTTGGCGGGACTGAAAGATGGAAAAGTTTGTTCGAGCACTGACCCCAACGGTCGTCAGTCCCCTTCAACCTGTCAGCAAGACGACTATATGCGCGAGGATCGTCAAACATACCCTGCTCATAAGTCAGGTGATCAAGGAAATGTTTGATCTCTTCTTCTTTGAATTCTCCGGGACGGATCTTGAGACGATCACGGATATATTCACGGAATTCTTCACGATTGAATGAACGTCGTGAAAAACCAATTATTGAAAAACGAGGAGGTAAAAGCTTCTTTGAATACAGTGTCAAAAGTGCCGGCAGGAGCTTGCGACTAGCAAGATCACCGGTAATACCAAATATGACAAATTGGGTCGGATGAAGGGCTGGAGTAGCACTGGTCAGGGATTCATTTTCCATGACGCTAGTTTACAGTTCACAAAGTCGAAAGTCCACAAAGTCGAATTTTATACCTTGATATGCTCGCCCCATTCTAGCCAGAGAGGATGAATGATGACAGCCATAAAGACGGATGGAAGGACAACCACCGCTGCTACAAGCCAGAGAATAAAGGAGATAACTTTCATAATATTCGTCATATTATTTGAATTCTTCACCCCATTCAGTCCACAAGGGGTAGATAGTTCCAGCTACGAAAACGAAGGGTACGATTATCGCCCCCGAGATAAGCCAGAGAATTACTGATACTAGTTTCATGCCTGCATTATACACCTATTAGATGTATTTGTCAATAAGGGCGAATAATCGCTCTACTCATGGAGCCCATCGCTCGGACGAAATGAATATGATATATTCATTTCGCTCCTCGCTCGGGCCTATAGTAAAATGGTATTACGCGTCCATGGCATGGACGAAGCTGGGGTCCGATTCCCCATAGGTCCACCATTTTGAATTTAGAATATACCTCGATGGAAACCAAACGGATTATCGCAATTGATATTGATGATGTTATAGCCCAAAGCGCACCGGCTTTTGTTGAATATAGTAACCAAAAATATGGAACAAATTTAACTGTTGATGATTATCAAGAACACTGGGCTGCGGTGTGGAAAGTGGAACATGAGGAATTACAAAGACGAGCTGCGGAATATCATGAGTCCGGTCATGTAGCGACCTATTCTGCAACAGAAGGTGCCTTTGAAGCTTTAAAGCAATTAAAAGAGCGATTTAGGCTTGTTGCGGTGACCTCTCGGCGTAACTCCATAAATCAACTAACGAGAGCATGGCTCCAAAAATATTATCCGGGAATTTTTGACGATATTATCTTTTGTGGTTTTTTTGATTCAGAACAAAATGGCATTCATTTTACAAAAGGTGAGCTAATTAAAAACCTAGGGGCAGCATATTTTATTGATGACCAAATCAAACACATTTCTGCTGCTGCAAAAAATAACATCGAGTCACTTCTTTTTGGCAATTATTCATGGAACAAACTAGACACTTTGCCCCCAAACACAGTTAGAGTTAAAAACTGGCAAGAGGTCATTAATTATTTCAAAGTTAAGTAGACTCCCCTCTCAAAAATTGTTACTCTCATCTGATCAGGGTGTAGTATAGTGGTAGTATACACGCTTCGGGAGTGTGAGGTCCGGGTTCGATTCCCGGCACCCTGACAAATTTAGAAGTGCACAAGTATTGCGGAGCAATGCGTCTTGGAATCGAACGCCGGAGCGATGTTGCGAGTAGCAACGAGCAACCGCGAGGCGGTGCCCAGACCGAGGCGAGCGGGTAGCGAGCCGAGAGTTGCGGGCGATTCCCGGCACCCTGACATGATTTAGAGGTCCACAAGCATTGCGCTGTTACTACGGATTTTCAGGAGGGAGAGGTGCAGGAGCTGTCTGACCTGTATTCGAAGATACTTCGGAAGCGCGATTTTGCGGGTCAGTAGCTGTAACTTCGATGGTATAGAAAGTTGCAGGAGTGAGTGGAGCAAGTTGGATATCATGAGCGGGATTTGGAGTGGCACTTTCCGTTGTAATCCAATCCGCACTTCCATCACTCGGCTGATATCTCACAGAGACGCTTGCACCCTTATTGAGAGTGATATAAAGATCGATATAAGTACTCCCTGGCGTCATCCCAACGTTTGCAATGACCGGGGGCAGATCCTCTGGCGATACTGGTGGTGGAGGGGGTGGCGGAGGAGTAAGAGTGACAAACATTGAGTCTGTGCTACTTGCCAAGTTGTTGGCTGCATCTCTTGATTTTACTCTAAAATGATAGGTGCTGGCTGGCTGTAGACCAGTCAAAGTCACTGAATGCGAAGTGATATTCGTAGAATCTAGGGCTGACGTATTGCCATAACTTTGGTTAGTACCATATTCAACCTGACTGTTGGAATTTTCATTTGTCGTCCAAGTTATCGTAACTCCGGTGGTGGTGAGGGAGCCCGTTGTTACGGCAGTTATAACTGGCACAGAAGTGTCTGGGGGCGGTGAAGAGGAGGCTCCCGTTACAAGTGTCCGGAAAGAGTAATCTGCTGAGATGCCTGTGTTCCCTGCCGCATCTGCAGACTTTACGCGGAAATGGTATGCAGTATCAGCAGACAGTCCAGAGACTACCGCAGAGTGCGTGAGCACCTTGGTTGATGAGGGTGTCCAGATAGTGCCGTAATCACTCGATTGACCATACTCGATCTGCGTACTTGCCAGCTCATCTGTAACCCAACTGATGCGAGCGGAGTTTGCTGTGATAGTATCGCTAGTTAGAGCTGAAATGACAGGTGCAGAAGTATCGGGTGGTGAGGTAGTGTCGAAAGACTGAAGCGAACTGAGGCCCAGATTACCCATCGCATCTTCGGACTGGACACGGTAATAATATTTTGTGGACCTGGTGAGATCCGTGATTTGAACACTGTGAGCCGTGACCCTATTTTTTTCAAAAGGAGTAGAAGAAGAGTGGCGTGAGTCCAGTCCGTAATCTACCCGAGAGGTAGCAAGCTCATCTGTAGTCCAGACAATAGTTGCTGAAGTTCCGGTGATAGACGTAGCACTCAAACCAGCAATAGACGGCTTGGTCGTATCCTGAAGATTGAGAGAATTTGATGGAGGAAGAGAGGCAAGTGGTGACGCTGAAGGTAGCGGAGAATATGTTGGCAATACAGGAATATACGAAGGTAGAGTAGTCGCAGGCCGTGGAGCCGGCACAGAAATGATCGGCGTTGCATTTTTGGCCAATGTTTTTACGGTAACGGTGTTTGGGGGCGACATATTGCCATGAGCGTCGCGTGCTCGCACGGTATACGTATATGAAGTATTAGGAGAAAGACTAGAAGAAATAAAACGAGTTTCAGGAATGTTTTCAATGACCAACGTGTCATTTTTGTAAACATCGTAACCAGTCACTTCCAAATTATCACTGGCATCACTCCAGGTAAACTCAACGAGCGTCGGTGCCTGTCTCCGCACAAAAATATCTTGCGGAGGTTGGGGAGCCTCCAAGTCATTGGCGATCTGTTCTGTATGAATCTTCTCATAATCTATCGGAACAGGCTGGGTAATATTTTTTACATAATAAATGCCGTAACCTGTGGCGGCTACGACTGCGATGATCGAGATATTGGAAACTAGAGAGGAGGAGGTGATGTTCATGCAAGCAATTGAAATGTAGCCAGAAGAATACTACTAGATTACTCCAAAATCGACCTCTTAACAACGTAATTCTACCTGCCCATATGTGAATAACTACTTTATGGAATCTGCTATACTGTTGAGCAAAGTTCCCAAGTTGTGTTTATAAATTAAGTCTATACTTATCATGAAAGCGTTACACATGATCGCGTTTATTCTCGTCATTATCGGCGGCCTCAACTGGCTTCTCATCGGTGTCTTCAGCCTCGATGTAGTTATGTACCTCGGTGCAGTTGTAGCAAAGATCGTCTACATCCTTGTAGGCCTTTCAGCTATCTACCTCATCTTCACCCACAAGAAGGACTGCAGTCACTGCGTTTCTTCTCCTTCGACTCCAGCAGCAATGTAGTTTCATTGTTCGCAACAAAAATCGCCCTTCGACTTTGCTCGGGGCGATTTTTGTTTGAAGTAAAATTCGAAGTTACTTTGTGGCACATCCACACTCACAGGTTCCATCTTCGTTCTTGTGTTCGTGGCCACAGGCCGCACATGTTGTTGCTTCAGACATAATCGTTAATACAATTAAGGCTGTTAAAGTCGACCGGTCACAAGATATAAGTATACCATCCTTATTTAGCCAGGGGTATTTGGAAAGGTGAACGTAAAAAATTAATAGCACCTCTAAAAATTGATCCCTTGTAGTACCCCTTAACTTTTACCTTGGTGTATATATCAAATATAGTATTGTCTGCATGATATTTCTTTCGTAACTCCAAATACCGTTGATGGTCATATATTTTCCAAAATTTATCCTCAGGATAATATGTATGGGCATAAAGCATCTTTCTACCGCCCAATTTATTGACAGTGTCTTCTATATCGCGATTTACTCTCACAACATCTTCCCCCTTCAACTCTCCCCACAGACCCACATTCATCACCAAGTCCGTCTTTATGAAATTTGGAGATAGCGTAACATTCGAATCAGGTTTTAGTGGGCATATCCATAAAGGATAAATACCCAAAGCAACATCAGAGAACTTGAGGAAATCCAGAGTCTGCTCAAAAGGAAGACTCAGATCCTGAATAATAAATTTTTGCGAAAGGTTTGCAGAGTGCAGTGAATGATACAGAGTACGAGTGCTCATGAAAACATCAAAAAAACAACGAGTCACTCTATTGAATGGCACTTTTAAGAATTTAAATGCTAACCTCCCCATCCAAAACCCTCCCCTATCGTATCTGAAAAAATAATCCTTGATGGGTATATACTCAGTATGTCTTTCCTCTTTTTCAGCTATCCTTTTTGCATGAAGATAGAACCACTCATCTTTTGCTTTTCTAAAGGTCCGCACGTCTTCTTTTGCGTCATCAGACAAATATCCGACCATGACTACACCCGAATTGCTTGAAAAGATTATACTATCAACAAATTCGGCATCAGATTCTGTAAATCTTTTTGTAGATTGAATATTCTCTTCAAAACTATAGGTTGGGAAATACGAGAGTTTTATAAACTTCTTGGATGGAATTAGTTTTAATTTGATGAGGGTTATGATGCCCAATGAACCATATGATCCCGCAGTGCCATAGAACAAATCTGGACTAAGTTCATTAGAGCAATTTTGAACATCTCCATTACCTAAAACTATCTCATATTCTAGACAAATATTGTGGAATAATCCGTATTTAAAGGAACTACTTTCTTCTGCAGTACCTTGAATTGCACCCCCAACAGTGATTGCCGGAAATTCCATAACGACTGAAGGTATCAATCCAACCTTCAATGTTGCTCTAACCAATTTTTCCATTGAAACATTGGGTTCAACAAGCGCAAAATTATCTTCCAGGTTTATAGAAAGAACTTCATCAAAATGACTCGTATCTACAACTTCATCACATTTTAAATCTTGAGCACGGGTTGAGTTCGTACCCCCATGATAAACTTTTACTTTCTTACCCAGTACATAAAGTCGTTTCAATTGTTCCGAAACAATTCTTACTTTTTCAGAATGTTCCATTGGTGGACCTGCGCGGACTCGAACCGCGTGCCTCCTCATTGCAAATGAGGCGCTCTACCAGATGAGCTACAGGCCCTTAATGTACTGTCTGACTAGAATACACGAAAACGGTTTTTTTCTCAATACTCAACTTTTTTTGGTCATAGACGGGGTTGTCAAAAATTGTTACGCTGTCCAAGTTCGGGGTGTAGTATAGTGGTAGTATACACGCTTCGGGAGTGTGAGGTCCGGGTTCGATTCCCGGCACCCTGACAAATTTAGAAGTGCACAAGTATTGCGGAGCAATGCGTCTTGGAATCGAACGCCGGAGCGATGTTGCGAGTAGCAACGAGCAACCGCGAGGCGGTGCCCAGACCGAGGCGAGCGGGTAGCGAGCCGAGAGTTGCGGGCGATTCCCGGCACCCTGACATGATTTAGAGGTCCACAAGCATTGCGCTGTTACTACGGATTTTCAGGAGGGAGAGGTGCAGGAGCTGTCTGACCTGTATTCGAAGATACTTCGGAAGCGCGATTTTGCGGGTCAGTAGCTGTAACTTCGATGGTATAGAAAGTTGCAGGAGTGAGTGGAGCAAGTTGGATATCATGAGCGGGATTTGGAGTGGCACTTTCCGTTGTAATCCAATCCGCACTTCCATCACTCGGCTGATATCTCACAGAGACGCTTGCACCCTTATTGAGAGTGATATAAAGATCGATATAAGTACTCCCTGGCGTCATCCCAACGTTTGCAATGACCGGGGGCAGATCCTCTGGCGATACTGGTGGTGGAGGGGGTGGCGGAGGAGTAAGAGTGACAAACATTGAGTCTGTGCTACTTGCCAAGTTGTTGGCTGCATCTCTTGATTTTACTCTAAAATGATAGGTGCTGGCTGGCTGTAGACCAGTCAAAGTCACTGAATGCGAAGTGATATTCGTAGAATCTAGGGCTGACGTATTGCCATAACTTTGGTTAGTACCATATTCAACCTGACTGTTGGAATTTTCATTTGTCGTCCAAGTTATCGTAACTCCGGTGGTGGTGAGGGAGCCCGTTGTTACGGCAGTTATAACTGGCACAGAAGTGTCTGGGGGCGGTGAAGAGGAGGCTCCCGTTACAAGTGTCCGGAAAGAGTAATCTGCTGAGATGCCTGTGTTCCCTGCCGCATCTGCAGACTTTACGCGGAAATGGTATGCAGTATCAGCAGACAGTCCAGAGACTACCGCAGAGTGCGTGAGCACCTTGGTTGATGAGGGTGTCCAGATAGTGCCGTAATCACTCGATTGACCATACTCGATCTGCGTACTTGCCAGCTCATCTGTAACCCAACTGATGCGAGCGGAGTTTGCTGTGATAGTATCGCTAGTTAGAGCTGAAATGACAGGTGCAGAAGTATCGGGTGGTGAGGTAGTGTCGAAAGACTGAAGCGAACTGAGGCCCAGATTACCCATCGCATCTTCGGACTGGACACGGTAATAATATTTTGTGGACCTGGTGAGATCCGTGATTTGAACACTGTGAGCCGTGACCCTATTTTTTTCAAAAGGAGTAGAAGAAGAGTGGCGTGAGTCCAGTCCGTAATCTACCCGAGAGGTAGCAAGCTCATCTGTAGTCCAGACAATAGTTGCTGAAGTTCCGGTGATAGACGTAGCACTCAAACCAGCAATAGACGGCTTGGTCGTATCCTGAAGATTGAGAGAATTTGATGGAGGAAGAGAGGCAAGTGGTGACGCTGAAGGTAGCGGAGAATATGTTGGCAATACAGGAATATACGAAGGTAGAGTAGTCGCAGGCCGTGGAGCCGGCACAGAAATGATCGGCGTTGCATTTTTGGCCAATGTTTTTACGGTAACGGTGTTTGGGGGCGACATATTGCCATGAGCGTCGCGTGCTCGCACGGTATACGTATATGAAGTATTAGGAGAAAGACTAGAAGAAATAAAACGAGTTTCAGGAATGTTTTCAATGACCAACGTGTCATTTTTGTAAACATCGTAACCAGTCACTTCCAAATTATCACTGGCATCACTCCAGGTAAACTCAACGAGCGTCGGTGCCTGTCTCCGCACAAAAATATCTTGCGGAGGTTGGGGAGCCTCCAAGTCATTGGCGATCTGTTCTGTATGAATCTTCTCATAATCTATCGGAACAGGCTGGGTAATATTTTTTACATAATAAATGCCGTAACCTGTGGCGGCTACGACTGCGATGATCGAGATATTGGAAACTAGAGAGGAGGAGGTGATGTTCATGCAAGCAATTGAAATGTAGCCAGAAGAATACTACTAGATTACTCCAAAATCGACCTCTTAACAACGTAATTCTACCTGCCCATATGTGAATAACTACTTTATGGAATCTGCTATACTGTTGAGCAAAGTTCCCAAGTTGTGTTTATAAATTAAGTCTATACTTATCATGAAAGCGTTACACATGATCGCGTTTATTCTCGTCATTATCGGCGGCCTCAACTGGCTTCTCATCGGTGTCTTCAGCCTCGATGTAGTTATGTACCTCGGTGCAGTTGTAGCAAAGATCGTCTACATCCTTGTAGGCCTTTCAGCTATCTACCTCATCTTCACCCACAAGAAGGACTGCAGTCACTGCGTTTCTTCTCCTTCGACTCCAGCAGCAATGTAGTTTCATTGTTCGCAACAAAAATCGCCCTTCGACTTTGCTCGGGGCGATTTTTGTTTGAAGTAAAATTCGAAGTTACTTTGTGGCACATCCACACTCACAGGTTCCATCTTCGTTCTTGTGTTCGTGGCCACAGGCCGCACATGTTGTTGCTTCAGACATAATCGTTAATACAATTAAGGCTGTTAAAGTCGACCGGTCACAAGATATAAGTATACCATCCTTATTTAGCCAGGGGTATTTGGAAAGGTGAACGTAAAAAATTAATAGCACCTCTAAAAATTGATCCCTTGTAGTACCCCTTAACTTTTACCTTGGTGTATATATCAAATATAGTATTGTCTGCATGATATTTCTTTCGTAACTCCAAATACCGTTGATGGTCATATATTTTCCAAAATTTATCCTCAGGATAATATGTATGGGCATAAAGCATCTTTCTACCGCCCAATTTATTGACAGTGTCTTCTATATCGCGATTTACTCTCACAACATCTTCCCCCTTCAACTCTCCCCACAGACCCACATTCATCACCAAGTCCGTCTTTATGAAATTTGGAGATAGCGTAACATTCGAATCAGGTTTTAGTGGGCATATCCATAAAGGATAAATACCCAAAGCAACATCAGAGAACTTGAGGAAATCCAGAGTCTGCTCAAAAGGAAGACTCAGATCCTGAATAATAAATTTTTGCGAAAGGTTTGCAGAGTGCAGTGAATGATACAGAGTACGAGTGCTCATGAAAACATCAAAAAAACAACGAGTCACTCTATTGAATGGCACTTTTAAGAATTTAAATGCTAACCTCCCCATCCAAAACCCTCCCCTATCGTATCTGAAAAAATAATCCTTGATGGGTATATACTCAGTATGTCTTTCCTCTTTTTCAGCTATCCTTTTTGCATGAAGATAGAACCACTCATCTTTTGCTTTTCTAAAGGTCCGCACGTCTTCTTTTGCGTCATCAGACAAATATCCGACCATGACTACACCCGAATTGCTTGAAAAGATTATACTATCAACAAATTCGGCATCAGATTCTGTAAATCTTTTTGTAGATTGAATATTCTCTTCAAAACTATAGGTTGGGAAATACGAGAGTTTTATAAACTTCTTGGATGGAATTAGTTTTAATTTGATGAGGGTTATGATGCCCAATGAACCATATGATCCCGCAGTGCCATAGAACAAATCTGGACTAAGTTCATTAGAGCAATTTTGAACATCTCCATTACCTAAAACTATCTCATATTCTAGACAAATATTGTGGAATAATCCGTATTTAAAGGAACTACTTTCTTCTGCAGTACCTTGAATTGCACCCCCAACAGTGATTGCCGGAAATTCCATAACGACTGAAGGTATCAATCCAACCTTCAATGTTGCTCTAACCAATTTTTCCATTGAAACATTGGGTTCAACAAGCGCAAAATTATCTTCCAGGTTTATAGAAAGAACTTCATCAAAATGACTCGTATCTACAACTTCATCACATTTTAAATCTTGAGCACGGGTTGAGTTCGTACCCCCATGATAAACTTTTACTTTCTTACCCAGTACATAAAGTCGTTTCAATTGTTCCGAAACAATTCTTACTTTTTCAGAATGTTCCATTGGTGGACCTGCGCGGACTCGAACCGCGTGCCTCCTCATTGCAAATGAGGCGCTCTACCAGATGAGCTACAGGCCCTCTATACGTCCTTTGACGTGATCAACATACTACCTGAATTCCCCGAATTGTTCAATGGTGATTGCTCTTCATCGCTAGCCCAATAAGGTGATCGGCAAACTCATGAAGGTTGCTTCCGATACTCTTGAGGGCAAGCGGTATCAACGATTCTTCACTCAAACCCGGTAGTGTATTTACTTCAAGAGTGTAGATCCCTCTCTTTGGATGAACGATAAAATCCGAACGTGAGTAATGTCTCAACCCCAAAACTCGGTGAATATTGCGGGCAAGTTCTTCCAATTCTTTTTTGATGGAATCATCGAATGTTGCCGGCACAATCTTATCTGAACCGTGATTATATTTTGCACCATAATCAAAAAATCCTTTGTGAGGTCGTATTTCGATAGGTGGCAGTGCATACAAATCATGTCCACGAAATCCCTCAACAACTCCACAAGTTGCCTCAATTCCCGGAATAAATTCTTCAACAATAATAGTGTCACCATGTTCAGCAGCCAACGTAAGTGCTGGACCAATCTCTTTAAATCCTCTGACAATCGATATACCTATCGATGAACCACTGGCAGCTGGCTTGATAATGGCAGGCATCATGCAGATGTTAAAGACCTCACTCGATACGCCACCCAGATCTTGCCTGACATCTTCGGACTGGATAAGTTTTCCATACGGAGTCTTGATCCCATGATGGGCAAAAGCTTTTTTTGCCAAGACTTTGTTCATACCAACCGCAGAGCCTAGAGAACCAGAACCTGTAAATGGGATTTGATGCGCTTCAAAAAAGTGTTGAACTTTGCCATCTTCACCGTATGTTCCATGCAGGGCGTTAAAAATGACGTCTACCTTGTGAATGATATCCTCTGGCCTGACTTCCACTCCTTCCATATGCCACTGCCCTGTGCGATCTATGAAAATATCGCGTGGATGGTATTTATTCTCGTATTTTTCGCGGAGCGCGTTCATAACGCCGCTTCCCGAGTTGAGGGAAACTTCATATTCAGCGCTTGGGCCGCCACGTAAAATTCCGACGCGGATTTTGTGCATGTATACATTATAGCTTAATCTCCTTTTTGCTTATCCCCCCTAAACAGAAGTCCCCGGAGCACTAGCCTCCGGGGTTTCCGATCGTCAGGGAAAGCGGTCGATTCCAAGCATCCCAATGCCCTATCTACGCACCAAGCCTGTGGCAGGCCGGTTTCCTTTACCGATCGGACAAGTAACTTATCAAAAAGTAATATAAGATTCAAGCGCTACCGGAAAAAAGTCAGCCCCTCATCGGATTTAGATTGAATGCACCTTTTCTCAATCTTTTTCGATGGAATGTAATGGCAAACCTGTGCACCTCCGCGTTGATGGCAATAATCTCATTTTTATACCCCTTCAAAAGATCTGGATGTCCTATAAGTCGCGCCGCTTTGTGACGATCGTCCTTGGTCACAGCAACCACGGGTATGGCCATGCGACGTGCTGCAAGCACACCTTCCGCTGTTTTCATTTGCACCTCATTGCCATCGACAACAATGAGGTCAGGAAATGCCCATTCGGGATGATTGAGTCTACGTGAGAGAATTTCGCGCAGGCCAGCATTGTCATCATTGGAATTCTTGGAAAGCTTGAACTTGCGATATTCGGCAGGAGTAAACTCCCCTTTGCAGGAGACAGTCATAGCACCCACAGCTTCGGCACCAGAAAGGTGTGCAACGTCGTAAGCCTCTATACGGAAATCACCGGGCGAAGTACTACGCTCGCGCTTGATGAGGGCAATATCATTGATATGATCCAACGCAAACAAAAGTTTTTTTAGTCGTAAAGCATCTTCAAAGCGCAGTTCTGAAACACATTCCTTCATCTGCTTTTCCAACTCCCGTCGAAGTTGTTTCTTTTTTCCTTCAAAGAAAAGGATAAGGTAGTCTATAGTCTGCAGATATCTTTCTCGAGCACTTTCATCTGACTCTTGTGGCGATCGACCGATGGCCCGATAGAAAGCATCATGCCGTGGATCAAAGGCTTTCTTATCTTTGAAAGGAAAAAGTTTACGAAGAATTATCAAAGCCTCTTTTATGAGACGTCCCTCCAAAAAAGGTCCGAAAGATTTTTTTATAGGATATTCGAGAGTGCCATCTTTTTTATAGTGATCCAGATCTCGTGCACGCACCAGGAAAACTCGTGGCCACACTTCATCCGTGATGACTACATACTGCGAACTCTTATCATCGCGCTCATCCACATTGGCTGGTGGTTGGTAGCGTTTTATCAGGGCACTTTCGAGGAGAATGGCTTCGAGCACTGAGTCGGTCTCCTGCCAGGTAATGCTTCTTGATTTGGTGATCATATCCACCACGCGCGGGCCTCGTGTGACGATCAGGTCTGCATCCGCATAGCTCCGGATACGGCCCTTGAGTGAAGTGGCTCTCCCGATATACAAAGGCCTCTTTCGGTAGTCCCGAAAGATATATATTCCTGGCCCCGTTGGAGCCTTTCTGTGGATAAGCTGGTTACTATTCATGGAAAGTAAGCGTATACTACTCCCAAACGGAGTACAAGCGGATTTTATGTGATTCGTTGGTCTCTGACAACCCTATGGAGGACAAGTGGTAACAATTATTTTGGTAATTGGTGCGGCATGGCTTCTCGTTGATTCTATCTTCATCGCAAGCTTGTGCCTTGCAGCCAAAAGTAACAACAATGTATGTTGAAGGACCCTTCAGCTGGACATCCCGAATGGCGTCCCAATGAACGCGTCCGCCATGTCGTAGCTATCATTGTGGCGGCGATCGGTCTGATTTCCACCTGCACAGTCGTATTCGGAATAGTTGGCTTCATCCTGATGGGCTGGGGCACAGCTGATCCTGTCGTACGTGCAGTCATCGTAGGCCCAATTTTCTGCGGCGCAGCCCTTGCGCTACTCTTCCGTCGTTCATCCCGGCTTCTTTGAAACGCCCAACGGCCCACGCCGTTCGGTGTTTTTTCTTGCTTGACCCCATAGAATGAGAGAGTTAGAGTATTAGTGAACCTACGAACAAAAACCAAAAACTAGGAGATTAATATGTTTCTTCCTGCGAACTTTTTTGGCCGAAATAGTGGCCACCAGATGCACAGCAACGGTGAACAAAACCACACCAAGGGGAAATGTTCACGCAACGAGACTGTCGTGCGCAAACAAGACGACCCTTTCGGCGAAAAGGTCCCAATGGATTTATTCTGGGGTGGATGCATCTGGCTTGGCATTGCTGCCATTGTTGGAATTATTTACGGAGCAACCGTTGGCTCTATGGCCCTCTGGATTTGCTCCGTCATTATCCTCGTCATTCTTTTGTCTGTTGCACTTACACATGGGACACTGCGCTGGATCGAACATAAGATCGACCACCACGAAGAGCGCCCTGATCCCAGTGTGTAAAACTGAATTCAAATTTTTGGTCGACTGATGGCATCAGTCGATTTTTCTTTTCCCGTAAAAAACAAGGATATCTTTTGCGCTTTATATCTTCTCGAGATACTTCACGACCATTTCTCTAGCTCATCGGACAAGTCTGATTCGTGCCAAGTTGGAGCAGTTTTTGTTGCATTACCAGATAATTAACTACTTCTTCAACACCTTCTTCAGATACTGCCCTGTGTATGACTTCTCACTCTTTGCTACTTCTTCTGGTGTTCCCTTGGCAACAATTTTACCTCCACGCTCTCCGCCATCTGGACCAATATCGATGACATAGTCGGCATTCTTTACGAGATCGAGGTTGTGTTCGATAACAACGACAGTGTTTCCTTTGTCTACCAACTTCTGAAGAATATCAATCAACTTCTTTACGTCTTCGTAATGCAAACCAACGGTTGGCTCATCCAAAAGATAAATGGTTTTTTGAAGGTGCGCACGATACAGCTCTGAGGAGATCTTCACACGTTGAGCCTCTCCACCAGAAAGAGTAGTAGCTGACTGCCCCAACTTTACATAGCCCAAGCCCACGTCCATGAGAGTTCGCAAGCGGTCTTCGACTGCTGGGATATCTTGGAAGAAATCGATAGCCTCTTCGATGGTTAGCTCGAGGACTTCGTGAATATTTTTCTTGCGGAACTTGATGTCAAGTGTTTCTTTTGTAAATCGTTTGCCTCCGCAAGTTTCGCAGGTTACGTAGACAGTCGGCAGGAAATGCATTTCAACTGCGATCTCGCCATTACCTTCACAGGCTTCACAACGCCCACCAGGTCTGTTAAATGAGAAACGCCCAGGACCCCAACCGCGTGCACGTGATTCTGGTTCGGATGCAAAGAGATCTCGTACATGAGTCCATGCTCCGGTATATGTGGCAGGATTCGAGCGTGGTGTACGCCCGATCGGTGACTGATCGATCAGGATAACACGGCCAATATATTCCGATCCCTGGAAGCTTGCGGCGTTATGAGTCTCGTTACTGCGAGTACGAGCCTCTAGTCGTGAAGAAAGGTTCTTGTGGAGAATCTCATACATAAAGGAAGACTTACCTGAACCTGAGACCCCAGTAATAACATTCAATACTCCAAGTGGCACATCAATGTTCATGTCCTTGATATTGAAAATGTTTCCTCCGCGAACCATGATCTTGGCGTGACCTTGACGGCGCTTTGCAGGAACAGGGATTTTCTCTTCACCACGCAGATAGGCCAGAGTCAGAGAACCTGAAGTGTTTTTCTTTGCTGTAAGTAATTCGTCGAGATATCCGGAAACGACCACCTCTCCTCCGTGAACACCTGCACCTGGTCCGATATCGACGATATAGTCCGACGCGTACATAGTATCTTCGTCATGTTCAACCACAATAATAGTATTTCCAAGATCACGTAGATCCAGAAGAGTTTTGATCAGACGATCATTATCTCGCTGATGGAGACCGATGGTCGGTTCATCCAATACATAGAGGGCCCCAACAAGTCCTGAACCGAGCTGAGAAGCAAGGCGAATACGTTGAGCCTCACCACCAGAAAGGGTGTGGGCACGTCTATCGAGAGTCAAATATTCGATACCAACATTCACCATAAATGAAAGTCTCGCCTGAATTTCTTTCAAAACAATCTTGGCAATTTCTTTTTCAGAATCAGTAAGCTCTATATCCTCAAAATACTTCACTGCGTTTTCGATAGAGAGACCCGTAACATTCACAATGTTTTTGTCACCAATGAGAACATGAAGTGCCTCATCGCGGAGACGTGCACCCTTACAAACTTTGCAGGTTTCTTCCGCAAAGAATCCTTCGGTGCCAAGACCATTACAAGCTGCACAGGCTCCATATGGTGAGTTAAATGAGAACAAACGAGGCTCTACTTCCGGATATGAAAATCCATCGTACGGACACATAAACTTCACTGACATAAGCTTTTCTTCACCAGGATATTCGATACGGATGAGACCATTGGCTTCTTGTATGGCGCGCTCCAAAGCTTCAGAGAGGCGTTCACGAGCATTCTCAGCCGAAGTTTTGAACTCAGAAAGATAAATCTCATCTACAAGCACATCGATATCATGTTTCTTGTTCTTTTCGAGAATGATTTGGTCACGCAAACGCTTGACCTCACCATCGATACGCACGCGGTCATAGCCCTTACCGAGCATGTCGTAGAGCATCTGATAATACTCGCCTTTACGTCCGACAACCACTGGAGCATATATACGGACCTTGGCGTCTGTGACATCTACTCCAAATACTTGCTTGGCCTTGGTGGACCGGGTCGTAACGGTAGTGAGGATAGTTTCTAGAATCTCTTCTTTTGAAATACGGTGAATGAGGCGGCCGCACGTGAGACAGTGCGGTTTTCCTACGCGCGCAAAAAGAATACGAAGGTAATCATAAATCTCGGTAATAGTTGCAACTGTAGAACGTGGATTGTTTGAGCGAGATTTCTGGTCGATAGAAATGGCAGGCGAAAGACCAGTAATCTCATCCACATCTGGTTTCTGCATCTTGTGAAGAAACTGACGGGCGTATGCAGAGAGTGACTCCACGTAGCGACGCTGACCTTCTGCAAAAATGGTATCAAAAGCCAGAGATGATTTGCCCGAACCGGAAAGGCCAGTAATGGCAATCATCGTGTTTCTAGGCATCTTTACGGTGATATTTTTGAGATTGTGTGTTCGTGCACCCTTAACAACAATGGTATCTTCACCATGTACGACATGCCCTTCTTTTCTGCGTGCGTGAGGGGTCATAAGTGCGGCCGATAATAGCATGAAAATCACCCGAAATCAAGAATGTTTGGGGTAAGTGGGAGAAATATTACTCCAAAGACCATCTGCAGCACATTTTCAGCAGAAAATGTGCGAAGCCGAGACAAGCCTCTGCAGAGGCGAGGCGTGTCTGAGGAGTAATATTTTTCCACTTACCCACACAACTCTTTGATCTCCGCCACAATCTGATCGAGCGACGTTGCTGCCTTAACGAGAAATTTCTTTGCTCCAAGAACCTTCGCCTTTTCTATATCGCTCGGTTTACTAAGATTCGAAAGAACCATCGTTGGAATGTTCTTTTTTGCAGGATCCATCTGGATCTTTTGGAGAATATCGAAGCCGCTCATACCTGGAAGAAGAAGGTCGACAACGATTGCATCTGGAGTTTCGTGGCTGATAATTTCGAGGGCTTCTTCGCCGTTTTTTGCATGGAAAAGTTCAAAACCTGACGAAACAATCTTTTTTGCCAAAATAGTACCGATGAGTTTGTCATCCTCAACCCAGAGAATCTTTTTTTCTTTTCCCTTCTTCGGTACAGCGGCCGATGTGCTGCTTCCTGGACGAAGAAGGGTGTTGATTTTGACTATTACGTCCTTTGGGTCGGCGTGAAGAGCCATGAGGAATTCGGAGACACTGCCCTGAGGAACATCCTGCATATTGATAGGTTCGCCCTGTGCAGACATAAGGAAGACAGGGATCTTGGAAAGGACTGACTCTGCCTGCTTCTTTTCGAGTACCTCATAGCCTCGTATATCAGGAAGAGTAACGTCGAGGAGAATGAGGCGCGGGAGGATATCAAACATCATTGTCAGACCTTCTGTCCCCGTCTTTGCCCAGATTGGCGAGTAACCTTCATCCTGAAGCGCAGTAACGAGACCCTGACCTACGGAGGCATCACTTTCTATTATCAATATTTTTTCGTTTGTAGCCATATGTAGCTTTCATTATACCCCAATCACCCTACTTCTTTCTATGGCCTCCGTCGGCCCTCCTGCCGGTCGCCTTCTTCTGACTGGCAAAACCACTTATCCCAAATTTCTGTTCGAGAGCTATGAGCTCATCACGGACTAGAGCCGCAGTCTCAAAATCGAGATTCTTCACTGCCGCTTCCATAGCCTCTTCTTTCTGTTTCATCAGAAGACGAGGATTTGTGCGTGCCAATTCTTCGTCGATCTGCACAAGTGCCCCTACGGCCTTGTCGTGGTCACTTCGTAGCTGATCAGTAATGTCGTGAATTTGCTTCTTGATAGTCTGCGGCGTAATACCATGCTCGGTGTTATATGCTATCTGAATATCGCGGCGGCGGTTGGTTTCTTTGATAGCCTTATCCATCGATGCTGTCATGTTGTCAGCATAGAGAATGACCCGGCCAGCAGAGTTACGCGCCGCACGACCGATAGTTTGGATAAGTGAAGTTTCAGAGCGAAGAAAACCCTCCTTATCTGCATCGAGAATACCGATCAATGAAAGCTCCGGTAGATCGAGGCCTTCACGAAGCAGGTTAACTCCCACAAGAATGTCGTACTTACCTTTTCGAAAATCAGTCAGAATGGTAATACGTTCAATAGTTTTGATATCGCTGTGTAAATACGCCGCTTTGATTTTCTTTTCTTTTAAGAACTCAGAAAGGTCTTCGGCCATTTTCTTTGTAAGAGTCGTGGCAATGGCACGCTCGTCTTTCTTGATCACAAGCTCAGCCTCCTCAATAAAGTCAAAAATTTGGCCTTTGTAATTACCTTTTTCGGTAATAGGCTTTATATCTATTATCGGATCAACCAGACCAGTTGGACGAATAACCTGCTCGACCACCTGTTTACTATTTTCGTGCTCATATTTTCCAGGTGTAGCAGAAGTATAGATCATCGGACCGATGCGCTCGAGGAATTCCGGAAACTTGAGTGGTCGGTTATCTTTGGCTGAAGGTAGACGAAAGCCATGTTCCACTAGGGTGTCTTTACGTGAAGCGTCACCGGCATACATACCATTGAGCTGTGGAATGGTGACGTGAGATTCGTCCACAACGGTCAGGAAATCGGCAACCATTTTTCCTGTCTTTGAATCTTTCTTTTTTGGGAAATATGCAAGCAAAGAATCTGGTGGTTCACCCGGCATCTTGCCTGAAAAATGTCGCGAGTAGTTTTCAATACCATTTGTATAGCCGATCTCCCTGATCATAGAAAGATCGTATTTTACTCGTCTTTTCAGACGCTCGGCTTCGAGCATTTTACCCGCTTTCTCAAGCTCTTTGAGACGACCAGTAAGCTCGGCCTGTATGGTCTTTGCTGCACGTTCCACCTGATCATCACTCGAGATAAAATGTTTTGCCGGGAAAACGAAGACTGTTTCGTGAGTACCTCGAAGAGTCCTTGAAATCGGATCAATCTCGACTATTGGCAACAGTTTATTTTCTTCATATTCAATGCGATAAATAGTCTTGTCGTTGACCGGCATAATCTCGACTGTGTTTCCGAGTGCACGAAACTGCCCTGGGTTAAGGTCTGCCAAAGTACGCTCAAAATGAATATCTATGAGCTTTCGAACCAGTTCGGCACGAGAAAGTTCCATACCTGCAGAAAGTTTCAAATTGACCTTTTCATATTCTTCCGGACTTCCCAAACCGTAAATGCAGGAAACTGAGGCGACAATAATGACATCTTTGCGAGTCAAAAGTGCCTGCGTCGAAGCATGACGAAGTCTCTCAATCTCTTCATTGATCATGGCCTCCTTCTCTATATAAGTATCCGTCGCCGGCATATAGGCCTCCGGCTGATAGTAGTCATAGTAAGAAACGAAATAATGTACGGCGTTATTTGGAAAAAATTCGCGATACTCTTGGGCCAGTTGCGCAGCTAGAGTCTTGTTGTGGGCAATAACAAGTGTTGGTTTGCCATAGTTTGCGATGACATTGGCCATGGTAAATGTCTTACCCGATCCGGTCACACCGAGGAGAGTCTGACGATCCAGACCTTTTTTGAGGCCTTCGTTGAGAGCTGTAATGGCCTTTGGCTGGTCGCCTGCAGGTTCGAATGGTGTAGCGAGTTTGAAGGAAGAATTTGATGACATCCAGGTACTATAGCGTCAAGTGAGGATTTGTGAAAGAGCACTTTCACATAATCCGAGCGCAGACGATATATGAGCGAAGCGATTATATCGTAATAGGCCCCAAATTGGAATTCGGAGATTAAAAATAGCTTCAAAGGAATTTCCCCTGAAGCCTACACCATTTGCAGATCAGCCGACCAAAGTGCTGAGCCACGACATCACTTGAGCCTGATACTCGTCTTTGGTTCCGTTGTTCGTGATGACCTTATCAGCACGATCACGACAGGCCAGCAAGTTGTGCCTGGCCGGGTCAGCAGAGACAAGCTCGCACTGTTCCTGTTCGGCAAACTGTTCAAAGGACACTTTGTCGGTTTCGCTCTGCCGAGCTTTGATGCGCTCGTAACGGATTTTTTGATCCGCATCCACCGCGAGGAGCACGAAGCTTTCCCCCAATTCGACTGCGTCTGCTCGCACTTCGTCGATCTCCCCAACGGTATAGATCGATTCGATCACCACGTTCTGCGGAGAACAGATGGCTTTTCTGTACAACGTTGAAATGATGTGCGCCGACCCGTACTTCGAGCGGAGCTCATTTGCCAGAGCATGCATCTCGGGACGTCCAGTTCCACTGTTGCGGCGGGCAAGTTCTGCCAGGAGAAATTCTCTGACTGAGAAATGGGCAAAACCTCTCTTGACCACCTCTTCCACGGCAGTACCTTTTCCGGCGCCGTGGGTACCGGTTATTCCAACAATTACTCGTTTCATTCAGGTCCTTTCTGGGTCGTGTCATTACTTCCCAAAAAGCACCGTAACACAAAATATTTACTTGCGCAACATCACTCTCTTTGCGGCCCCATAGATATCTTTCTCACCCATTCCATAATGTTCGATAAGTTCGTTCATCGTACCAGATTGTCCGAACTCATCATCAACACCCACAAACTCTATAGGTACTGGGCAAACTTCCGCGAGCGCTTCGGCGACGCCCGCTTCGCGGCGCTGCGCGCGAAGGGCGC
>JAZKAW010000004.1:235272-235664 GCA_040388945.1 Patescibacteria group bacterium
CATTCTGCCACAGCTGAACCCATCCCTCCATGAATCTGATGCTCTTCTACAGTAACGAGTGCTCGAGTCTCGTGAGCAAGTTTGATCACTGCTTCTTCGTCCAGAGGCTTGATAGTCGAAAGGTTCATGACCGTCACATTCTTACCTTCCTTATCCATCTTTTTTGCAACCAACAACGCACGATGAAGCAAAGCTCCAGTAGCAATTATTCCAACAGTTTCTTGAGCATCCTTGTTAGTGTGTTTCGAATGAGCCGCGTCATGCGATTCCCTAATTCTAATTCGTTGCTCCTTCCCCTGTGATTTAAAAACTATCTGCGCCTTCCCTATCTTGAATGGTGTTTCTTCTGTTGTCATCACCGGCGTCTTCTCACGTGTCAAACGGATATATGT
>JAZKAW010000004.1:235674-255126 GCA_040388945.1 Patescibacteria group bacterium
CCTCAAATTTAGTGCTGGCTCCCTTTAAGGACAGCGCCAGCTTTGCCGAATCGAGCTTCAGGTCCGAAATGCCGAAATCGTTCGACTTCGCGTCGCCACTTGGCGCCTTCGCCGGATCGCCCTTGGCCGGATCATCGGTCTTTGCTGCGGCCATAGTCGCCTTGCGAGCTTCAATAGCGTCACATGGAGAGATCACCACCATACGAGGAATAACTCTCATAATAGCCAGATCCTCGATAGCTTGGTGCGTTCCTCCATCTGGACCAACTGAGATGCCCGCATGAGATCCAACGATTTTTACTGGTCTATTGTTGTAGGCGATAGTAGTACGAATCTGTTCCCAATTTCTTCCAGGACTAAACATCGCGTACGAAGTAAGAAATGGAATCTTACCCATGGCTGCCATACCCGACGCCACCGTTGCCAGATTTTGTTCTGCTACTCCGATCTCTATGTAACGGTCAGGAAACTTCTGTTTGAAAAGATGCATTTGTGTGGATTCTGTAAGGTCAGCACACAACCCAACCACTCGTGGGTCGAGCTCACCCGCCTTAAGTAAACCCTCACCAAACCCTTTGCGGATGGTGACCTGCTCGACATCCTTGTCGAAAAGTTTTTGGTTAAGTTTTAGGTCGGGGTTTAACATGTAAATTTAGATCATTGACTGTGCCTTCAAAATGGCGAACACAACAGCAAACACCACCAATACAATTCCTTCCACTCGCCTCATAACAATTTCGCGCTTTGCCAACTTGTATCCATAACTCTGCTTTTTTTTATTGAAAATAAGCGTAATACCAAGAACAAGACATACAGCCAAGAAGTAACAAATGGAATCCCAAAAGGTGTTACGGTCAAGGAAAAATGTAACCGCACCAGCTACAAACAATATTTTAAGAACTATTTCAAAGTATTTCATTATGTTATTTTTATTTTTTAATATCTTTTAATATTTCTGCGTAACAGTTCACACATAAGTGAAATTTATCGACTCGGGAACCCGCATCTGGCGGACTGAATAAAAGCGCACCAAACTGGGTAATTTCTTGTTTGCATTTGTCGCAGATAGGTTTGATAGCCATATTAATTATTGAATATCCACATTAATTTGAATGCCCAGCCTCAACTTTACCACCCATCGTTCTCACATCCTTCAAAGCATTCCGGGCAGTCTCAATCTCTTCCGGTGTTGTTGGCGGCTTACCATGCCACTCGAACTGTCTCTCAAACTCAGGAATACCCTTGGAGGGAATGGTGTACGCGATTATTACCGACGGCTTATCAAATACGGCATGCGCCTCACCAATAGCCTTATCAATATCTCGGAAGTTGTGACCATCGATTTCTTGCACATGCCAATTGAACGACCTCCATTTATCCGCCAAAGGATTGAGCGGCATAATATCTTCGGTAAAACCGTCGATCTGAATATTGTTGCGATCAACAATGGCCGTAATGTTCTGAAGTTTTTCTTTGCCTGCAAGCATCATCGCTTCCCAGTTGTTGCCAGCATCAAGTTCCCCGTCACTCATAAGATTGTAAAATTGTTTACCCGACGTACGCCCATGATCAATTCTTTCTGCCAAAGCCATTCCAACGATCTGTGCTAGCCCACAACCGAGTGGGCCCGAAGAAGTTTCGAGTGCCGGCAAAAAGTCACGATGAGGATGACCCTGGAGTCGTGAACCAAATTTGCGTAACGTCTGCAACTCTTCTACAGGAAAATATCCCGCATGCGCCATGGTGGCATACAGAACCGGACAAATATGGCCATTGGACAATGCTACACGATCACGATACGTCCAATCTGGTTTTTTTGGATCATGCTTGAGCGCATGAAAATAGAGATAGGTAAAAATATCCGCCATATCGAGAGGACCGGCAGTGTGCCCCGACTTTGCCTCAATAAGCATCTCTATTATGGAGCGGCGTATATCCAACGCCTTTTTTTCGAGCAGGGCTACTTTTTCATCTGTCAGTGCCATTTGCTCATAAGTATATCATTTTATGAGGCTAAATTTCGGTGAATTCTCCACAGGTCGAGATGATCGTTTGTTACAAGCAGAATTCTTTTATTTGAAGACCTCTATCATTTCTCCAAATTTACCCAACCTCTCCTCCTTGTTTTGGAATGATCCAGCAAACTCCCAAGCCATTTTATATTTCGGATGAAGCTTACTATCCCACTCAATTGTCTCTTTTAAAAATTGTTCACCAAATATCTCTTTAAAAAGATCAAATAAGGGCAGGAAAAGTATTTTATGCACAGTTTCAGTGTCTGTCGCCTTCAGTCTTCTATTCAAAAGACAATGACCTAACTCATGAACAAGCGTTGATTTCTTCCTATCTAATTCGACGTTATAGCGAAGCGCCAAAGGAGGAGCGTGACTAATCCCGTTATATACAAGTGCATTCATTTCAGTCTCTCGATACTTGAAACCTGTAGAATTTTCCCATCCTTGAATGATTTTTTCTCCGTATGTAGCCCAGATTTCTTCAAACTCTTTAATGGCTTGAGAATAATCCAGCTCATTTGAATAAGGTAGAAAAGTTATTTTCATTAAAATTAAATCTATCCGACCTTAAAACTACCTTCCAAGAGCCTTAAATTTCTGTATAGCTTCTGTAAAATTATCTGAACCAAATATGGCCGATCCCACGATCAGTCTGTCTGCACCAGCTTCTACCAGCTGTGCACCGGTCTCCAGGGTAACTCCCCCGTCAATGGAAACCAGTAGGTCTGGATACATTTCTTTTACTTCTCGAACTTTTTCGATCACTCGTTCATCAAACTCCTGACCCTGAAATCCGATCTGATCTATTCCCATACATTGCACAAACTGAATCTTATTTGCATACGGTTCAAGTGCCTCCACCGGTGTATCAATATTTAAAGCAATCCCAATTTCGACTCTATCAACCAGATTGTCTACCGCATCCAAAACACTGCCACGGGATTCGGCATGAATAACTATTCGAGTAGCTCCTGCCATCACCCAGTCTTCGATGACCTTCTCAGGACTATTGACCATGAGATCGATCTCAAAATCCAATTTCTCCCAGCCGGGCAGACCATCTTCTTCCTTGAGAATCTTTTCGAAGGAATCATCTTCCTTCTTGTACGGCCAGGTAGCCTGAGGAGTAAACTGACCATCGCACACATCGATCTGAACCAGCTTGACCAAGCCTTTTACCAGCGAAGTTTTTTCTTCAACTTCAGCATAGTCTTTAGGAAGGATGGCGGGGATTATTTCGATCTTCATATTCGTAGAATTTGTTGTGATTCGTATTTTCGTATCATTTGTATCGTTATTCAATGTTATCAATCTGCTCTATTCTCCTTTTGTGCCTCTCATCTCCACTAAATGGAGTATTCAGCCACAAATCTGCAGCTCTGAAGGCATCCTCTTCACCTACGAATCGTGCCCCAATAGAGAGAATATTTGCGTCATTGTGTTCACGGGAAAGCTTTACGATCTCTTCTGGACCACCATACCAGACCACGGCACGAACTCCAGGGAAACGGTTGGAGACGATGGCTTCACCCTGACTGGACCCTCCGAAGATGATGGCGTAGGTGCCACCGGTCATATCTTGAGCCACTTTCATCGCTGCTGCAGCCATATATGCAGGATAATCATCTCCATCTTTGAGCTCATGGGCACCAACGTCGAGGATTGTATACCCCTTCTTCTCGAGAAAGGATTTCATTGCTTCTTTCAGTGTAAAACCGGCATGGTCGGCGGCCAGAACAATAGTTTTAATGGATGAATTCATGAGGTTTTTATTCGTATGTAGTTTTTCGTAGTGAAGTTTACACAGCTCGACAGTGTAGAATGGCTCAACAAATACCCTTGCCTAAACATCATATCATGTGGTCTTCTGGCTGAGAACAATGGGCTATTATTAAACAATAGATTTCCAGTCTCGACAAAAAGCCTTGTGGCTCAATACTGAATATGTCAAAAAAATAAGTTGATATGGTCTAATGTTATTGTCGTGCTTGATGATTCTCCGATACCTGATACGTTGTGCCGGTACGCGCTACTCCTCTTCAGCTCGTCATAGGGGAAATTACTAATTAATCACAATTACTCATGAACAAAAAGTTCATTATTATGGCTGTCTTCGCAGCCCTCTTCTTTGTGACTCTGCCGACAGTACACGCGGCAACAAATTCGCTTTACTACACCTTCAATCAAGACGGTACACTTGCCGAATCCTTTCCAATGGATTCAAGTTCCAGCAAATACTTCTGGTTAAACAGTGGCGGTAAAATGGTTATTAAAAATGGTCTCGGTGGCACACAGCAGGGTCCGCTTCCAGCAGCGGATGCCTGGAGAGTTCTTTACGGGAAGAACAATCCGCTCGATACAGGTAATGGATACTATCCGCAGAACCTCTTCCGTTTCGTGACTCGTTCTACATGGAACAACCTCTCGGAGGAACTTCCCTTCAAGATTACAAAAATGAACCTGACCGATACTCCTAACCGTGATGGTTACTCAGGAGTCCTTCTCTTCTCACGTTACAGTGGTGATGGACAGAACACCTACTACGCCGGTATTCGCCAGGATGGTACAGCAGTTATCAAGAAAAAGATAAAGATCGGTGGTGCATCGAGTGGAACATACTTCACCATGCTCCAGACCAGTCAGATCTTCCCAGGTACTTATAACAAGACAACTAGTCCTAACCTGATCCCTCAGGATAAGTGGATGGCCTTGAAGCTCGATACTATCAATCAGGCAGACGGTTCAGTGAAGCTTGATCTCTACCTCGATCAAAATTATAACGCTTCGACCACTCGCACATGGAAGCTCGTTGCATCTGCAACTGACTCGAATGGTAAATACAATGGTACTCCCATTCTTGGTGCAGCCTACGCCGGTATTCGTACCGACTACATGGACGTTCTCTTTGACAACTACCGCTTGACTGAAACTCCATAGTCGAGCATACTCTACGACTGTCACACCTCTCATAGGGTAGGACACTCAAAAACAAACCGCTTTGGCTGCTGCCGGAGCGGTTTGTTTCGTCCACAAAGGTTATGAATGTTTTTTATACAGAGAAACTACTCCCGCAATGAGACTAACAAGCCAGAGACCGAGCACTACGAATAACCAAGCAAGAAGAAGGAAACCAGCGTCTGTCTGTCCAGAAAATGCAACTCCTGAGATTATTACAACCAGAATTGCATTTATTGAGGTTATGATTACGTTGATCATGTTTGCAGAAGACCTCTGCATACTTCTCAACTCCCAATGCATATAAACAGAGAAGAGCAGTGCAATCCCACCCATAATCAGAAAAATAAACTCATCGGGAGATTTGGCAAAAGGACCGAATCCCCTTTGAGTCAGAAAGGTAACCATGAACCAGAGGGCAACACAGGTAATCACTCCGTAGAAAAATGAGAATATTGCGTGGATTTTTTTCATGGAGGAATTATATCAAAAAGGCCACGCAAATTATCCCCACCAAATTAGAATAATCCTCAATTGTTCACTTTTCCCAAGGATTCCTGACTAAGCCTGGAATAATATCGTGATCTTTTGCTGGATCAGGATGAAAAAGCTGCTGAATAAGGATGTAGTTGAAGTAGATGATAGCTGCGGTTATGACAATAGTGAGGAGGGATTTCATCAGTGAATTATACTCCTAGAGTTGTTACGTTGCTATTGGAAATTATAGTACCATATACCGTAATGGTTATAGTTTCCATATAATTTTACACCAATCTCCCTACTTTGATCACATGCTCTACCAGCGTATGCGTATACCCATCTCATTGTCATACCATGTCAGTTTCATAGGGCACCTAACGAATAAAGGTACAGGATGGCAATCAGCAGTATGAGTAGCAAGTAGAGTAATATCCACTTAACTACTCCTTTCGTTAGAATAACCTGAGGCCAAGGCCAACTGCTCCAGTTCGCATTTGTCCATCTTGCTAGCTTATCCCGATGTTTAATCATTGGATAACTTAGAATGTAACCGAGAAGACAAACTATGGCGACAGTTAGAATGATTTGAATGAAGTCCATTTGATTATATTAATCTGCCAGCTTTAATCACATGCTCTACCAGCGTATGCGTATACCCCATCTCATTGTCGTACCAAGCCAAAACCTTCACCAGATTTCCTCCGACTACGCGTGTAAATGCCAGGTCAGCAATAGAAGCATGTTTGTTACCGAGAATGTCGCGCGAGACCAGATCTTCTTCTGTCACAGTGAAGATACCGTTCCACCTCGGTTCGGCTGCAGCTTTCTTGAGGATATTATTCACTTCTTCTGCAGTCGTATTCTTTTTTGAAATAAAGGTCACATCGACGATAGAACCAGCAATCACCGGAACGCGAATAGAGATACCGTCGAAGAGCCCTTTCAAATGTGTAGCCACCTGAGTGACCGCTATTGCCGCACCTGTTGATGAAGGGACGATATTTTGAGCTGCTGCACGACCCTCACGAAGATCTTTCTTCGATGGACCATCGACAAGTGCCTGAGATGCAGTGTAGGCGTGGACAGTATTGAGCAGTGCCTTTTCGACACCGAGAGCCTCATCAAGAATGGCAATGAGTGGTGAGCCAGCGTTGGTAGTGCAAGAAGCATTTGATGAAATAGGATTCCCTTCCAACTTGTCTTCGTTCATAGCCATGAGGACGGTTGCACCCTGGATAGCTTCAGGAGCATCTTTGATAGGAGCAGAGACAACTACGCGCTTGGCTCCGGCGGTGACATGGGCCATGGCTTTTTCGGCGGACGTGTAGAGACCGGTTGATTCTACTACCACATCGATATCAAGTGCCTTCCAAGGGAGCTTGGTAGGATCTTTCTCACTGACATACTGAACTTCGTGACCATCGATCACAAGGACTTTCTTTGCTTCATCTGCAGTAACATCGAAAGTACTAACACCATATGTACTGTCGTATTTGAGAAGATATGCGAAATTGTTGATATTGCCGAGATCATTGACTGCTACCACCTCTACCTCCTGTCTTTCGCGAGCCACTTTTAGAAATGCGCGACCGATGCGTCCGAAACCGTTGATTGCCACTCTGATTTTTCGTGCCATAAATATAAGTTAAAAGTTATTACTAAATAAGTATAGAGAAATTATAACATACGGGACCCCAGCAGCTAACTTTCAACCTTTTCTCTAAAACACCTCATAACATCCTGTAATGAGTTATTATTATCAACCTTGATAAATCCTTTATAGAACTTCTCAAGCGAGAGGCCGACCACATCCTTCTTCTTGTCGATAACATAGAGTGAAGATCCTGGCTGTAGATGTTTAGAAATTTGCTCAGTAAAATCAAGGTTTTTCATGCAAAACCCAATCAATACAATTGTAACAGGAATTTCTCCTAATAATTTAAAAAGAATACTTCCTACAAGAGGCTCAAGCCTGTAGAAATCTTTTCTGGCAAAGCGCAAAGAGGATGGTGTCGACACTGAACCGTGTGGTTTAAGATGAATTGGAATTTTAAAGTGCTTTGATTGGGTATCGTATACCCGAGTATGATTTTCTGCATCCTTTGTGTTTATTACTCTTACCATTACATCCTGAGCATTATTTTCACTAACTGCATGTTCGAAGATCTCATCAAAGTTAAAATTGATAACCCCATCGACGTAGTTATCTTTAAGAAAGAATACTAGGGTTGCGTAAATATCAAAATTAATTCTAGGGATGTTTTTAATACTAAGTCTAGTGATTACCTCGTCAACAATTTTTTGCTTATAAATTTTATAAAGTGAAAATAATATAGTTTTAAAATCATTTGGAAGTAGACTATGCTTGGCTACCAGTCGATTAATTTCTTTGCTAAAGCGTTCCTGTTCCTTTTCTTCTGTACCAACAAAAATCTTTGCAAGATTCTTGGCCATATCCACTCCCAAAGGAAGACCGGCGACAGCATTACTTACACCCGAACCAATAACGAAGACAACCTTACGTTTTTTAGTTATTTTGGCATTCTCAAAGGATGACTTGCGCATGTGCATATCCCCTACAATCCTGTCGATTGCCTGACATCCATTTAGAAAATTCATGTTAGTCCTTTACCACATCAAAACCGTAGTTGAGCCAACCAGCCACAGGCACACCGACTACAGGTGATTTGCCCATACCAAACTTAAGCACTGAAACCTTGTACCCTAATAACGCGAGTGCAATGAGAATTTGACTGGCAGTGTGCCCAACATAACAACATATGATGATCCGTTTATTTCTAGGAAGCTTTTTGAGGTTTTCTTTTTTAAGAATGTCGAGCCAGAAGATGTTTTTGGCACCTTGGATGTGACATTCTTTAAAATCCTGTGGTCGTCTCGTATCAAGAAGAAAATAATTCTTACCTTTTTCCAGATCTTTCTTGAGGGTAGGGGGAAGAATATACCTCCAATCTTTTTTGGTTGAGGCAAGAAGTTTCGTAAGGTGTACCAATAGTACCTCCTCAAAATTTCCGAATTTATTTGCTGGAAATGTCTTGTTTTTCATAGCACATATTATTATCAGACCTTTGACAAGATTCAAATTATTTGGTACTTTTTAGCTATTATTCAAGAAAAACTTGATAAATCACCATGTTATGCGCAATAGAGAGAGTAGATGAAGCGATAGTATCCCTGTTGAGGGAAAAAGAGCTCAAAGGTAAAGAATTGCGTATTCGGCTTGCTTCTCAAGGAATCCAGGTCTCCAGTCAAGCTGTATATAATGCTTTAAAAAAGCTGATTGGAGAAGAAGTTGTTTTGAAAAAAGGTACCCTCTACAGTCTTAACTATGTATGGCTAAAACGTCTCAATCAATTCTCTAAATTGCCGGAAGTACGATCAACACTGCTTGATTTACAAAGCATGAAAGAAGGCGATAAAGACAGCTACGAATTTAATAATCTAAATCGTGCTGCTATATTTTGGATGCATATACATCAGATTCTTCTCGATAGCCTTAAGTCGAAACAAATAGCCGCGCTATATAGTGCCAACGAATGGACTTCTATAATCAGGAAGCCGGGAGACTTAGAATGGGCAAAGACTGCAATTAAAAATGACAAACTCACATTGTTTGCCATAGGACAAAAGAATCAACACAACATTGATTATAAAGTAGCACAGTCTTCTGGAAATCTTCAGATATCTGTGGGAAATACATTTGATTTTGCTCCAGGTTACTATCTCAACATATTTAATGATTATGTAGTGGAATTAGTAATGTCAGATTCAGTCGGTAGAAAGCTGAACCAAATATTTGATGAATCAGGTAGTAGTGATCAGTTAATGCAAAAAGTGGTAGACAGAGGACTGCATGCTTCCAAGATAAAATTAATTATTAGAAAAAATCATAACTTGGCACAAAAACTTTTTCGAAGAATATCTAAGGACTTTTATATAGCAAAAGAATTCTCAAGTCCCCTACTGAAGTGATTTACTACCTCTCCCTCTTCCCCGCAAAAAAGTAAATGACCGCCGCCGTCACAGCACCCAGTGAGTCCGCCAACATATCCTTTTGAGCGTCCCAGATATCTCCCTGACTTCCAAGGACAGCGATACCTGCCGCTGGGTCGGAAAGAGTAGCATAGAGCCACTCGAACAGTTCATAGGTTAGAGCTACCGCCATGATGGCAAAGATACCAAAGAGATACGCCACCCAACGTTTTGCTACCAATTTTCTAGTAATCAAATATTCAATGATCGGAAATGCATAGAAACCAACCGTGAAATGGGCGAAGCGATCGTAATTGTCTCTGCCAGAACCTATAAGACTATCAACGAAACCAAACGGCACACGCTCGAAAGTATAATGCCCGCCAATAGTGTGCATGATTATAAAAATAGCCATCAAGAAATATGCCGTGTTCGAAAATCGGACTTTGCAGGCATAGAGAATGATTATGGGGATAAGAACCACCCAGACAGTGGCATTCTCTACAAACCAGACATCCCGAGCGTACGGAGCGATAGCGCCCCAGATGAATACAATGATGTAAATAATAAGGAGGTACAAAGGAAATCTCTTCATGACTGTATTGTAGCAATACGCTATACTTGTGTCATGGAACAGTGGCTCATCCACCTCATTCAGACTCACGCAGTTCTCGTGTACGGAGTCATTATTCTCATCTCTTTCGTTGAGGGCCCGATTCTCGCCGTCTTTTGTGGCATCCTTGTTCACGTTGGTGACATACCGCTTGTCCCTATTTATATAGCACTGATGGTTGGCGACCTCATAGGCGATGTCGTCTGGTACTCTATTGGCTATTTTTATGGCCATCGATTTATCCGGAGATTCGGCAAGTACTTTAGTATCACAGAAAAAGAAGTGGCGGTCGTGGATAAGATTTTTCATACACACAAAAATTACATTCTCATTATTTCCAAGATCACCATGGGCTTCGGCTTCGCCTTGGTGACACTGGTTACAGCAGGCATGGTCAAGATTCCTTTCAAGAGGTATCTGATATTGAATGTCCTAGGACAGCTAGTCTGGACAGCCATTCTCCTTGCAATAGGTTATGGCTTCGGCGGCGTCTACCAGCAGCTCGATGGCATATTTGCTAAGATATCCGTGATAGCATTGGCACTATTGCTTACAGCCGGACTGTTCGGATATGGCAAATACATAAAGAAGAGGATGACTGCAAAAAATTCGTAATTTATTTAAAATGAAACAAAAAAGATAATGATCTCAATTATATTCCCCACATTAAACGAAGAGTCCGTCATCGCTGATACCATACAGCGAATAAAATCAAAAATGACACTTCCTCATGAAGTGATCATTTCCGATGGTCAGAGCAAGGACCATACTGTCGAGATTGCACGCATGTATGCAGACAAGGTAGTGGAATACACCGGCACCACTCGCCAAAATATTGCTATGGGCAGAAACGCTGGTGCTGCCGTAGCGACCGGAGAATTCCTAGTATTCATGGATGCCGATTGCACTATCGAGGATCCAGACAAATTCTTTGCAGAAGCAGTCAACAATTTTGAAAAGCATCCAAAACTAGTGGCCCTCTGTGCCTGGCTCAAGGTATTACCTGACCTGGAGACTTGGGCAGACAAAATAGTTTTTGATGTTCAGAATGTATTTTGCATCATGGTCAATGACATCTTCAGAAAAGGCATTTCTCCTGGCGGCGAATTCCAGATGATGCGTGCCGAAACATTCCGCAAGCTCGGAGGATACAATGAAAAACTAATAGCGAGCGAAGATGTAGAATTGTTCCGCAGACTCACAAAGCTCGGCAAGATCAGGCTCGACCCAAAACTAGTAGTCATGCACTCTGGCCGACGGGCCCACAAGATCGGCTGGCCTCATCTTCTTTCATTGTGGTTCCTCAATACTGTATGGATGTCATTTGCCGGAAAATCATTTACGAAAGAGTGGAAACCGATACGCTAAACGTGCATAATACGGGACATGAAAGCTTCGATAATAATCCCCGCACATAACGAAGAAAAGAGTATTGTCCACACATTGGATGCTGTTTTCAATCAGACCCATCCGGATTTTGAGGTTATTGTCGTGGATAATGCGAGTGCAGACAGAACCACGCAGGTTGTCAGGGATTTTGCGCGGTCACGTATGTTCCCTGTCACAATAGTACGAGAAGAACGCAAGGGAACAATGTGGGCTTGTGAAAGTGGTCGTCTACAGGCAATTGGTGATGTTATTGTTCGGATCGACGCAGATTGTCTGCCGGAACCAGACTGGCTTCGCAAAGGACTCAAGCCCTTCTATGATGAGCGAGTATCAGGAGTAAGTGGACCCTATGACTATTATGATGTGCCCCCGTCTTTTCGAAAGCTTACACTTTTTGTCCAGAAATATATTTATCTCTTTTTCAACTGGCTTCTGCGGATCACACACAAGGGCGGAGTAATGATCGGCGGAAATAGCTTTATGAGAGCTCGAGCCGTGCAGTCGATCGGCGGCTTCAATACAGATCTCATTTTCTATGGCGATGACACAGATACCGCCAAGCGCATGTCTACACAAGGAAAGATCCACTACGACCCAAAACTCATAATGAAAACTTCCGGACGAAGATTCAATACCGAGGGTACCATCAAACTTTCTCTACGATACCTATATCATTTTTTCTCCATCAGTATCCTGCCTCTCAAGAAAAAGCGGTCTTGACACTTTTACTCAAATTAGGCAAAATGCTTGTGTAATCAACATATTATAAATTGCCCTGTGATATAATTATTTCCATGAAAAACCAACAGCATCTTCTTGTGCCCCTCGTACTCGTTGTGGCCGCGATCGTCGTCGGAACTTCCACGATTGCCGTCAATTATTCACAGCCAGCAGATTCTTCTGGACACCAGGCAGTCAACGTTTCTGCACGCACTCCAGAAGCAGTTATCTCTGCCGTATCGATTTCCGCAAACACAGCAGCCGCCGCAGATGCTGGGTCACGCATCATTCAGTGGAAAACTACTAATTATCCAGCAAATGTTCCCGTTACTATCAACCTTATAGAAAAAGTCTCCGACTCTCCTGCATCCTACGAATTCGTCCGTGCTCTCGCGGAAAACACACCCAACGACGGGTCAGAAGCTTGGACACCAACAGAAGATGAGGCTGGTGACACGTTTTACATAGAAGTAGTCTGCGCATCAAATGCTGCGCTCTCAGCTGGGTGTCATGCAGGAGGAGCACCAGTAAAGGCGTTCTAGTTAGAGGGTGAAGGGTTGAGGGGTTGGAAATCGCATAAGTATTTCAGTCTAAAACAAAAAACTGCATGCCCTGCAGTTTTTTGTTTGTATTAGTATTACGATTCCCTTCATCCCCTCAACCTTTGAACCCTTTATTTACTCCCCACTGCCTGCCCAATTAACACGCCCACCCTTATCGCACTCACCTCTATCCTCTTTTGAATCTGTTGATTGATAGCATCAGTAAGCTGACCCTTGGCTGCAAGTTGGGCGGCCTCTTTGACGCGGCGTTCGATCTTGAGTTCTTCTAGATAAGCTTTGGCGGAGGCGCTAAAGGCAAGCGTGTCTCGCAGAGGTTCGGTAAGACTGATCTTGATAGGATACAACTTGTCGCCAGGCAGTGTATCTTCGGCGGCAAATGCCACACTTCCTCCAGCCAACATTACGATCAGAGCAGCCATGATAAATACTGATGACCAGGACTGACGTACCAAAAAGGTCCTCCAGGTTATTGAAGTATATGAACCAACATGAGTCATTGGTTGTGGTGCTTCACCCACAATGTGCGCGAGCATAGCTCGCTTTTCGTCGCCTCTAAGTCCCATAGACCTAAGGTCTGTTATTGCTTTTTGAATTTTTTCTTGTTCCATACTGATGTTTTTTCGTATCCTACGAGCTTCCTCAAACGATCTATTCCTCTACTTATTCTGACAGAAGCCACATTCACCGAAACCCCCATAATGTCGGCGATTTCGCTTGGCTTCAATCCTTCAATAAATCTGAGGAATACTGGCTGTTGATATTGCTCTTCGAGATCTTTAATTCTACTAATAAGAAAACGGGCTTCAGCACTCATCTCAATATCCTGACGGACACTATCACTTACAATAACCAGCGCATCTACGCTAGATTCGTCGGCAATAGCATCCAGGGACTCGGGTTTCTTCTTTCTATACCAATCGATGATCAGATTGCGTGCCACAGTATAGAGAAACGCCCGATAGTTACCTATTTCCTCACCGCGTTCCACCACTTTCCAAAATCTGGTGAACGTATCCTGGGTGATATCAAGGGCAACTTCACGGTTGGAAGTCCGTATCAGGCAGTACCTGAAAATAGCGTCGGATTCCGAATTATAGAGCTGAGTAAATAATTCTGTGTTGACCGTGTCCCTTTTCATGAGTAAAGACGGGTTAGGCTCCAAAATCTTACAACTTATCTATTATGGGCTAGTTTTAGAAAAAGGCAACAGTGAAATATGGCTTTATTGCAACGCCATTTTCCAATGACCCTCTATCTAAGGGCGAAGGTAAACTTGTATTCTGAAGTAGCAAGAGTCTGACCAGAACGTTTATCTGGAGCAACTCGAACAAGTTCGATAGTGACTGCCCCGATTTTCACAGGCTTGCCCAGAGCGAAAACATAATCAGCAGACGCTGTAGTAAGACTGGATAGGCTGGTGTTTACACGTACAGTACCAGCTTGAATACATTGGACACCGATGGGACAGCGACTATCTTCAATAATAGCCTTGGGAATGATAGTGATGCCGTTCGAAGTTACAGACTGATTGAAGCCAGTCTCAAACGTGGTCGTAGCTACAGTTGCAGGTGGAGTACCACCTGGCACTACTGGTGTCGGACATGCAGCAAACTGACACGTAGGAGGGATGCGACCAACATATGAACCATCAGGACAAGCTTTTGCATCCATAGTACAAGCCACGCCTGAAGGTACGATTGTAGAAACTGGCGGGTTGGAGCCAGTCGATGCAGGAGAAGATGGGCGAACGATCGCAATGATAATACCCACAACTACGACGAGTACCACAAGAGTAACTATGAGAGATGTTGTGGAACGTGATTTCATTTTATTGAATTGGATTTCGACCCTGTATAAGACGGATCAAAATCATAATAATAGCTACAACAAGGAGAATATGAATAAACCAGCCTATAGTAAACGTTCCTATGACTCCGAGGAACCAGAGTATGAGGAGTATGACTGCGATTGTAACTAACATAGTTATTGTAGAGTTATGAATAAGGTATTGCTGGACGGCAATATGTATAGATGACGGTCGAGATGGGTAATTATTACGGACTTCACCTGTGTTGCAAGGGATTCAGGGACACGGATATTAGTTTCGGGAGATCCTACGGTAGACACGGATCTTTAATTGTTGTAGTGTAATATTGAAGTTCTTTGCAAACTTGTCTGCACGGAACATAACTCAAACCTACGTTGGCGATCTCCGTAATTGAGCGGACTGAGCCAAGAAAGGAATAATGAACGCAGAACATCTGTTATCACAACTGGGGGACCGTCCTTTACAAGACATTCCCCTGAGCAATCTGACACCTCTCCTCCAACGACTCGGGGCAATGGTACCCATTCACGACCTCGTCCCATTCATTCGGAATGACCAGTTGGCCGAAAGATTGGCTCGATGCATCATGGGAGGTGGCTTGGAGCTTACTCCCCAAGAAATCCAGGTAGGGGAATTGTTGGGGTGGGAGAATTTCCTGACAGCTGGGATGGTCCATTTCCTTTGGCATGGCCCAACATCAGCCCCGATTCCAAACCGGGACATTTGCGTCGCAATGATCAATCATCTGGCTGATTATGCGCAGAAAAATACAGACCAGCTAGCCAAGGATGCGGTAGGGCAAATAAACCCGACCGATGTATGGAAAGTTGTCTACCTGACACCTACCCCGCACAACATTCTCAACTCGAGTCAAGTGAGGGTCATGGTCGACGATCAACTATGGCAGGGCGTAGCTTTACCTGCTCATGCCACAATTATTCAGCCTGGGTATTATCTGGTTAATTTCGCACCTCTCGATGAAAAAGATTGGGGGATGCAGGAGTTGATCAGAGCAAGGACGCAGGCATATCGAATGAACGCGGAGATGCTTGTACAAGCTCACCTTTCTCACTTTCGCCTCCGTGGGTATTTTCCCCTTTTTTCCGATGCTCATACAATGCACCATTGGGCACACGACAGTGACGACGGGAGTATTTTCATTCGACGGAACGGTGATAAGTGGAGTGGAAGACTCGAGGTGAGAAAGTACCACACCCCTGGACCTCATCGACTCCGAAATGTGGGTATGAACATCTGCTATCAGTGTGCGTAACGAGCGAAATCAGCGTCTGTCATCGGGAAACCTTTGACAGATTTTTATTACCTCTCTAATTAGACGATTACCCATGCAACCCAATCTGTAACTCATACAATCTCCTGTATTCCCCACCTTCGATTTTAAGCAACTCCGCATGAGTGCCAGATTCGATAATCTTGCCTTCTTTAAAGACCAAAATAAGGTCGGCTTTGCGAACAGTACTTAGACGATGGGCAATAATGAAAGTTGTTTTGCCTTGCATGAGTTCATCCAACGACTGAGTGATTATTTGTTCTGATCCGGCATCTAGGGCAGATGTAGGTTCATCGAGAATCAAGATGCGCGGGTTACGAAGAATGGCACGGGCAATAGCCACACGCTGCTTTTGACCCACAGAGAGTTTGACGCCGCGTTCACCTACTACCTGATCCCATTTTTGAGGAAACTTTTCGATAAAGTCTACGGCATGAGCTTTGCGAGCGGCTTCGCGAACCTCTTCATCGGTGGCACTAAAGTTGCCATATTTGATATTGGTCTTGATAGTGTCATTGAAGAGAACGACTTCCTGAGGCACAACGGCTATCTGCTGACGAAGTTTCTTGAGATTGAGCATGTGAATATCGTGATGATCAATCTCTACACTTCCCTTACTTGAAAAATGATACCCAGACAAAAGATCGATAGTGGTACTTTTGCCCACACCAGACTCTCCCACCAAGGCAATGACGCTGCCAGCCTTGGCTGAGAACGAAATATCCTGGAGAACGGGTTTCCCTTCATCGTATTTGAAATCGACATTCTTGAAATCAATGTCGCCATTGACCTTGAGCGCAATCGATCCCTTTGGCTCGTATGGCTCGGTCTCGAGCTGAAGAATCTTTTCTGTCTCCTGAATATTCACAATACCATTCTGAATAGTCTGCCAATTACGTGCAATGGTGACGAACGGACCGAAGACCATGGCAGCATATGTATTGAAAGCGATGAGCTCGCCGATGGTCATAGTGCCATGCTGGATGTAGTACACCGAAATAATGAAGATCACTACTTGAGTCACAAGGATAGTAAGTCGCTGGTAGAGAGTGAGCCCACTCCAGACTTTGGTCAGACGCATCCAGAGAGGAACGGCACTTTTCATTTTTGTTGAGAGAACGTTCATCTCATGTTCTTCTGCCGTGGCCTGTTTGATAGCAAGGGCATTGCCTACCACCTCAAAGGATTCACCAAAGACGTAGCTAATAACATCCCAATACTCTTTCTGATAAACAGCGGTATTTTTGAGTTTACTTGCAAATATCCCAATATAGACAGCAACTCCGATGAGCAAAAATAGTGCCAAAAGCGGTTGCAGATAGAAGGCCACACCAAAGGCGATCACAATACTCAAAATCTGTGGACTAAGGTCAATAACGATACGGCCAGCGATGGTCTCAAGCGCATTTGCTGCCAAGTTTACTTTGTTACTGATTTCCCCAATTTTGTTTGTTTTATGAAATGCAACAGGCAAAAGAAGAAGGTAACCGAATCCCTTACTCAAATAATCCAACCAGATAACATTGGAAAATTTCTCACTCAAGATATTGATGCGCCAATCGAGAATGTAGGTGATGAACTGGACGATAGCCCAAAGAATAAGTAACGCAAGATAGACCGGCAAAACATACGAAAGAATGGTGACCATGCCATGCGTGGTGATACTATCGAAGAATTTGCCGGTGATATAAGGAATGGTGCCATTACCAATAGCTGAAAAAATACCCATGACACTGAGCGTAATGATCTCCTTCCTATACTGCCCCATGTACTTCAAAAGAACCATGGTGCCCGTATAGAGGTTTTCCTTGGTGATTTTTTCTAGTGGTTTATCTTCTGTTGGTCCCATAATGATATATAGGTTAGCACATTTTACAGGGACTGCTAGGCAACGAAGGAAGAATTTTTCTTTTGGTGTTCGAGGACTGTCTGAGCAGAGATGAAATTGCCAATAAAATGCGAAAGTTCGTTGCCCTACAACTCCTCTATCTTGAATCCCTTAAAATCCACGTCCATAAAATCCGTTCTCACTCCAGCGTAGCCACGCTCATCGATGACGGGCACGTCCGCCGCAAAGTCGTCGGCATCAGCGACCAGTTTCCATTCGTTTTTTTCTCCCTCATCAACATACAACCGAATTTTCACGTGGTCCGCACCCAAAGTAGTAACCTCGCTTCGCAGCCCGATCCACTTATTTTGTGGCAAAAGATTCGGAGTATTGGCACGATCGTATGCACCAGGAAAAATAGAGGCCTCGGCAAGCGTATAGTAAGTTCCCTTTAGTTTCTTCTTTATAACTGCATGGCCATCTACACGGATGCCCGCATAGTAGAGGTCCGCCGAGTCGGTATAGCGATTGAACAAGAGAAGGCCGTTAGATTCATTGCGATTGGGACTAGAACTGAGATTTGTCTTATTTATACGAAAATACATCTCTTGGCGAAAATTGTGCCACTGACTGCGCGTAAGTAAGCGGAAAATATTTTGTGGATGAAGTCCGTCATCAGTATCGGTCGGGTTGGATCCGGCATAAGCCATACGCCATCTGTTATTTTGTGGCAGATCTCCCTGGATGGTACTTCCTGTCCCCGAGTGTATCAGAAGCAGTCCGCCCGAATCCACCCACCAGTATGGACTGATACTCTCGAACGATGTACCCGACTCAGCCAGGATACCATCAACGTTGAATGTGTACTCGAATGGTGAGCGGATAGCTGAGGCTATCGTAGCCACATTATCCAGATATTCCTGCGTCTGTGCAGTCTGTTCTATCTTGTGCGGAATAACAGCCCCAGCAACAAAGAAAGCGATGACCACCAAGGCCGCCCCAAGAGCCCAAAGATAGGTTTTGGTACTGAAATTAGAGATCATGTGCTTCAAGTGAAAAGATCGAGGCTGTGGCGTCATTCTCCTGACTCTGCCAGGTACCCACTCCGATGCCTCCCCTACCTAGTGCTGGACTGATAGTTGTAGAGGCCACTTCCCGACGGTCAATGAAACATCGGATGGTATTATTCTCGGCCTCTATTCCATACGAAGGCATTGAACCTGCCGAAGTTATATGATTTTTACCACTGAGCAGAGTGGTCGTAAATCCATTGATCTTTTGTGCAATTTTCACCTGAGTATCAGAGAACCAGCAGCTCGCATAGTTCTGGTCATCACGATATCGGGCAATTAAAAATACAAAACTATCTGGCCCAGGAGAAGTGACGACAGAATAACCATAATTTTTCCAATCACTGCTACCATCAAGAAAGGCCAAGGCTCCAGTCGAAGTGGTAGTGGCCTTGAGAAACAACTGACCATTACCAACATCTACGCCGCCCCAGCTATGCTTCCACCCATTATCAGTTACAAACATATCTGTATATGGCAGACTCTTACTTCTGGCATTTTCTATTAGGTGTAACAATTTTTCTCCACTCCAATCAGTACCCGATTCAATACGACGCAAATGATACGGATCGTCACCAGGATGGTTTGATGTGAAGAGCGAATCATTGGACCATACCTGTTGAAATGCCAGTGTATAGTTGGTAGATACAATAGAATTAACTGTCTCAACAGAACCTGGATAATTGACTGTTTGTTGACCATAATCTCCA
>JAZKAW010000004.1:255136-256505 GCA_040388945.1 Patescibacteria group bacterium
CATAGAAATTACAGAAATACCAAAAATATCTTGTAGATCCTTCTTTGACGCCGTTAGTTCTCTAGTAATACGTGTACGGAACTCATCGTCGTTCTCCAATCTCCCCTTATCACCCAGCCACATTTTGTTGCTCAAGAAATTACCTTTGGTGCCTGACGCATCGACGGGGACAAATCCACCAGATTCCTGGATAGCATGTGAACCAAGTTCCCATCGTCCAGAACGCACCATCCTGCTAAGCAAACCTTCGTGTAGGTAGTAACTAGGCAAAGGACGATCCACATGGAGCGAGTCAGCTGTTGCCACATACATGACCGCGGTAAATCCTAGAGCCTGGAGGACCGGATCTGCACCATAGTACGAATCGAGACGACCATCATCGAAGGTCAGTACAAAAGATCCATTATCCAAAACTTTTTCACCACGAAGAAAGGCGTTGAAGTCTTCGAGGCTGACAGTGTGATAGCCTGCTCGTTTCAAAGTAAACATCTGATCAGCAAATGTTTTTGGGGTCATACTAAAACGATCAGACTCGTCCACAATACCGTGATACAGGAGTACCGGCACATCTCGAGCCACAGTTGTAGTAGCAGTGGAAATAGTAATCTTCCCCGGATTGACCAGGTTTCCGAGGGCCGCCAGAGAAATGTGACGCGAAGTAGAATCGCTCGTCGTGTAATTGATACCGTACGAGAAAGCCCTGAATGGCATCAACATCATCGTACGCAGACTACTCAGACGAGTATATTCATCAGGAAGTGAATTGACATAGTAAATACCTACGGTGAGAGTCGCGGCCAGGATGAGTGCAAAAATGGTTGCGCTCGAAATCTTCTTTTTACTGAGTGTGAAATACATCATGGAGGTAAGTCGAAAGTCTATAAAGCCGAAAGTCTATAAAGTCGGAGCATTCGGGTGTGGACTTTACAAACTTTATGAACTTTTAACTTTACAGACTGATTTTTCATATTATTTAACGGGTTCCCCATCGCGAGTCGCGCATGGTCACGAAGGCCCACGGTAACTGCCACATGAGCATCACCGTATAGAACCAGAACGTGATAGCGGGCAAGAACCATGGCGAGTCTTTGACATGATTTCTGTAGTAAATACCGTGAAGAACGAGCATAATGCCAAGGCCGAATAGATATGCGAATGGCCAATCATGCGTAACAAAGAGAGGGTGGTACAGAATGGCACGGAAGAATACGACGGGTGCAGAGAAGGCCAAAAACATGTACGAATAAAATGAGAGCGCCGCAACCGGATTTTTTTTCCACATAAAGAGACAAGCAATAAAGGTCTCGCGCACCCATGACTTTTTCCAACGCTGCTGCTGCCTTACATATTGCTTAAAATTATCCGGCAC
>JAZKAW010000005.1:0-45698 GCA_040388945.1 Patescibacteria group bacterium
TTCCTACACTCGCAGTATGTTCGAGCGAAGCGCCTATATGGATATATGGGCGCAACACTATTACACGCACAAAGACAGATTAACATAGTCGCGATTTTGCGCAATAAAAGTAATAAAAAAGAGGAGGTATTACTACCCCCCCCTCGCGCATGCACCGTACCCATCAGTATGAGGAGCGATAATCGTCAGTCTCGTCCGCACGCTCTCGCATCCACCCATACGGAGATGAAGGGGACGTTGGATAGGTCGTCCGTTTGACCATCTCAACGCTGATCACCGCCTCTGGTCCGGGTCGCCGCTCCGGCGGGACCCATGTGCCTGCTCTTTTTGCCCGGAGTTTTTCCTGATAAGAACTACCCTCTCGCGGCTTCTTCATCCGCTGCTGCTTTGCTATTGCGTCTCGGGCGCGCGCCTCCCTGATCCGTGCATCATGATTTTTTCGAGCCATAAGCTTAATCCTTCTCTCAACCGGGTTTCACTGCTACTCGTAAGTTAACAGACAAGTATTCTCCAGGCAAGCTATATCAGGACTGTGTCTTCCCTATTCCAAGCATCAATCTCTCTGTCGAGAGTTCAGCATCGAGCATCCCGCGATGAGCATCATGATAAATCGTTATGAGCTCTTCCATAAGCCCTTGTAATTCGGATTCAGAAAAATTTCCTGCGTATCGTTTTGATTTACTAAAAACAAATGGGTTCAATCCTGACTCCCCTGCACTCCCTGCATTTTGCGAAAGCACCATCGACTTCACCTGCCAAAACAGTGTTCCAAGGATAGCTTCGGCCTCAAGACCATTGTCCACAGCTTCTCTATATATAACCCATGATCTGAAGGCATCACGACTACCGAGAGCATCTGCAAGTGCAAAGACATTGAAATCTTTTTTTGCCGATCCGTCCGTCCCCCAAGATTTTGCTGCGGCCGGCTTTTCTGATTCCATAACTTTCTCTGCATTTTTATCAAAAGCTTTCTTGAGATCTGCTTTTACTGAGGCCTCTAAGACTATGAAAATATTCGGTGACTCTTTCATCTCTGGCAGAAGATCGAGAAATTCGTCGCGCGCCTCTGTTTTTTCTGTCACACGATCGAGGAACACTATATATTTATTTGAAAACAAACCCTGACTTTCGAGATGACTTTTGATCATTTCTGCATCCCACTGGTCTGCCTCTACCTTTATAAAAGCCGCATCGGGTTTTTTGGTGCGTAAAGAGTTCAAAAGAGCATGAGCCTTTTCGCGAGATTTGTCTATTTCAGAACCGTGGAATATATAGAGCATAGTTTTATTTCAACTCACCCCAATTCTTCCCTATATGACTCTTCGCGACGAGTACGACTCCTTTTGTATCTTTCGGATCCATCACTGACTCCATTATCTTTTCGATTTTCGGTGCGATCTCCCGCACTTTTTCTTCGCGGATTTCGTAGACAAGTTCATCATGTACCTGGAGCAGCGGGAACACGTCATTTGCAAGTCCCTCTTTTTGGATAAACTCATCTATTTTTATCAGGGCGAGTTTAACTACGTCGGCTTCTGTTCCCTGGATAGGCGCGTTGATGGCCATGCGCTCGGCTGCAGCCTTAATAAATGGAAGCTTTGAGTTGATACCTTCAAAATAACGACGGCGACCATAGAAGGTTTCTGTATAACCTCGACGTGCGGTTTCTGCTTTCACCGCATCGAGATACGCAGCCAAAGACGAGAAGGTTGCAAAATATTCATCATAAAATTTCTGAGCGTCAGCACGGGTGGTTTCTTTGCCCAGATTTTGCTTCAAAGCCGTCACACCCATCCCGTATATAATGCCAAAATTGATAACTTTGGCCTGACGGCGCATGTCGGCGGTGACTTCGGTTTGCGGAACCTTGAAAACAAATGAGGCTACTGATGTATGAACATCCTGCCCGCTTTTGAAAATCTCTATCAATTTTTCATCATTAGAAAGAAAAGCGGCAATACGAAGTTCCACTTGTGAATAATCAAAGGCCGCCAAAGAAAATCCTGGACTAGCGATAAATGCACCGCGAATAGCGCGGCCAAGCTCGGTCTTTACGGGAATATTTTGCAGGTTTGGATCAAGCGAAGCCATGCGACCTGTAGTTGTGCCGGCTGGGATAAAATCCGAATGAAGTCGATCGTTCTCGTCGAGCATATCGGGAATAGTGTCTATGTACGTCCCCAGAAGCTTGGTGAGCTCGCGATATTCGAAGATGAGAGGCACGATAGGATGCAGATCCTTGAGCTTTTCTAGTTCTGACTCGCGTGTCGAGCGGGCACCGCCCGAAGTCTTTTTCATATTCTTGGCAGTGAGTTCCAATTTATCGAACAAGATTTCACCGAGTTGTTTCGGTGAACTCACATTGAATTCTACCCCCGCATATTCCCAGATTTTCTTTTGAAGACGATCTGCTTCTTTGTGGTATGTCTTTGCCAGATCTTTAAGAAGTTTTCGATCTATCAGTACTCCCCTTTTTTCCATGCGACCGACAATAGGTAAAAGTGGTGCCTCGATGGTGTTATAGACCGTGTCGAGCCCGCGCTTTTTCATTTCATCAAAGATTATTGTACGCGCCTCATCGAAATTCTCGGTCTTGGCAAATGAAAAAACATCCTCCAGTGTAGGATTGGTCATATCGGAACGAATAAGCCAGAGGGCAACGCCAACTTTCTCAACCTCATCCTTTGGAATATTTGGTAGTTCTTTTTTAGGTGCCGGAGCCGGCATCGAGGAATTCATCCCAAAGAAAAGTCCGCCCATCATCGCTTCGAGGCGTTGACCCAATGTTCGGAATTCCAATTCATTCCATAAAGCATTGATCTTCTTGATGTCCAAAGCATGCATAAACGACTTTTCAGGTAATTTGAAATCGATCGGCGCATCAGGGCGAATGGTGGCAAGCATTTTACTAAACTCGGCTTCTTCTTTGTTATCCTTCAAAAGTTGAATAATTCTCGGAGTAATGCCGGCGGCAATAAATTTCTTTTCTCCGGCTGCGCCTTTTTCCAACTCCTTGTACATATCTTCAATAGTGCCAAAAGTTGTGATCAATATCGTGGCAGTCTTATCACCAATGCCTTTGACCCCAATAATATTGTCAGACGGGTCACCGCGAAGACCTTTGTAGTCAGGAATAAGTTTGGGACCAAAACCAAACCGGGCCATGACAGCATCCTCGTCGTACATAATAGTATCCTTGATCCCCTTCTTGAGAGTGTAAACCTGCACTTTTTTGTCATCGACAAGTTGAAGTGTGTCCATGTCGCCCGATGCAATAATGATGTCGATATTTCCTTCTTTGCTTTTTGCTTCTTTATTTTTTATTTGTGCGACAATGGTGCCCAACATATCATCCGCCTCAAATCCAGCCTTGTCATATATAGGAATGTCGAATGCTTCGAATATTCTGCGGGAACTCTTCATCTGAGCAACCAGAGCATCATCTGCTTTCTTGCGACCAGCCTTGTATTCTTTGTATGCCTCGTGACGATATGTTGGTCCGGCCAAGTCATATGCAGCCACAACATAATCCGGTTTCAAATCTTCAATAATCTTGATAAGCATGGTCGAAATACCATAGAGGGCACCCGTAGGTTCACCCCTTGAAGTCGAGAAATCGGGCAAAGCGTGATATGCGCGATGCAAGATAGCGTGCGCATCGAGAAGAATGAGACGTTTGTGGGTAATTTCTCCCTTTTTTGCTTTTACTACCTCGTTCATGTGGTCATTGTACATGATTGTCCACAGTTTTTCCGCACCCTCCACACCAATCGATGATATAATTTTCTGCAATGGAATCGTTCAATCCACAAGTTCTTCCCTCTTCTCTTTCGAAAAAAGATCACCACCGCAGGGCACAGGTTGCTCTCTGGGCAGCTTTGGGTGCCATCATTATCGGGGTGTCATACTGGGCTATAGCAGGTTCAAGAAAAGTAGACGTAACTCCTCCCCTTCCTGTAACACACACCAAGACCGCCGCGGAGCTCAGACAAGAGATGATCGCCTCCCTCCAAACCTCAACCTCAGCCGTTACTGTCGATGATACGCAAAAAATGATCACATCTCTCTCCAAGACAAAATCAACAGTGACAACGGAGCAGCGAGCAGAGATGATTAATCAATTAAAATAAATTAACAGCATTACCATGAAGAACAACATGTCATTTATCAAGAAAGTTGCAGTCATCGCAGGTCTCACCCTCGGAGCATTCAGTTTGTCAGCTATTGCAGACTGGACAGCACCTCTTAGTGCTCCTCCTACCTGTGTCACAGGAAACCCTGGTTGTGATGCTCCTATCAATGCCAGCGCTACAGGCCAGGGAAAGATGGGCAAATTAGGGCTTGGTTCAATCACCGCACCTACAGGCCCTGAACTCCTCAAAGTTCTTGGTGGTGTTGTTGCAGATACTCTAGTCACAAGAACACTGGCGGTAACCGACGGAGTCGCAAGTAGCAGTGTGCTCACATCCGATGCCAGTGGAAATGCAAAATGGCAACCTATCCCAACGCCAGCAGCAGCAAGTTGCAGTAATTATGGCGTATCAATTACTGACGGTGTTGTTGTACACAACACAACAGGAAACCCACTCATGGTGGTGGCATACTCTTCAAATCCTTCTGGCATTACCAGTCAGGTGATACTTGAAGGTTATATCGGATCCACCAACTCGGTAAGCAACCACATCGCGTCAAGCAAAATCAATAACGGAATATCCGGCAATGTTGTTACAGCCAATATCAGCTTTATGGTTCCGGTAAATTTTTATTACAAGGTACTTAATGCTGTGAATATGAGTTTTAGTGGTACGGCCATGGAAATCTGCAGATAGTTTTTGTTGAACCAAAAAACGGGACTTACTGGAAAGTAATCTCCCGTTTTTTAGTATCTGTATCTGGCGGGACTGAAAATTGTATAAAATTATATGCCTGTATAGATGATAATGCCGGTCCAATATTTTCAGGCCATTCAATCAAAATCAGATTTTTAGGATCTGCAACAAGCTCTCCAAATCCAAGTACCTGTACCTCCTCTGCCCTTTCCAATCTATATGCATCTATGTGAATAAGTTTTTTCCAGGGCGTGGAAGATTGAGTGATCGGATACTGCTTCATAATCACAAATGTTGGACTCGTTACCTCATCGGTAATACCAAGCTCTTTGGCTATCGCTTTTGTAAAAGCGGTCTTCCCTGCCCCCAGATCGCCCGACAAACCAACAACAAGAGCCGTATTGCTGTCGGCATATTTCACCGAAATTTCTTTCAACCATTTCCGCGCAATCTCAGCCGTCTCTTCTATTGAATGTGAAGTGTATTTTCCTAGCATGTGGCCATAGTAGCGCAATTTTGAAGGCTACGGAACTACAAGATATGAGTTTGTAGGACCTTGCGAGGCTCGACGGAGCAAGCACGAGGAATTTTTCAGCAGAAAAATATCCGTGTCCTGCAAACTCATATCTTGTAGTTCCGTGTCCCCCTCCAATGCGATATACTTACCCACATGACCATAACTTTTGATGAAGATAAGCAAAATAGGAAACTAACAGAACTTCACAACAAAGAGGAAGAGGATCTTGTTCAGATCCTTTCCGGAAAATACGGCCTCGAATACGTAAACCTAACCGTTACACCTGTGAATACTGACGCCCTACGCCTTGTTCATGAAGATATTGCACGAGCAAACAAGGTTGCGGCATTTGCCCTCATCAACAAAAGACTCAAGCTCGCTGTACGCAATCCGCAAGACGAGAAAGTGGCCACCATTGTCCAAGAGCTCAAGACGAAGGGATATGAACCAGAACTATTTATCACTTCTACTCTTGGTCTCGAAAAGGCTTGGAAAATGTATGCCGACCTTTCTTTTGCCTATGAGAGCAAGGCTGGCTCTCTCGAAATCTCGAGTGATGAGATCACCGCCATCATCAATGAAGCAAAAAGTTTACCTACCATCATTTCCATCCTGGAAACTACCTTGGCTGGCAAGAAGAGCTATCGCGTATCCAGAATATTGGAAACCATAGTGGCAGGAGCGCTAGCGGTAAATGCTTCCGACGTCCACCTAGAACCAGAAGAAGCCTATATCCGCCTGCGATATCGTCTCGATGGTGTACTCACTGAGGTTGTTCGTTTCGATATCGAGACCTATGCCCTACTCCTTTCTCGTATCAAACTCATCGCTGGCATGAAGCTTAACGTCAAGAAAGATTCCCAGGACGGGCGTTTCAGTATTCGCTTGCCTATCGGCGACATTGAGGTTCGTGTATCTATTCTCCCTGGCGCATACAACGAATCCATCGTGATGCGCTTGCTCAATCCAAAGTCCATCAATGTCCCCCTCGAAGACATGGGCATTCACCCAAAACTTCTTACGCTTCTCAACAAAGAGATCGAGCGTCCTGACGGCATGATTCTTACCACCGGACCTACCGGATCTGGTAAAACTACTACTCTCTACGCCTTTCTAAAGAAAGTGCACAATCCCGGCGTCAAAATCATCACCATCGAAGACCCTATCGAATATCACCTTCCTGGCATTGTTCAGACCCAGGTCAACGACAAAGGCTACACATTCCTCGAAGGTTTGCGTGCCGCAGTTCGCCAAGACCCCGACATCATCATGGTTGGTGAAATCCGCGACAACGAAACCGCCGAGATTGCTCTGAACTCGGCGTTGACTGGTCACTTGGTTTTCTCTACCCTACATACCAATGACGCCGCTGGTACATTCCCCCGCCTCATCGAGCTCGGCGCAAACTCGGGCATTATCCCTTCAGCACTCCGCGTAGCAATGGCACAGCGACTTCTCCGCCGCCTCTGTGTAGATTGTAAAAAAGAAACTCCTCTTGAAGGAGAGTCTCAGGCCTTTATCGAGACTGTTCTTAATGAGATTGAAGATAAGTCTCTCATTCCAGCTGACCGTAGCAAGATGTGGGTGGCTGTCGGATGCGAGAAATGTAACAAAACGGGCTACAAGGGACGTACAGGTGTATACGAAGCTATCGTTATGAATCAAAAAGTCGAACAGGCCGTACAATCTGGTTCAACCGACCGCGAAATATGGGTTGCGGCACAAGGACAAGGCCTTCTAACCATGAAGCAGGACGGGGTTATCAAAATATTAACCGGTATTACTTCCCTCGATGAGCTTGGAAGAGTTATTTCAATATAATATAAAACGTATCCCCTACTACCATGAGCGATCCACATTTTCTCACCCAACATATCAATCAGCTTCGAAATGAGCTTCAGGAAAATAAAAATGAAATTCAACAAAAAGCGTCTGCTCTGCAACTAGCCGAAACAAAAGCAGCAACACTCAAAAAGACTATTGAAACAAAAAAACAAGAAATCAAGACGTATGACAGTGCAGTACGCAGTCTTGAAAGCCAAGCTCAGAGCACAAAAAGTGCTTCATCGGGTAAAGATTCTAAAAAGGTTGAACTTACCATAAAGAATAATCAAACAGAGATCGGAGAACTCAAAAAAGAAGTGATTGAGAAGCAAGGTGAAATAGTCAAACACAGAACGGCTATCAGAGGTGATCAGACCGAGATAAAAAAACTGGAGGCTCACATGCGAGAAGAACAATCGGAAATTGTGAAGGAAGAAGCAGATATAAAGAAGGCGGAGTCAGAAATAACAGGCTTGGAAGCCGGGGTTCGAAAAAATGAGACTACTCTCTCGACCACATCTTCACATACACTGACCATTGAGAAGACAAGGAATGAACTCCGCGAACAAGCATTAGAAAAAAAGTCCAAAGCCGATACTTTGAAAACTGAGGTTTCCCGTCTCGAAAGTGAACTTGCGAGTGTTGAACGCAATAACGAGATCATTTCTGATGTCCTAGAGGCTCTCAAGAAAGGTATCTTGGCAAAAAAGAGTGAACTCGACCATGCGGAGAACGAACAAAAAGATTATCTCAAGCACCAAAGTCTCCAGCATCGAGTCTAAATATTACAAGAGGTACTTGCAGCTCTGTAAATTAATATGATGCAGTGTACTTGTCCGTTGCATTTTTAATGACGGTGCGCGAATATGGAATTAGATATCGAACACAAGAATCTCAAAGCAAAATCTTATCGCGTGATGCGTTAAGCGAGGTAGAGTCCCGAGGATAATTTCAGTACGAAAGACCGAAGTCTGACAACCAAAATGTCCTTAGCACTATACCCAAACCTGGGAAGGCCTTTGCTTTGAGATTCATGAGCTCGAAAAACAGAGAGTAACGAGGTAATATGGAGAAGTCGGGCAGATATGACTATGAATTTATATTATCGTGCAGCAATGTCTCACTGCCAGATAGACTAGCATACTCTTACAATAATGTCAATACCCTCCCCTACAGACGCCCTTACTCCTCCACCAGCAGGTGGCGAAGAGAGAGAAACAGGTTTTCTCGATAATACCCTGCGCCCTTCGCGCTGGGATGATTATGTTGGGCAAAAAAACATCAAAGATAACCTCCACATTCTTCTTACTGCGGCCAAAGAACGCAATCATCCCCCTGAACATATCCTTTTTTATGGTCCTCCCGGCCTGGGCAAGACCACACTTGCTCATCTCATCGCCAAAGAAACAGGAGCGCAAATAAAAGTCACTTCTGGCCCAGCCATTCTCAAGGTTGGTGACCTAGCTTCCATCGTTACAAATCTCTCATCAGGTGACATCCTCTTTATCGACGAGATCCACAGGCTCAACAAGGCCATCGAAGAGATCCTCTACCCTGCTATGGAGTCGGGTACCCTCGACATTATCATTGGCAAGGGGCCTTCAGCCAGAACCATCCAGCTCGACCTGCCCCAATTCACTCTCATAGCCGCCACCACCCGTATCGCGATGTTGTCGGCACCACTGCGGTCACGTTTCTCGGGCGGTGTTTTCAAGCTTGAGTTTTATACCAACGAAGAGATCGGGCAGATCATCAAACGTTCAGCAAAGATCCTAGATATCGAAATTCACGACGATGCAGTCGTAGAGATCGCCAAGCGTTCGCGATTTACCCCACGTACGGCCAACTATCACCTCAAGAGATGCCGCGACTATGCACAGATTCACAAATCCCCTCTTTCCAAGGAGGTTGTCGACAAGGCACTCGACATGCTCGGAGTAGATGATATCGGACTAACCAACGCTGATAGGGATATTCTTCGTACTATTGTTACCAAATTCGGCGGAGGACCTGTGGGTTTGAACACTATAGCTGCCGCACTTTCAGAGGAGATGTCTACCATAGAGGACGTCTATGAACCGTACCTCATCCAATGCGGCCTTCTCGAGAGAACCCCACGAGGAAGGATTGCAACAGATAAAGCTTATGCGCACTTAGGCGAGAAAGGTACAGCTAAGTTATTGTAATAATAAAATCATACGCTATACTCAACCCATGGAACCAACCACAACACCAAAAAAATCAAATAAGAGAGTGTACTTTATTATTATCGCCCTTGTTGTCCTCATCCTTATCATTATCGCGGCAGTTAAGAGCGGTCGCGGAGTTTCTTCAGCGTCTGCCGGATTTACAAATACAAAATTTGGTTATGAACTCACCCTCCCTTCCGGCTGGGGTATCTGGAGCCCATCAAAGGACTGGGACATTGGCAACCGTCTCTCGACTACTCCCAAATACCAAAGCGTCCTAGTAAAATATCCTTCTCCTCAAGCCTTCGAGAAGGCAGAGCCTCAACTCTCTGCTGCTTATGCAAAAGATTTCGATGCCCGTGCCGCTACATGGACCCCGCAAGAAGCTCAATTTCTTATCCTTACAAATTCCAGTACCACTCCTCCGGGACCATTTGGACAGAACAAGATCAACGTTGCTCTCGCGCACTTTGACGCAGGCTTTATAGAAGCCATCACTGCCACATCCACCAACCTCAATATCATTCAGCCTTTCGTCACCAAAAATGGATACAAGGCATTTATTCGCCTCTCCCCCCTCCGCCCAGAAGACGGTGATATTTCTGGCGTAGTGAACCTCCAATTCGACGGCACAGCGACAATGGAGGACGGCAAGACCGCCAACGGCATTGTCTTCCTTACTTCCGGTCATGATGCCCAGAAGCTTCTTTTGGACATCGCCAACTCATTTAAGAGTGTTAAATAAAGTCCCATGTCAGGTCATAACAAGTATTCAAAAATCAAACATATCAAGGCCAAGAACGACGCTCAGAAGAGTAAAGTTTTCGGCAAGTATGTTCGTCTTATTACAGTAGAAGCCAAGAAAGCTGGAGGCAATCTCTCCTCCCCCGGTTTGGCTGCTGCCATCGAAAAGGCACGCTCAGAAAATATGCCCAATGACACTATCGACCGCGCAGTTAAAAAAGGTGCGACGGACAATAGTGCTGGCATGGAAGCTATCGTTTATGAATCATACGGTCCAGGAGGTGTGGCAATTCTCATTTCAGCCCTCACAGAAAACAAAAACAAGGCAGCTCAGGAGGTTAAGCACATCCTTTCACTGAACGGCTTCGAGCTTGCTTCCCCAGGTAGTGCCTCATGGGCCTTCCAAAAAACTGGTGCAATCTGGACACCAACCTCAACCATGCCTCTTGAAGATGCGGATATTGAACTACTTACGAAACTTGTAGAAGAACTAGAGGCCAACGACGAAGTGCAAGATATTTTCACGAATGCTGAGTAAACGCTCAGGAAGAAACAATTTTCCCCTCAGGAATCGGGTAGGTTAGATCGTGCACAACTAATATGCGTGGGAGTTCTATACCCTCATCCTTCGAGGAAAATTGTTTCTTCCTGCGCTATACTCCGTATATGAAAATACTAGGCATCGACCCCGGATACGACCGGCTGGGCATAGCAATCATAGAGAAACCTCTCAAGGGCAAGGAAACCGTGCTTTACTCTGATTGTCTGCAAACTTCGGCAAAAGATCCGATTAACAAACGTCTCCTCCAAATCGGTACGGAAGTAGGGCGTATCCTCGACGAATACGGACCGCAATCACTCGCCATAGAAACGCTTTTTATAACAAAGAACCAAAAGACTGCTATGCGAGTCTCGGAAGCACGAGGAATAATTATGTATGAGGCCTTCAAACGAGATGTTCCAGTGTTCGAGTATGCTCCGATGCAAATAAAAACCGCCATAACGAGCGACGGCACCAGCGACAAGGATCGAATGATAAAAATGGTGGAACTTCTCGTAAAACTGCCCGCGAAAAAGCGCGTTGATGACGAATACGACGCCATCGCCGTTGCTCTCACCCACAGCGCGCTTTGTTATCTGCAAAAATAAAAAACTGTTGAGGGTTGGCTGAAAGGGCGCCGAAGAAACATGAGTTTGCAGGACATAGCGAGGCTCGACGGAGCGAGCTCTAGGAATTTTTCAGCAGAAAAATATCCGTGTCCTGCAAACTCATGTTTCTTAGGCCCCCGTTTTCCCTTATCCCCAACTCTTATTTCTTGCAAAAACTTTTCGCGTTTGATACAACATACGCTATGACACAAGGAAAAAATATCATTTCAAAAAAGAAACCGTCAGCTACCAAGGCAACAAAAGACAAGAAAGTCGTTGAGAAACCCGAAGATATTCTCCCGGAAGATGAGAGCGCTCTGGATGGGGAGATTTTTGCGCCCAAAGAAAAGATTCCAGTAGTTTTGGAGATCGAAGAGCGCGAAGATATTATTGGACCTATCGATAAATTGGTTGCTGATCCCCTTTTGGAATCACAATCAGTCGCAGAAGGTTCCGAAGGAGACGAATCTGGCCTAGACGAAGAGGAGCTTGACCCATTTGCTGATAAGTGGGAGGTTTAAATCCTCAGGGTGCTATACTATATATCGTAATGAAACGACGCCGCGCACATATGAAACGCCTGGCGAAAGGCCTTATTCTCCTAGGAATCTCTCTCGGACTTATTATGGTTGGAGGTGCCGCCCTCTGGGTTGCCACTCTCAAGATGCCCGACCTTCAATCCTTTACTTCCCGAAAAGTCATCGAGTCAACAAAAATTTACGATCGCACCGGTGCATTTCTTTTGTATGATACAGGTGTTAATACTCGCCGTACAAGCGTGAATATCGCCGATGTCTCCCCTGCCATCAAACAAGCCACCATTGCCATTGAGGACTCTGGATTCTACAAAAATATCGGCATCGAACCACTGTCTATAGTCAGAGCAGTATTCGCGAACCTAGTAGCTCACGACCTCCTCGGCGGTCAAGGTGGATCGACCATTACACAGCAGGTGGTCAAAAATTCCCTCCTCACTCAGGACAAGACTCTTTCCAGAAAATTCAAAGAGTGGGTTCTTGCTCTCAAACTCACTCGCCTGTTGCCCAAGGATCAGATCTTGGAAATGTATTTCAATGAAACTTCGTATGGAGGCACTATTTATGGTGTCGAGGAGGCAAGCATGTCCTTTTTCGGACTTCCGGCCAAAAACGTGAGTCTCGCGCAAGCTGCATATCTGGCCGCTATTCCTCAGGCGCCTTCGTATTACTCTCCGTATGGCAGTCATCGCGAGGCCTTGGATGCACGCCAACATCTCGTTCTTCAGCGCATGCAAATATTGGGCATGATCACCAAGGAACAACACGATGCCGCTATCGCCGAGAAAGTGCAATTCCTTTCCAAAAATGAATCCGGTATTCGTGCTCCCCATTTCGTCATGTTCGTCCGAGAATATCTGGTCGACAAATATGGTGAGGATGTTGTTTCAAATGGAGGTCTCCGCGTGATCACTACTCTCGACTACAAAATGCAGCAAGTGGCTCAGGACGTCGTAAAGAAATTCGGTCCGACACTGGAATCCAACTACAATGCCAGCAACACTGCCATGGTGGCTATTGATCCAAAGAGTGGGGACATCCTGACCATGCTCGGTTCACGTGATTATTTTGATCCAAAAATCGACGGTAACTACAACATTGCCACCGCAAAACGCCAACCAGGTTCAACCTTCAAGCCGTTTGTATATTCAACTGCCTTCAAAAAAGGTTATACCCCAGAAACAGTTCTTTTTGACGTAAAAACTGAATTCTCCACACATTGCAACCCGGACGGCAAACCAAAAAATCCCACCGATGATCCCAAGAAGGTCTGTTACTCTCCCGGAGAATACGACGAGCTTTATCCGGGTCCTATGACTATCCGCGAAGCTCTGGCACACTCGCGCAACATTCCGGCAGTAAAGACCTTGTACCTCGCAGGCATCAACGATTCTATCCAAACAGCTGAAGATCTCGGTATTACTAGTCTCAATGACCCAGACCGCTATGGACTTACCTTGGTGCTTGGAGGTGGTGAAGTAAGCCTCCTCGATATGACCAGTGCTTACGGAGTCTTTGCCAACGATGGTGCTCGCAACCCATATCGTTCTGTTTTGAAAGTTACCAACAGCAAGGGTCAGGTACTTGAAGAAGCTGCCTCGACAACAGCTGCTCAAGTTCTTGCCCCAGAGATAGCCCGCCAAATCTCGGATATCCTCTCTGACACACATGTTCGTATGGATAGTCTCAAGCCTGTAGGTGAAAGTATTGGACGCCAAGTTGCCATCAAGACTGGTACGACCAACGATTTTAGGGATGTCTGGGCAATGGGCTTCACTCCAAACTTGGTCGTAGGAGCTTGGGCCGGCAAGAACGACAACACTCCTCTCCAACACAATATCGCTGGTCTCATCATTGCGCCTGTGTGGGGAGCTTTCATGGCCGAAGCCGTCAAGAATATGCCTGTAGAAAACTTCAAAGCTCCTCCTCCCCCACTTACCGAGGGCAAACCAGTATTTCGTGGCATCTGGCAGGGCGGAGTTTCATACACCATAGACACTGTCTCTGGAAAAGTAGCCACGGAATATACCCCACCAGAAACTCGCAAAGAGATTGTTTTCAACAACGTTCACAGTATCTTGCAGTGGGTAGATAAAACAAACCCTACAGGTCCTCCACCTGCGAACCCTTCAGCGGACTCACAGTATGAGTACTGGGAATATGCTGTGCGCAACTGGTACAACCAATGGAAACTCAGCAATCCTGGGTTTGTGGAGAGTGCTAGCACAACCATTCCTTTCGAAAGAGATAACGTGCACCAGCCGGGACAGAGTCCTACAGTCAATATTATTTCACCTACACCCATTACTGCCCTCAATCCCCGCTTACCACTCGTTCTCCAGCTCCAGTTGAGTGGACCCAACCCAGCACGTAAAACTGAAGTGTATCTCAATGGTAAATTTGTGACCGCTTCCGAAACCAGCCCACTCAACATCTCCTTTGTGCCAGCCGACACAGGCAGTCTCTCCCCCACAGACAACACTTTGACTGTGGTGATGTATGACAGCATCTATACGCGTGGTGAAGCTTCCATGAAATTATCTTTTAGTGAATAACTTCTATTCCACGACGCAGCAAAGATAGTTGCTGAAGTTATTGGATACACCGGAGAAATAATTATTGATCCGCGCATCACCGAATACGACATGGGTAGCATTACAGGTACACCTACACACGAGATCACTTCAAAGCGAATGGTTTCGGCAGAAAATGCAGAGGATCCCCGAAAATTTCTCGAAAGAGTTCACTCGTTCCTCAATGAATGGGGAAAACACCCCGAAGATATCCTCATGGTGTGTCATGCAGGAGTCGGAAGAGTTATCGAAACAATTAAGATCGATGGTGACCCTGAACTTTTTTACGATCTTCCTCCTTATCCAAATGCCTCAGTGATAAAACTCGACTGGGTGAAGTAATTCCCCGTATACAAGCACTTTAGCTAGCTAAAGTGACTTCACCCGAAGTAAGCGCCCCACATTTTCGCGCCTCTCTATCTGATGTCCTGCACTATCCGTATCGCCTGTTCCCCATTTATATCCTTGAGTATCTGATTCTTTTTAATGAAAATCGCCGAGAGTAACGTTGAGCTGACATTTTTTAGTGCCACCGCTTCTCCTTTGAAGGTTACGAACTCTAACGGAACTACGGCTCCGGTATTTTTTTGTATAGCACTTTGAACTACAGTTCGGATAAAAACGTCCTTACTGCGTTTATTCTGTATCCGCTCAAAGAATTTTGCAATTGAAAGCATGTTTCGTGTATTCGGATGGCACCATTCGTAGTGCTGCTAACGATTCATTGGCATTACCAAGTAAAGAAAAGTCTGATCACCTGAGACTGGTCGGATCACCATAGGCCTCCCAATGCCGTTAAATTGCAACGAGACACTGTCTGCCTCTATGGACTGGAAGCAATCCACCACATACTTGTAATTGAAGGTTACTTCGACCGGTTCGCCTGACAAAGCGGCGTCGACATGGGTCTTATTCTCCCCAACATCATTGTTCTTGGACTGAATCTCAAAGATATTCTTCTTTGGATTGACCACGATGCGCGTCTGACTGAACTTGTCAGAGAAGATGTTTGAGATTTTGAGAGCCTTGAGGAGATCTTCCTTGAGAACGATTGCCTCGGTAACAAAACCCTTGGGGATAATCTGTCGATAATCTGGAAAAGTGCCGTCTATAACACGTGAGACCACCCGAATACCCTCGCCTTCGAAGGAAATAAGGTTCTTACTCATGCGCATGGTAACCTCCTTTCCTATCTTTTCCAAAACCTGGAGGATATCGGATGTGTTACGGAAAGGAATAAGTGTTCCCTCTACAGAGAGCACCTTGTCGGGCTTTATTTTCTTCTCTGCGAGACGGAATGAGTCTGTGGCAGCAAAGACAAGGTAGTCCGCATCGTTGTACATATAGATACTCGAGAGTTCGGGCTTCACCCCAGAAGCAGAGGCACTGTAATATACCGACTTGAAACCCTTTATAAGAGGGGTAGGTTGAACAGTAAACTCTTTTCCGTCTATAACCTCGGGGATGGTAGGAAAGTCATCAGGTGGAAGAGTTTTGATGACAGCTTTTGATTTACTAAGAGTAAGTACCAGATTTCCAGATTCAACTTCCATAAGGACGACCTGGTTTGGATTGTGGGCCTGGGAAATAAAAGAGGAGAGTATGTGTGCGGGGACGGCAACTCTACCCTCTCCTTCGGTTTTGGCTGTAGCCACAACCTCCACACCTATCTCAAGATTTGTGGCACGAAAGACGGCGGAGTTTTTACTGATCTCGATCAAGATACAGGAAAGTGAAGGAAGTGAAAGGTGCTTACCTGCTGCGCGTTCAACAAGTGAAATTATATCTTTGAGTTTTTGAAATCCAATTTCCAGCTTCATAATAGTAGTTATTCTTTTCTTATATACAAAACATATTGTTATTAGGGGTGTGGAGATGTGGGTAAGTTTTTCTACCCATCAACTCGGCCGTATAAAAATATTTTTTTATGAACAGTTGGGGGAGTCTGGTCGTGTAAGAATTTTGTTTCTGTACCGTCTTATTCTTATCAAGCTTTTGCCCCTGAGTTTTCCCCTGTCTTATTGTGGGGCTTTCCCCAAGTTCTACACAGCTGTCCACATACTTTATCCTCACTTTACCCTATCACAACATCGATCTCAACTGATTGATCTCTTGCGACAAAACCACATCCCCCTTCACCTCCTCCTTCACTTTCTCGTAGGAGTGAATGACGGTAGTGTGGTCTCTACCCCCAAGCTTATCCCCTATCGAAGGGAAAGAGATCCCGAAATCTTCACGGAGGATGTACATGATCACCTGGCGAGGTCTGACCACCTCTTTGCGGCGAGTTTTGTTGTAGATGCTGTCTTCGTCGACATTGTAGTACTCTGAAACAACCTTCACCACATCCTTCACTGACATCATTTTCTTGGGCTTGGTGTTGTTTTTGAGGATGTTTTTGACCTCGTTAATGTTGAGTTCACGGTTTTTGAGCTGGGTTTGGCAGGCAATGATGTTGACTACACCTTCTATCTCTCGAATGTTGTCTTCGATAGATGAGGCAAGAAAGTCGAGTACGTCCGCAGGAAGAGTGATATTGTGAATGTTGCACTTTGTCTTCACTATAGCGAGGCGCGACTCTTGGTCAGGTTCCGGAATATCGATAACCATGCCGGCACTAAAGCGTCCACGTAGACGATCTTCTAGGCCAGGGATGATGTTTGGGTGACGGTCAGAGGAGAAGACGAGCTGACGGCCACTGTCATGGAAGGTGTTGAAGAAATGGAAGAGTTCTTCTTGGAATTTTTCCTTCTCTGCGAAGAATTGGACGTCATCCATGATAACCACATCGTATTTGCGGTACTTGTCTTTGAATTGCTGGACCTTATTCTCGCGAATGGCGATGAAGAACTCGGATCCGAAGCGTTCCGAGGTCAGATAGAAGACTTTTTTGCTCGGGTGCAGCTTTTTGATCTCGTTCCCTACTGCCTGGATGAGGTGAGTCTTGCCGCGACCTGTTGCTCCGTAGATAAACAAAGGGTTATAGGCGTGGCCAGGAGTCTTGATGACGGTCTGGGCGGCAGCGTTGGCAAGTTCATTGAAGGGGCCAACGACGAACGTTTCGAAAATGTAGCGAGGATTGAGGTTGTCTTCCTTGTTTATGTAGAAATCCTGCAAAGGCATGGCCATCGTCGGTGCGTTGCCGAGCTTTTTGCGACTCTCCTCCTTCTTTCCCTCACTTCCCTTGATGATGACGTACTCCAGGGCGCGAACGCGGTCGTTCATCTGGCGCAAAATGCGGAGAATGGAGTTGTGGAACTTCTTGTAGAGCCATTCTTGGGTGAAGGAGTTGGGCACACCTAGGTAAACTATCCCCTCCTCTTCACGCAAAATGGTGGTTTCCTTGAACCAGGTTGAAAAATTGGCTTGCGATACGGCAAGCTCAATTTCCACAAGGGCGGTCTGCCACATTTTTGAGTAATCGTTCATTGTTTGAGGTTACACTAAGAAAATTTTAAAAAATTCGGTAATCCTTCGTGACTGCATGAAAAAATTTCTATAAGTATATACCTGTTTATAAACTTGCAAACTTGTGGAGAGTCTCGAAATATGTTGATAAGTTGTGGATGAGTGTGGATAGTGGAGAAACACATACAGGAGCACAAAAATTTCTCTTCAGAACTCGGTCAGGTTAGTTCCTGCCCTGTTAAAGTACATCTTCAGACTGTAACCTCGTCCATCAGAGAAATTTTTGTGCTCCTGTATGTGTTTGTGGCAGCAAAACACACTAATTACTGAGGGGATGTGCGTACTACTAGGAATTTCAGGCCCCAATTGAGCATATTTCGTAGAGAATGCAGAGAATCTGGGAAGAGATTTTTGTTTTTAGGATGAGGTTACAGTCTGAAGGTGCATATTAGGTGTGCACGATCTAACCTAGCCGATTCCTAAAAACAAAAATCTCTTCCCAGATTCTCGTCGATCAAACTTGAAATAAGGACACAGATCTGTCATAGTAGTGCACATGTCATTTACATATAACCCAAAGAAGCGAAAGCGTGCCCGATCTCACGGGTTTCGCACTCGTTCCAGAACAACAGCTGGACGAAAGGTATTGCAGAGTCGCCGCCGCAAAGGCCGTGCCCGCATTGCTGTCTAAATATGCTTCCAAAGAAAGAGAGACTAACTACTGAGGAGTTTACGGTAGTCATGGAAAAAGGGAGGGTTGTCCACTCTCCCCTTTTTCTCGTACGTCTCCTCCCTCAGGCGGCAAGTTCGGGCGGAGCCAAATTTGCAGCCATTGCTTCAAAGAAAGTGGCAAAAACAGCAGTTGGCCGCAATAAAATTCGACGCCAGACATATGAGTCTATTGCCGAAGTTATGAAAGTTGCCCAAGCAAACGGAAAAACTCTCCTGGCAGCTCATGTAGCAGTATTTGCAAAGGATGCAGTTGTTAAAGCGGAATTTGAGGCTTTAGTGTCAGATCTCAGTCAGCTTTTTGTTAAAGCAGGCATTATCAAGTAGAATAGTATACCTATATGTATCACGAACTGATTTTCAGGCCCCTCTACAACGGATTGGTATATCTTATGGATATTCTGCCATGGATTGACGTGGGTATAGCTGTAGTGATCTTTACCATCATTATCAAGTTCATCCTCTATCCCCTTTCCAAGTCCTCCCTTCTTACGCAGGTTCGCATGAAAGAGATCGAACCCGAAGTGAACAGACTCAAGGCTCAATATTCAGCAGACAAGCAAACGCAGGCACTCAAGGTTATGCAGCTCTACAAGGAAAAGAAGATCAAGCCTTTTGCAGGCGTTCTCCTTATTGCCATCCAGCTCCCTATCCTCCTTGCCCTTATCTCAGTTTTTTACAAGATCATTCCTACCATAGATGCTTCACAGCTATATAGTTTTGTCTCCGTTCCCCTCATCAAGACTAGTTTCCTTGGTTTTATCGACCTTACCCAGAAGAGTTTGGTCCTTTCCATCTTGACCGGTATCATCCAGTTCGCCCAGCTTCATTTCTCTTTGTCGTCACGCCCACCAGTGCTCGAACGTGAAGCTGGTAAGGGGGATTTCTCGACACAGCTTGCCACAAATATGAGCAAGCAGATGAAGTTTCTTGTTCCCCTCATCGCTTTTGCTTCTACTTATTGGCTTATTCCCGCACGCTTTCCTCAGGCCGCGGCCATCATCGCTATCTATTGGTCAGTCAGTTCCCTCTTTACCTTGGCGCAGGAGTTAATTATTCGAAAAAGATACGCACGTCAGAGCGCTAAAGTTGCCATACAGTAGAAATACTTTTCTTTGAAGGATGGGGGTATAGAACTCCCGCATATAGTAGTGATGCACAGTCTAACCTACCCGATTCCTGAAAGGAAAAGTATTTCTACTGTGCGACCAAATCAAGCGACCAGAGCGTGAGGTCATCTTTGTTTATAAAGAATAGATAGTTATCATTGCGGTCCAAGCCCAGATCGTAGGCATCAATAGAACGATTTTGACCACTAAGTGCTGAGACCAGCTTGAGTTCACCTGTAGTAGCATTGGCTTGCCATATCTTATCTTTGAAACTCATAGATCCGATATACCAGTCATCGGGATAAAGTCCTGTTGGTGGCTGAGTAGGTACACCGCAGTAGAGTACATCTTTATAGAAATTACCCCAGACACATTTGTCGGCGAGAGTTACAAATCCTGTTACGGCAGAGGCATTTTTTGCCACAGTGTATATAGAAGTGTGCAATTCGTGAGAGGTTCCTTCAACGTAGGATTCTAGGACAAAACGGCCGTCGCGACTTACTTTGGTTGAAAGGCCGGCCAAAGGACCGAGGACTTTCTTCATGGTACCCGTTTTGCTACTTATAAAATACAAGAAACCGTCTTGGCTATAAGAAGGTTTGGTAGTCAGTGTCATAAAGCTTTCCTCAGGCCACTCTATTGTTACCTGCTTGAGCGGCGTGCTGAAAAGTCGGGTAAGAGATTGTCCGCTGAAGGTGCTGGTATAACCGACAGCCTCACTTCCCTCATCGAGGAGGAGAACTAGTTTGTCCCCTTTCGGAGAGACGGCGTAGGTCAGTGTATTGCTCGGAAGATTTTTACCTTTCAATGTATATGAAGTAGTGCTGCTTGAAATCTGCTTTTGTAACTCGACATAGACCGAGGTTGGAGTGGAAGCGTTTTCTGGAAGCATAGAAGCTATGAATGCAGTTCCGTTTCTGTTCCAAGCACTTTCGTATATACGAGGTACTACTGTATTTGACAGTGTCTGGATCTCCAGACTTGCGCCAGACGCTTCATAGATGTTGCCTCGGCCTCGGTCCACCCATCGGACAATGGTAGTCTCTGCTGTCGTGCTGGCCCCATAACCGCCTACGGGCGTGTTGCTGATAAGACGAAGACCTGGGACCTTTGCGACGGTCGTGTCATTCGAAGGTGTTGAGGTGGCCGAAACCAACGGTGCAGTTGTAGATGCGGCGCTGCTTGAGGTTGGAGGCCTATTGAATGGAACGAATCCCCCGTTGGAGTCTGTCGGTGTGGGTGGATTGATCACCGGAACTTCTATTCCCGCTGTAGTAAAGTAATACCAATACGCCGCACCTGCGCCGATGAGGATGAGAACCGCTAAAATTATAAGGAGGTATTTGAGTTTCATGATGATTAACTTCCACCAATATTTGTTCTTCCCTTTTTAAGCTCAGCAGCACGTTTTGTGTTCGCTGCATCGATGGCATCAGCAGCATCCTTTTTTAATTGTGGGTCGGGAATTTGAGAGACAATCTGTCTTGCTGCGGCTGTATCTTTCTGCAATTGGTCGGGGGAGAATTTATCGTAATAGCCTTCTGAAATTTCTTTAGCCTGTATCATTGCTTTTGAGTAATAATAAGAGTTTCTTATTTTGTTTTCCTCCTCCTGATCTGGCGGATTGCTAATTTTTTCCAGCTGTTTCATTGCCGTTTCGAATTTCGCATCTATGACAGTTTCTTGCCTTTTGAGATCCGCAACACTATAAACGGTTGAATTGCTACCGAAGATGCTGGTATCGGTGCTTCCGGCGAGTGCTTGGACTCGCTGCCCATCGATATTATCTACAGCCAGAGAAGAAGCATAAGAACTTCCGAGTTTATCGATTTTACTTTGATTCTCGTCGAGTTCTTTTTCGATCTGAGCGCGCTCCTGTATCAAATTTGGAAGATCAGCATCCTCCCCGGATTGTTCTTTTTTCTTTATTTGTTCATCATAAACTTCCAATTGGTCTGAAAGTACGTTTCGCTCGTCCCCAAGTTTGTCCGCATCTTGTCTGATCTGATTACGTTGCTCCTTCCCTGCAGCACGATTGGAGTCATATTGCGAAAGTGAATTATTTTCATTTTCTAAACTGTCGAACAAATTACTGATTGCTTTCTTGTTGTAATCAAGTTTCAGCTGAGGCACCAAAGTATCCTGTATCTCGACAAGTCGCGGATCCACTGTCTTTAGGATAAGGAATGAACATAGAACAAGCACCAGTCCCAGTATGGCGTTTTTGGCTTTGCCTAGGCCTTCATTCTTCCCCTGCCATGAGTCCGTAGTCATGTATTGGAATCCTCCCCAAACGATCATAAAGACTGCTGAGACAGCCGCTAGGGCAATCAATAGATTGAATGCATACAAAGTATATTCCTTAAAATTAACTTCCTTTATTTGTTGACCTTCAGTACAGTTCAGCCCTTGGGTTTTGATACAAGGTAGTGGTTCGAGAAGTGTATACTTTGACGGAAGACCCCTCGTGTCCATAGGTGGCTCGGTGGATTGTGCCTTGAGTGTTCCAGGGATTGATCCTTGGAGGACAAAAATAGCCAGAAAGATAAAAACAACTCGAGTAACAGACCAGGATGATGTTTTGTGTAAATGTGAAGTCATAAAATATTAAAGTGTTGTTGAGTTTTGACTGGTCGATGGACTCGCGCTAAATATCACATCCAACCCAGCATCGGCTCCCTGTAGAATATCACGTTCGTTACGGATAGTGACACCGATAACAGAAGCGCCAGCACTGTCATCAGGCGCTCGCAAAATGATGTTCTCATGTGCAGTCAGGTCTGCACGAGTTAGCCCATTTACTGACCAGACCCACGAGAGTTGGCCAAGTCCTTCTTGGGGTTTGTTGAAACCAAATGGTACGGCCCGTACACCAGCTTCCCTCTCTGAACCAATACGCAATGATGAGCCAAGAGCTTTATTGAAGAGTGGTCCATAGAGTGGGTCTTCAGAGTATAAAGTTATTGAAGGTTGGGTATAGTCCAAAGATATACTATCGCTACTCTGTGCACTGTTGTCCCGTGTGTGGACATTTACGCTTAGGATATATGGCCGAGGAATGCTGTCTCCCACAAGTGAAATGGTCTGTTTTCCATACCCTGACTGACTTTCCAGAACATAATCGTCTTTTCTCCATTCATAGATGAGGGTTTTTGGATCGTATTCTGCTCCTGCAGCACTCAAAAGATGTGGCATAGCTATTACTCGGAAAGAGTTTTGGTAGACTGGGCTTAATTTCCCAGCAAAAAATGGAGGCTTATACCCTTCTGTCTCTACTATGAGATCAATTTCTCCTGTTCCTAACGTAAGATTGCCGCTCAACGAGTGACCGTCTGCCGTTAGCGCAACGACACGTATGCCCAAACGCTTTCCTGCCGCCGGGGCCGTTACATCGAGTGAGGTCAATCCCACTGCTCGTTTGTTTGTGGTGCCATTTAGTATCCAGGTAATTGTAGAGGCATTGAGGTCTGCACTGTAACTGCGTGCGGTGATAGTTACTGTTTGGCCGGCCGTAGGTGTATTGTCAGATGCGGATACCGTTAGTTCACTTCCCGAAATAGGAACCTGAGCTTGGGTAAAGTTGATAGAAATGAGAAAAATGGCCGAGAAACAGGCCGTTACAAGGAGCCGTGATCGAGTTACTTTTACAGAGGACGTCATTGACGCTTATTTTAACATGAACTCCCTACAAATCGGGCCGAAGTTATTCACTTATGCGGCTTTTTGCATATCTCCTCCCTCTTCAGGAGGTGATTCCCTATTGAAATCAACGGCTACAATATTGGAGGGCTTCATATCTTGCATTGGAAGAGGATCTCTTCCGCGAGGACGGCCTATCCCACCCGAGTATAGTTTTCGTGTATCTTCGCCCACTTCCTTTCTCGGCCTTCCTACGCCTTCCGCATAATACTTTACTGAAGCTGCATTGGATTCCAGTTGAGCTCTATCTGCTCCAGCCTCTGCTATTGCCGCTTCTTCTCTTTCATAGTCTTTCTTTATGTACCAAACTGCAATGATCCACGTTTGAACGAATCCACCAGTCAGAGCAGCTGCTGCCTCGGTTCCCATGAGCCACATGAGTCTTTTGACATTTCGGAGGACCTCAACATGATTTTTCTGTAGGTATATTCCTATAAGCCCTCCAACAATAGGGTCAAGAATTTCGTTTATTGCAATTCCAGCACCAAAAAACCATACAAGGACTAGTTCGATAATGAACCATTGAATAGCGTCGATAATACCAACAATGACCAAGAGCGCGGTCCATTTCGATTTTGTCATTCGGGAGGCCATGATTGCTGAATTATAGCACTTCAGTGACCGCAGAACGCACAAAAGTTCCCTCTGGGAATCGGCCAGTTTAGTACTATCCTGCTGCCTCTAAATCTTTTTTCGCTTTTTGAATGGAAAGTACCTGAGCTGGGTTGGTGGTAATGATCTGATCTTCTGTGTATGACGCAACTATTTTCATGGCCACGTGTTTGAGACCGACGAAGAACATACCCTCCCCTACATCAGACTCGAGTAGCAAAAACTTTTCTTCATCGGTGAGGTTGAATGTCTTTTGGATATGGTCGATAACAGTCGGTGATTGCTTGAGAAGAATCTGAATAGATGAGTTGGTGAGGATGGGTAGACCGTACGGAGAATTCAAGAAGTCATCCACGTCTTGGGTAATAGTGGCAAGACCGAGGTAATATTTGCGGCCGCGCTTTGCCAAACCAAAGAGGAATGAAGCCGTATCTTCGGATTTCATCATCCACCATGCCTCATCGATAACAAGGAGACGCTTCTTGAGGTTTTTGCGCACGGCATTCCATATATAGTGTGTAACGATATACATGGCCACTGGCTTGAGCTCGTCTTCCATGTCGCGTAGTGAAAACACTGCGAACTTCTTGTTGATATCGACGTTAGAAGGCTTGTTGATGAAGCCAGACCAGGTTCCCTTTGTATATTTGGAAAGACGCTGTACGAGAGAGTCTGCCCCTTCCATGCCCGCCAATACCAACTCGAAGTCAGAAAGAAGTGGAGGCTCGACACTGGCAAAGTTGGACTCTGGACTAATATCTTTCAAGGCGTAGGTCTCGGTGATTGCTCGGTCGATGATGGCGTCTTCTTCCTGTGACAAACCTCCTAGCATGATGCGGAAAAGACCGACAAGGTTGATGATGTTTGAGCGCAGAATATCGGCAGGCGACTCGTCTTCGCGTGGGATCGGGAGATCAAAGGGGTTGATATGGTGCTCTGAGTTCAATGAAATATTGAAGTACTTCCCTCCTGTGGCCTCTGCCATGTATTCGTATTCTTTTTCTGGGTCGATGACGATGACGTCTGTATCGAACATCAGTGTGCGTAGGATTTCGAGTTTCGTACAATAAGATTTACCGGCTCCAGCTACTGCGAAGGTTACAGAGTTATAGTTTTCGAGCAGGAAACGGTCGAACAACACCAGTGACGAGTTGTGACGATTGATACCATAAAGGATTCCTTTGTCGGAGGTCAGGTCAAAAGAAACGAATGGGAAAAGACTCGACAAAGGTGATGAGTTCAATTTCGAGTGCACGGCGAGCTGATCGTCAGCTATTGGGATAACACTTTTGAAACCTTGTTCTTGTTGGAAGAGTGCAGGTTTTACATACACCAGCTTTGATTCGAGGATGGATTTGATCTCGGATTCGAGCTTGTCGAGCTCACCATCATTGTCTGCAAACAAAGTGATGTACACGCCCACATCAAAAAGGTGTTCCTGGGCTTGCATGAGTTGATCGCGTAGAGCCTCGAGATCTTGGTAGGCGGTGTCGAGTGCGGGGTCGCGGACCATACCCTTCTCTTCTCGGCGTGAGATCTGGCTTTGTACTTCGGCTACTTTTTTCTGGAAATGGCGAAGGATCTTGGCTGTATCTACAGGATGAATGAAAATAGAAACGTTAAAGACCTTGTCGAGGTTGATGATGGGAGCAAACCAGCTTTCGTCGAGGAAGCGCGGATATGAAATGACAAAGAGCGTTCTCCCAACCTTTTCTCCGAGGTTGAGGTTCTTGGGGTTGACCTTGAGGGCAGAAGGAGCAATAACGTCCTTGAGTTCGAGCACGCCGGCCTCATATATCTCCTGTGGCAAAACCGACAGAACCGGAGATTCTTCTTTTTTACCAAATATTTTATTTAAAAGTGACATTTGTTTGTTGTTTGCGATTCCTTCCTTCAACCCTTCATCCTTTCAACCCTTGCTACGTGATCTGTATCGGCTTCTCAGTTTCTCCGGGGTTAAAGAGTTTGTAGAACAATTCTACCACTTCCTCTGTCCCCAGTTCTGCAGCGCGTATGCCACAACGCACCAGTCCCTGCTCCACAACGGCTACGCGTTGCTCGAGCTGGGTGCGATACTCCTGAAATCTCTGGTCGGCCGACTTGTTGGCTTCGGCACTTCCCTTTTTGTCGTGACCTGGCAAAAAGTTTGATAGCGGATTTTTACCACTCGTCATCATCGGAGGGTCATATGGAATAACCACAAAGAAACTCTTTGACATGATGTTGGTGGTATCTACGAAAGTTCTGATAAATTCTATATATTCACGCACCTGGATCTTCATGAGTTCAGTTGGTTGTTCTTTGTAGCGTCCTTCGAGAAGGGCCAAGTATGGTCGAATGTCGAGTTTCTTTGATTGGATAAAAATCTGAATAGAAAAATCCAATGAGTTCACAAAGTTTTGGAACTGCATCAGGATTGAGCTTTGTTCGTCACTTGATTTCAGCGCAAAGTTAAGTGAAGAGGCCAGGATGACGGCGCGCATACCGCCATTTTTGAGGACAATGACTCCATCACGAATTTCCTGGATGGGTACGAAGTCTTGGGTTGTTTTCTGTGCGGTAGGCATTGAATTTAAAAAGCAAAAAGCAAAAAGCGAAAAGCGCCGAGGTGATGATATTTTTTGCTTTTTGCTTTTTGCTTTTTCATTTCTGGTTTTTATTGGAGTAGATACTTTCTTTGATATCCAGACTCCAGGTCAGATCCTTGAGCTTACTGTCGGAAATCTTGGGAACCATGATGGAGGCGTAACTTTTTGCATCCTTGAGAGCTGCGTCTTTGCTTGTTGGTGCAACCTTCTCTTCTTTCTTCCAGATGTAGAGTTTGCCACCGGTATAATATTTGAATGCAGACTCGGCGACCGTTATGAGAGGAAAGCGGTTGTAGAGCTTGTAGAGAGCCAAGCCCACAGAAATGGCCATGATGATAAGGATGGGAATGCTTGCAAGCAGAAGACTCTTGAGGAAGACATAGGCAAGGAAGGACAATCCTCCCCCACCAGCGATATAGATGAATTGCTTCAGCGTCAGTGGGCCGAAGATCTTGTCTTCCACTTCAATAAATTGGGGAACTTGAAAGCGCATCGCTAGTTATTATAGCAGAATTATCGATTACAAAGCCTCTTCTCTATACGGATCAGGTCCAGATCTCTTTGGTGGTGGCGGCGTAGGGACGGAAACGGGAGTTTGAGTGGGTGCAGAAGAACTTTTTTGCTGTGGTTGGGCCACAGAACCATTGAGCAGGTGATCAATAAGTGGCTCTACGTATCTGTTTTCAGATTGTTCCTTGCGAGAGATTTTCTCGTTACCTGCTGTCGGATTTTCGATGCCGGCAAGAATATCGTCCCTGTGCTCCACGTTGTCTTCGTGAGATTCGACCGGAACACCATGTTCTACGGTTCTTTCTTCTACACTGAAGCCCCCCGCCTTTTCTAACGTATTTATCTGAACCTTTTGATCCTCGGTTTCCTCTATCAGATCCGCCTTTTCCTGTGCAACCTGCATGGAATTACGAACTGGGCCAAAAACTTCTTTATTTATGCTCTCTGCGATAGAGCGTGAAGTCTTGCTATCAATTTTTGTCAATTCAGAAAATTTGGATACAAACTGGTCTGCAGGAATAAGACCTAAAAGTACGTATGCCGTAAGATCATAGAGAGTCCCCTCTTCGTCGATCTTGAGGTTATATTGATCGCCAATGTTTTTTACAGTGTCTACTATTTCTGGGGAGATGAAAACACGCTGAATTTCTTTGGGTAATTGCTTTAACTTCTCTTCTATTATTTGATAGTCAAATTCCATTTTATTTTGAGGCTGTTAACTTCTCATTCGCAATCCAATTCTTTATTTTATTTACTTCTTCTTGTGATGTATTCCTCTTTGCTGTTAGGCGATTCAATTCTCTCGTCTGTTCAGGATTTGGTTGACCGGCCTGTCGGTTATTGGCTGGGTCCGCCGGATTGTTTCGAATGGCGTTTTCCAATGCTTTCAAATCGGCCTTAACGTCCTTGAGGTCATCCTCCTCTCCCTTGAGCCGATCTTCATAAATACCTGCCTGGATTGCTGCTGCAGCCTTCTTATTTTTACGTGCCACCTTCGTCCACAAAGTATCCTTACTACCCTGATTTGTTTCATTTGCGTAACTCTGTTTTCTTCGATTTTTCTGCTCACTAATAATGCGTTCGGTATCATCAATATCATTCTTAAGCTCCCTCTTTTGATCAGCTTGTAAGGCTGCTAGTCGTGGGTCTGCAGGAACAGGCTCAGCATTCACTCTATCCCTCTGAAGTTTCAATGATCTCAAACGAGATTCCCACTTATTAACTGCTGCCACGTCATGCCCGAGAGAATCAGCAAACTCAGTTCGAGCCTTAACCTGCTCTGAAAGTTTTTTGTCATAGTCTCCCGCCACACCTCGTACCCCTCTTAGCATGGTACCAGCAACAGGTGACCTACTTGCGATATCTTTAAAGGTCTCACTTCTAGCCAACCAGCTAGCTCCTCGACCAACAGTTCCCTTGTATGTACCAGCACCAGCATCGGACCAAATCTGTTTCGAACCCCATTTTGAGGCAGTTTGACCCAACTTGCTCTTGCTTACCCATTCGGTGGCGACACCACCGAGTTTGAAGGCAGCAATGAGCGGAATATTGAGCATAATAATCACAAAAGCTGCGTTTATTCCAAGTACTATAAATTCTGTCGGAGCTATAGACGAAGTCGCGCCTCCCTGCCATAGTCCCCCATACGCACCACTATTGAATATGTTGGTCTTACTCAAGATTGTGAGGGCAACGTACATAAGGAGAAGATACACAGGCATAAAGATGAGCTGGGACTGGAGCATGTTCCACCAATCTTTGCCGTATTCTCCGATTTTGGGAACAATTTTAGCGGCAAAGAGGATTGGTGAAAATGCCAGAAGGAATATCAATATAAAGAGACGGATGATAAAGGCTAGAGATGCGGCCAAGAAACTCAAGCCTGCGGTGATCATGATAATAACGCCCGTAACCGCAATAAGAACAATCTTCAATGCCGCCGCTGCTCCCCCACCTTGGATCTGGGCAAGATCGAACTTCTTGGGATCAAAAGAACTTTGGATTTGCAGAGACTGCATAAAGATAGCGGAGAGGCCACCATCATTGAAGAGAGCTTTCACAATAGCTTGCGACTGAGCCCCTACTTGGGCCGTGACATTGCTTCCCCCATTTTCAATGAGTCTTCCGATATCGGGTTGGCCGGGGACCATCGCACGGTAGAGGGCAAGTGAGACGACATTGGAGGCATCGATGAGCACTCCTGTCATGAAGAAACTAAAATTGATGAGAATACCTGCAACAACAATGTTTTTGATAAGGTCACCAAAGTTGGGACGCGAGATCCCGAGAATAAGTTGGATGGCAGCATACAAGAGAGCAAAGATGATGAAGAGTCCCGAGACGTCACGGATAATCTTCCAGACATCATAGATGGCCGGTGTACTATGGACCAACTCCTTGATATGAAGAGTGATATTTATTGAGACGTTGAGGAGTGTTCCAGCTAGAGCGACAAACCAGGAGGCTATTGATAGGGCGATGCTGGCGATGATTGCCAAAAAAGAGGTTATGAATTCCCAGAGAGTGTTATATCCGAGGAAGGTACCGATAATATCTCCTAGTCCAGCATGAGCCAGATGTGAAGGGATAAGAATAGTTGCTGTGAGTATGAGAAGAGCTCCTATCGTGAGAGAGGATCTGAGTTTCGTTACATTCTTTTTAAAGAAAATAAACATGATGGATTAGGGTGTTGGTGCTGGGGTTGCCAGGGCCGCTGTGGCTGCGGCGCAAGCTGTCGAATAGTCCGTCGCCTCTTTTTGCCAGGTGGCCGATTGTGCTCGAGCAGTGTCTAGATCTCTGGTGGCTCCTCTGAATTCTCGGGTACTTACAACGCCGTCTCGACCAAGCAATTTTCCTTGCTCGTTCGCCAGAGATTTTATTTGAGCGGTGGAAGTTGCGGCCCAGAGTCTGTCTTGGAATGCATTCATATCGGCAAGAAGGGTGCTGATAGTTGTTGTTGAGAAGTCTATCTTTTTTGTTGCCTGGCCGATCTCTTTGTCTGCTTTGTTGATATCACGATCGATCTTTGTAATCTCTACGGTGTTGCCGATGGCCACATAGCACGCACGTGGAGCGCTATAAGCATTTCGGCCTGCGGTAAGAACTTCAACTGTCTGTGACCTGAGCGCTGCGTAACTTGCGGTGTTGGTCATGGCCTCGCTCAATGTTGCAAAAAGATTCTCTTGTTTGTTTTGGAGCTGCTCGGCACTCTTGTCTCTAGCCAGTTCATCCGTAAGTGAACCCGCTCCCCTGCTTGCCGAACCAGGACTGCTTGCAGCAGCAAGACCTGTCTGTAATGTTTTCATGATCAAAGTCTGGGCGATGGTACTTACGGCCTGATCTATATCATGGATACTGACGATCTCATCGACGCTAGAGCCGAGTTGTTTGTTGAGTGAACTGCCGATCACAGATCCTGGCGTCTCCGTCTTGCATTGTTCGTATGTGATACTTCCGTCTGAGTTACGTTTTGTTCGTGTGCCTGGGGGAAGATTGGTTGAGGCATATGGACCAGCCTCCTTGCTATCAGGACTGTAGGTTTTGAGCGGAGTACATGACTGCCACGACATAAAACCATTGCCCAATGTAAGGTCGGCTTGGATCTTGGCCTGATTCCCCGCTACCTGAGCACGCAGATCTCCATCGGCGATCATGTATGCGCCATACACATTGTTTGCAGGATTGGTACTCATCTCGATGAATGCGGGCCATCCACCCTGTCTGAAATCTCCACTCATGAAACCGTCAATGCTCTGGCCGTTGATGCTCAGACGTGGATTTGTGACGTTGTTGATGATGGTGCTCAGCGTACACGCATACTGCTTGCGTGGATATTTTTGCATATTGAGCGACAGTGACAGACGAATATCCAAACTAAATGGAGAACAGAGTTGTGAAAGTGGTCCACCCTTGCTCAAGAACTCTCCGGCGATGGCATCAGCTCCCTGGAGGAAGAAAGCTTCAGGGTTGGTAAGAAAGCCCGGATTACCCTCGAATCCTCGGTTGATCCAATTTACAATCTCACTTGTCATCTGCTGCAAGGCTACTTTGGCGATGGACTGCGCCAAGCCCTTGAAGAGACAATCAACCTGTTTGTTCTGAAAGACACTAGACTCTTCGTTTGCATTGGTCGTTGGCACATTTGTGGCGGATTGTTGGGCGGACTGTCCTTGACTCATTGCTTCAGCTGCCTGACATGAAATTTGAGCGTGGACTTGTGTTGGCTCTCCCGTCACGAACACAACCATTAGCATGGCCGCTGCTGCAAGAGTGACGAATATTTTCCCAATATTTTTAAAATTGAAAGTCATATTAGTAGCGGAATGGGACATCCATTACAAGCGAATTTACCTGAAGGTCTACTCCAGCTTCGTCCAGAGCATTCCCTGCATCCTGAAGAGCATTCATCAGTGCCTTGGATCCTGTGGTGTATGAGTTGATGGCTACCATCCCTCTCATTGGATCAGCGGTAATGGCTTTGAAAGACTGAGCAGAGAACTGCAGCGTGCTGAAGGCATTGATAAGGTCCACCATCGTGAGCGAAACAGATTCGGGAGCCGGTGTGCTCTTGAGTGCTGCAATGATCTTGGAGTATCCAGAAATAATCGGAGTGATCTTTTTCAGAACATCAGGATCTTGGCGTTCGACTGCGTCGCGCGCAATCATCCCCTCGTTCTGAGTCCAGGTGTAGAGACTGAGAGCGCGAACGATACCAGTCTTCCATGTTTCCAGGGCGTTTGGGATACTGTCTGGAACAACATGAACATCTTTGAGTTTGTAGAGTATCGGTTGTTCTGCTGCAAGCGCATTGTCTACGACATCTTCATAATTTTGTGTAGCGATCGCAGCGTTCGAAAGCTGTCCAGACTGTTGTAGGCCGATATATTTTATGAAAAAGTCACTCCCGAATCGTCCCGTCAGAGTTGCCTCTTCTGGCGGAGGGGTATTTTTTACTGAAGCCTTGGTCAAAGCTGAGGCGTTCACAAACTCTTCTTTCCAGTTGTCGTTGGCTGAGATAATAGGTGTCGCTTCAGGTGCAGTAGCAGTCAAAACTTCTATTTTGCCATTAGAAATGGCATCAGATTTGTCGCCCAAAACGTAGTAGGCTGTGGCGCCGACTGCAACTATGCATACAATGAAAATAATGACCGTCTGTTTTCGCGGATAGGAAAATGCCATACTGCCCAATTATATCAAAGAAGTCAGCTTTTACGGCGGTTTTCTGGGGACAGTGAGAAGGGGCAATTAAGAAATTAAGGAACTAGGCAATTAAGGGAAAGAAAAAATGAAAATTGAGGCACTTTTTACCCTTAGTTCCCTAATTGCCTAGTTCCTAAATTGACGTTCCCATTTGTCTAATCATTCCGTCTGGATTGCCTTCGCTACTGCAATCTTCTCCGTGGTAGACCAAACATGCCCCACCAGGTATATAATCCCCTGTCGTGCTTTGCCCGGTGTGTATGCCGTACATTGTGTAGGCATTACTTTTGACTATGGTACCCGGCGTGACCAAGAGTGAGAGACTTTTTCCGCGGACATCCGTCATTTCGAGGAGTCTCGAGGATTCGCACGTGCATTCTGTAATATTGTTTATTGTCATGGTCGTGTTGGTACCAAAATTTTGGAATGCCTGAGTACTGGACTGACTAGACGAAATAGCCTTTGATATTCCAATGGCTACTAGTGCCCCTACTACTGCTCCCCCGACCGCAATCCCAATACTACTTCCGCCACTATCATCACTTCCACTGTTTCCGTTATTCGAGTTTCTTCCGAGGGCAGAGCCTGATTGATTGTTCCAATCTTGGAGGTAGGCAGCGTAGGTTGCATCAACGCCAGCCTCTCCGTCCATGTTGTACGCCAACTGTCCCGTAGTGGTGTTCCTAAACTCAGCGCGGCTAAGGGGCTTTTGAGAGTTCGTCAAAGAATTTGAACCAACATACTCACTAGGATACGGAGATGCTTGGCCACTTGCTGACTCCCCTTGTGGAGGGTTGTAATTGAGAAATGAACCCGAAAAAACTGCAGGTGATGTTTGGGTCACAATCTCCCTGTTTTCATTCAGGTCTGGATAAGAGTTTGGATTTGGTGAAGGAGGTATGAGAGCATTTCCCGAAGGCGTGCCGGCAGATGAGGGGCTTATCGAATTACTGACTCCAAAAGGATTGGAATTGGTAGAAGATTGTGTAGACGTTCCTGTTGTGGATTTATTGTGTGACTGATACCAGAAAAAACTTCCAAGGACAATGAGTACACAGGCGATCCCTGCGATAATGGCGTACAAAGACTTGTGAGTTTTTTCCATACTCGTACAAGTATATCAAATCTTGTTCACTTCGCGATCAGCTACAGATATGCAGTCAACAGTAACCATTTTTCCAGTGGAAGATCTTCGGCACGTACCTTTTCATCCAAAGATAATTTTTTCCACGCTTCCTCAAGTTTTATTTTTTCCTCTGCACTCAAAACCTCTTCGATATTTCTTTTTACGAACTTCCTTTTATGGGCAAATCCAGCTTTTAGAATCCTAAAAAACTGAGGAATAGCAACGTTATTTTGCTTAAATTGCTCGTCCGATATATTTTCAATAGAAAGAATGGCTGACTCTACTGTTGGCGGAGGATTGAATGCGCCACGAGCAACTTTTGCCACCATTTTCGGTGTGCCAAATGCTTTTACGGAGATGGATAGGATGCTTTCTTTGCCAACCTCACTCTTTCCGTTTGTTTTGTCTGACTTGGCGATAATGCGCTCGGCTACTTCTTTTTGTACAAGCAAGATCATTCGGTCTGGTCGAGGTTCGTGTTCCAAGAAAGATTCGAGAATGGCGCCGGTGATGTAGTACGGGATGTTGGCTACTACGGCGAAGGAAACAGGAAGAGGAGAAAATTCTTCTCCGGATTCGGGTAGTTTGGTTGCTGCACCAACATTTGTATCTTCAGACTGTACCCTCGTCCCTAGAAGAATTTTCTCCTCTTCCTGTTTTCGTAGCTCAAGTATGTCATCGTGAATCAGGTATAGCTGCTCAGTCACAATTTCTGCAGCGAATTTTTCTTTGAGCACAGTCAGTGCACGGTCATCTTTTTCCACGGCGAGAACTTTTGCACCAACGTCGAGAAGGGCGCGAGTCAGAATTCCTGTTCCTGGTCCGATCTCGAGGACCCTCTCCCCTTTTTTGATCTGTGCAGCAGAAATAATCTGTTCCAATACGTGCACAGAAGTAAGAAAATGTTGGCCGAGTGATTTTTTTGCTGGAAGTTCCATATTGCAAATAGATACCAATGATACGAATGTACGAATCATGTACGAATAATACTAATATTGCAAATCATCTTCGTAAGATTTGTTGTGATTCGTATGTATTATTGGTATATGCGAAGCATTAAAAAACCTGTGGATACCTCAAATCAATAAAGGCGTTAGAATTGTGCCTATGAATACATATATATCAAGTTTGTTTCAGTTCATTACACCGTCAACTTCATTAGCAGCTGTCTGTACAGCAAATGGTCAGGTAGCAGATTGTCCAGGTAACTTATTATTTGCTGCCCCACTTTTATTTGTTATATGGTTGGCAGTTCTCCTTTTGATAGTCATCTCATATTGGAAAGTCTTTTCAAAGGCCGGACAACCCGGCTGGGCCAGTATCATTCCCATTTATAACATTATTGTGCTTTTTCGAATTACCAACCGACCTTGGTGGTGGTTTTTCCTCTTCCTCATCCCGATTGTTAATTGGGTGATTATGATAATACTTATGAATGATCTAGCAAAATCTTTCGGAAAAGGTCTCGGCTTTACCCTCGGCCTTATCTTCCTAAGTATTATTTTCTTCCCAATTCTCGCGTTTGGTGGATCAACATATACCAAGCCTGTTAGAGATCTTATGGTTTAAAAATCAATAAAAATTGCCTTGGCACCGCTCGGTTTCTCTGGAACCTGTTCTTCCATGAGGTTTTTGTCTATATCATCGATAAATTCTGATGGTAGGTTGACGCGCTGTGCTCCATAAACAGTACGGATAATCGTATGGCTCAAGTGCACCTTCTTTTTTGCACGGGTAATGGCCACATAAAAGAGTCGTCGCTCTTCTTCCTCTTCGGCTTGGCCAATGCCCGCATCATCCATGTGCTTGAATGGAAAAAGATCTTGTTCTAGGCCGGCAATGAAGACGTGGTCAAACTCCAAACCTTTTGAAGCATGAACGGTCATGAGTTTTACGGCGTTTTCATTTTTCTGCAGGTCATCTTGATCTGTAGCCAATGCTGCGTTGGAAAGTAAAGATTCTATGCCCTCTTCTGGTGGCAAATGGTCATATTGTGCAGCTACAGAAACCAATTCCTGGACGTTCAACAGGCGCTCTTCATCTTCGGCGTCACCACTGCGCAAGAGTCTGCCCATACCAGTGTTTTCTATAACAAATCGCACAGATTCTGACGGTTTCTTTTCTTTTACTTCAGCCCCAACATCGTCCAGAAGTTTCCAGAAGTCTTTTATTTTTTGCCTCATGGTTGGTGGCAGAAGATCTTCGCGACCTGACATTACTTTTGCTACTGTAGCCTTCCCTATTCCTCGGGTTGGTACATTGATGATGCGGCCAATGTCTGCAAAACTATCTCTATTTAGTGAGGCGCGAATATAGGAAAGCACATCTTTCACCTCTTTTCTTTCAAAGAATTTTGTACCGAGCAATTGGTAGGGAATATTTTTCTTGATAAAAGCTTCTTCGATGGCTCGCGATTGGAAATTGGCCCGATAAAGGACAGCGATTTCTTTTGGATCAGTCCCCTTTTCTATGAGGTCTCGTGCCGTGTCGGCGATCACGCGAGCCTCGTCGAGCTCGGTGTAGCTCATGTTCATCGAGATTTTTTCTCCGTGATCATTGTCGGTGAATAATGTCTTCTCACGACGCATACGGTTCTTTTCGATCACGGAGTTTGCGGCTGCCAGGATATTTTTTGTCGAACGATAGTTTTGTTCCAGCGATACGAGCACAGCTTCGGGATAATCTTTTTCAAAATTCATAATATTCTCTATGGTGGCGCCTCTCCAGCTATAAATATTCTGGTCCACATCGCCCACCACGCAGATGTTTCTTTCAGTCTGCCCCGCTAGTCGCTGACCGTCGATGAGTTGTTTGGCGATCTCGTACTGCACCTTGTTCGTATCCTGATACTCGTCGATATGAATGTACTTCCAGACGGATCCATAATGCTTTCTGACATCCTCATGATTTTTCAAAAGTTTTGCGGCTTTTAATAGAAGATCATCAAAGTCACAGGCTTTCTCCTTGACCAGTATAGTGTCGTACTTTTCCCAGACCTGGGAAACGGTTTCTTCTGTATATCCTGAAGCACGATCGCGATATTCTAGATATCCCAAACCATCACCTTTTGCTCGTGAGATCATGTTTAGTACGGTGCCAGGTTCAAATCTTTTGGGATCAACAGAACTCTGTTCCATGGCCTCCTTTATGGCTCTACGGGAATCTGAGCGGTCGTAAATAGTAAAATGACGAGTAAGGCCAATGAGCCGAGCGTTTTCTTTGATGATATGAACACCAAGTGCGTGGAAGGTACTAACAAAAGGCCGCTCAGCCATAGAGATGGGAATATTGAGCGATTTGTCAGTCTCAAGTAAGTGCACTACTCGTTCACGCATCTCTTTTGCAGACTTATTGGTGAATGTGATGGCGAGGATTGAGTGTGGCGCTACACCTTTTTTGATGAGATTGAGTATTCGATGAGTTATGACACGTGTCTTCCCTGCTCCTGCTCCAGCAATGATGAGAACCGGTCCCTCAGTAGTATCGACAGCGCGTTGTTGGGCAGGATTGAGTGCAGGCATGGGGTGTAGTTTAACACATCACGTTTATTTCTCTTTCGTGACTTGCGTTTGGCTGTAGAATAGGTAGATTCAGTGAGTATGAGTTATGTTACCCAGGCCTTTCTTGACAGGCTTTTTGCACATTTCCCTCATGTGAGGGGTCACATCACCAAGGTTGGAGCACGGACCTCTGTTATTTACATCTATCCCGATGATGTGCCGAGGGAGATGGTGGTTGGCAATTGGCGACCAGCTCACAGTTGTGACTTTGCAAAAATCTGCAGGTCAACACTTCTCCGGTTGAGGCGGGCCGATCTCGGAAAGAGGTTTTTGTATCACAAAGTGAGCCCGTTTGCGTGTGAAATCTGGATTTCCTCTAAGCCTCTTATCTATTTTTCCCCCTCACCTAAAAAGTGAGATTTTTATTTTCCGTAAAGTAACTGCCTTATTATTTAGCTGCACACACTACATTGCCATTTTGTACAGCTGGCTCAGCGCCAAAATCAGTCTTACCTGTACTGTCGAGACAATACGATATACGACCATCTTTTAATGAAGTAGAAATAGCATAACTTGTACCGTTGGCAATGCAGGAAGCTGTGTGCTCTAAGGGCATTAAAGTGAGAATTTGCTGAGCTATTTGCTCTTTGAACATTCCACTATTACAATTTTGTGCCTCGGTGTAAGTATTGTGTTCGCCAAAATATCCTTCTGATACGCTTCTGAGCTGACTGACAACAGAGATCGCTCGCATATCATTACCCTTTTGTCGGGCTGTGTTCAATGAAACCAGTACCACCGATGAGAGAACGCCAATGATAGCAATGACTACAAGTAGGAGAATAATGATTATCATAACTATACCAACAGTGGAGGCTGCGTGCTCTTTTTTTATTCTGGCAAAATCCATTTTTTGCACATCGGCAGGTGTACAGATGCTTGAGACCACTACGGTCTTCGAGAGGGCATCGTGCCAACCTACGGGGTACTTATTAAACAGGAATGAAAGAGAATCGAACGGAATGATACGTGCAAATGATCGCCCCAGGATATTCATAAATGGAGGTTTGCTACCATCACGCATCACCACTTTTGTACCAGTGATGAACTTGGCCACAGTTCTTTGCCACAATGCTTCGCAGATCGTGAAATATGCGACCGAAAGAAGGATTCCTATAAGGCTGGACCAATTTCCTACTTTAGTTCCCGCCAGTCCAATAATAAAGGAAATTGCAAAGACAAAGATGACAGAAAAGATTCCGTCAAGAATATAGTTGAGAAGTCTTTTCCATACACTTGCGGGGAGATATTCGGCAGGAGCTGTTGATGTTGCGGGTGCAATGGGTGCGGTGGCAGAGACCGGGGCCGTTGGGGTCGATTCCATAATGATAGATTATTTTATTAGAACCTGCAGCTAAGTAGGTTGACCTAAGAATTCCACAAGAATACTATTACGTCAATATAAGTAATCCCATTTTTATGGATATTTTTAATGTTATTGTCCGACTCTTGTTGCCCTCGTTGTCATTTAAGTATCGTCGGCTTGCTGTGTGAGATATTTTTATATTTCCACCACACAACTTGACGGTCTGACAACTAAAATCACCTGTGTACATCTATCGTTGACATTAAATTTGAGACTGATACTCTATGGAGACAACCAATAAAGGTGTGGCTCTAAAACGGCTTAACAGGGCCATATTTTTATGGAAGTGCACATACTGGAACGAGCGCCAACCTGTCATGGAAGCCTTGCGGAAACACCAGTTTCGTTATGAAATTACACCATAGGGAAAAAACTCAATATACGTCACGTTTTACACGCTGGATGTCGGTCTGCGTGCTTTTTATAGCCACAATTTCCCCTATACTTTTCTTCTCTACGACCGCACATGCCGGTCTTTTTTCATTTTTTTCTGAACTTCTAGGTAGTCAGGAGGTTTCTGCCAGAGTTGAACCAGTTAAACCCAATTCGAACTCCCAAACCCTTGCCCTTCTACAAGCTCCAGTTAATATCAACCCAAATCCTCACCAATCAGGTGAGCTTACTCCTGTCATTAATGGCGCTCTTGTGGCAGACCTGGCTGCAGCTGACTCAACAGGTGGTGCAGAAGAGATGAATACACAGATCAGTCTTTACACTGTCCGCGAAGGTGACAATCTATCGACCATTGCCCAAATGTTTAATGTAACAGTTAATACCATTATGTGGGCAAACGATATCAATAAAGCTTCTGCTATCCAACCAGGGCAAACCCTTATAATTCTTCCTGTTTCAGGCATTAACTATAAGGTTAAAAAGGGCGATACCATCCTTAGTATTGCAAAAGAATATAAAGTCGCGGACCATCTTGATGAAATTCTGAATTATAACGGCCTTAGTCTTAATTCAGCTCTGGCAATAGGTGACACCATCATTATTCCTGATGCCGAGCTTGAGACTATTACTCCTACCAAGACCAGTTCCGGTAGTGCAGTTCCAAGCGGATACTATATGCGTCCTATCAAAATAGGCTATCGCAGTCAGGGTATCCACGGACATAACGGTGTAGATTTGGCTGCTCCGGTTGGCACACCTATCTATGCTTCAGCTGGCGGTAGAGTTATTGCAAGTGTTTCGAACGGAGGATGGAACGGAGGTTATGGAAACTACGTGATCATATCTCATCCAAATGGAACCCAAACTCTTTACGCCCACACATCAAAGAATTACGTCGCTCTCGGCCAGGTTGTAGAGAAAGGAACTCAGATTGCCGCTATTGGTCTCACGGGCAAGACTACGGGACCTCATGTGCATTTCGAGATACGCGGAGCAAAGAATCCGTTTTAGGCACAAGTAAAGGTTGAAAGGTTGAAGGACAAAAATCGCACCTGCGACTCCCAACCCTTCATCCCTTCATCCCCTGATCCCCCATCCTTTCAACCCTCCAACCCTCAATTTGAACAATTCTTGAACCTTTTTTGAACAATTCTTGAATCTTTTTTTATCAGGATTTTATCTCACATCCGTATGATGGGTGCATGAGCATAGCAAAAGTATATAGTGCCCAACTTATCGGACTTGAAGCGCACATAGTCACGATTGAAGTAGACATATCCAACGGTCTCCATGCTTTTTCTGTTATAGGTCTCGGTGATAGGGCTATTGATGAGGCTAAAGACAGGATTTCCGCAGCAATCAAGAATAGTGGCTTTATTTCTCCAAAACAGAAAAATCAAAAGGTGGTGATTTCTCTTGCTCCAGCTGATATTCGGAAAGAGGGACCATCGTTTGATCTGGCTATGGCAGTTGGGTATTTAAGTGCGGTCGGAGAAGTAGAATTTGATCCTGCAGGGATTTTGATCCTGGGTGAACTTTCTCTCGAAGGATATGTGCGAAAGGTGAATGGATTACTTCCTATCCTCTGCCAGGCACGTCTTCGTGGGTATTCGACTATTTTCATTCCCGATGAAAATGAAAAAGAAGCATCTTTGGCCCAGGGTGTCGATATCTACGGGGTAACATCCCTTCGTGAGATTATTGAACACCTTCAATGCAAAAGAATTGCAAAGAAGGTAGAGCATATGAAAATGCCTCGAGAAAAGGACATTGCTCAGTTACTAGATATGAATGTCATCCGAGGTAATGAAACAGCGAAGAGAGGTTTGGAAATCGCAGCCGCGGGTGCGCATAATGTACTCATGTATGGGCCTCCAGGTACTGGCAAAACCATGCTTGCTCAAAGTTTCGTCTCTATTCTTCCCCCGCTTTCCTATGAACAGTCAGTCGAAGTAACGGGTATCCATTCCGCTGCTCGCATGCTTAAAAATGAGCTAATCACCCGACCGCCCTTGAGGTCGCCACATCATACCGCCTCGTACCCATCTATTGTTGGGGGTGGTTCATTCCCTAAACCGGGAGAGATTACGTTGGCCCATCGAGGTGTACTTTTTCTCGATGAACTCCCCGAGTTCGACCGAAGTGTTTTGGATGCTTTACGTCAGCCACTTGAAGATCGAAAAATTACTATTTCACGAGCACGTGGGACGGTCACATTTCCGGCGCAGTGCATACTCATAGGCGCCATGAATCCATGTCCATGCGGGAAAGGTCGTGATCATGGCTGTACATGCCTTTCTTCCGTGCTGTTGGCATATCAGCGCCGAGTATCAGGCCCGATCTATGACCGCATTGATATCTCACTTTCAGTGAGTAAGGTCGATTACCAGAAAATAATGGCAGAGAAAACCACAGGTGAAGATTCCTCTGCGATTCGTGAACGAGTTGTCAGGGCTCGCGAACGTCAAAAAAATAGATTTACTCTATATGGTAGTGACAAGCTTTTTAATAGTGAACTCGGTGCTGAGGATATTGAAAAAATTGTTCACATAGACCCCGAAGCTCGTTCTGTCCTTACCACTTCGGCACAAAAGCATGATCTTTCGGGTCGTGCCATACATCGTGTAATCAAAGTGGCACAGACCATCGTAGACCTCTCTGGCCGCGATTGTATTGATGTAAGCGACATACTTGAAGCACTTCAGTATAGAAGGAAGGAGGGGTGAAGAAGGGGTGAAAATCGCACCTGCGACTCCCAACTCTTCATCCCTTCAACCTTTCTAGTGTCCGTGTTTTATGGACACCTTCGCTGCTGGATTCGCCTCCAGTCTTTCCTTCTCTATCGGCTTTCCGCAAACTTCACAGTTACCATAGGTTCCCTTTTCCATACGTTCGAGGGCACCTTTGACTTCATTGAGTTGATTTTCGAGTGCAGTGACGATGCCGGCGTTGTCTTCGAGCTCTTCGAGCTTGTCAGCCACTTCATTTTCATCGGCTGAGTCGATCTCCATGCCTCCTGCGTTGGCTTCCCATCCGCCCGCGACATTGGGATTCCTCTGACCAATTCCACCCAGCTCTTCTTCGAGGGTTTTCTTCTCTTCGAGAAGTCGCTTCTTGAGATTTTCCTGATCGCGTTTGTTCATGATAGGGTCGGTTACTTATAAAGAGTTACACTCTTTCTTCTGACTTCGACTCGGACGTTGTGAATGTTAATCACATTCACACGATCCTCGCTTGTCAGAATAAATTAGGGTGATCTTACCTTATGGCTCTGGCCTTTTCAAGTCGGGTAAGAATTTCCATGAGAGTACTTTCTTTATTGGTCAGTACTAGCTTCGTATTATTATCGACGAAGGAATAGAGGAAAAGTGTCTGCCCAGCTTCGTTTTGGAAGGCGCGAACGTCTTTATTTTTTATGATTCTATCTACAAAATGGCCGCGAATGGTGAGATACGGCACAGGAGCACCAGAGGAAGGGTTGGAAGGTTGAAGGGTTGAAGAAGGGACGGTGGACGTACCTGTTGCCCCCTTGTCGCTTATTTCTTCTCCTACATTGGCCACCCCTCTTACATCGCTAGGGAAAAGATAATATTTGAGATCGTCTGCCATGACATTTTCCCACTGGAGCATGCCTGCAAATGTGTTTTGGAAGAATACGCTCGTCCCTACCACAAAGACACTCTTCTCCCCTGCTGGGTCTGCGTAGACACCGATCATCATCGGCCTATCGAGGGATCGGAGTAGAATATCCGGAATTGGAATATCGAGAAGCCCGATCATTTCTGGTCCGCCGACACGCATCTTTTGTCCACCAACAGTCTTGGTTGGAATAATTTCTTTTATGGTTCCTTGTGCCTGAGATTTCGCTGCTTCCCTTTCGATACGAGACTTTAGGGTAATTGCATTGAGGTTGTCTGTTTCAACAGCGGCATATGATTCAGAAAGAACCAATGATGGTGCAACTTTTTGTTCTGGAGTAACCGGGATGGCCGGAGCCAGCGGACTCTTGCTGTAGAGATAATATGCACCGATAACTCCGGCGCCGATAAAGACCAAAATGAGAATCATCAAAAATGCCTTTTTAGCTCCATTACCATGTGGTCGTGGAGATTCTCTTTCGACGACTTCTTCTTGCGAGGTCTGTGTTTGTGGCTGAACTTGTTGTTTGGTCTGCTCGACTTGTTTCTTGCGAGTCTCGGCTATGGTCATGGTCGCAAGTGACGATTGCTGGCGGGCCATTGCTTCTGCCACGTCACTTTCGTATGTACGCAGCGGTTTGATATTGGGGTCCTGAGGTAGATGCGTCAGTGCTGACGGAAGTTTTGGTATATGCGCTGTTTCGGCAATCTCATTTGCCAGAGCATCAGCGAGCGAGGGTTTGTCTGAAGGTACAGGGATTGGCGCCGGGATGGGAGCTTTCGGCTGGGGTGAGGGCGTTATGGGGACGGGTGGAGGAACGATCGGCGCAGGTGGAGGCGTTGGTGTTGGGGTTGAAGTTGGAGTTGGGGTTGAAGTCTCAACTGGAGCGGGTGCAACTGGTGCCACAAAAGGTGTTGGCGGTGGAACAGTAGGAACTACCGGTTGTGGAGTCGGAGAAATGATTGGAGCCACAGGCGCAGGAGCAGGTTGGGGCGGAATAGGAACAGGAGTGGGAGAAGGTACGGGAACAGGAATTGGCACAGCCATGGGAACTGGCACCGGAGCAGGTGGGCGTACTACCTGAGGAGTCGGTGGTGCAGGAGGATTTATGGGCATCACGGGCGTCACCGACTCCGTGGTCGTTTTGACCGATTGCCCTTTTGCTGTAATGGGTGCGGTGTGGCTCGGCAGTACTGCAGGACGAGGTTTTGGAGGAATAAACTTGATGCCAGCAATGCTTGCAGGATCAATCTTTTCTTCTGGCTCGTCTTTTACGGGCGAGATGGTGAGATCTGCTGTTATGTCGAATACACGTTCTGTGCCTCCATCATCATTGTCGATGGGGTCATTGAAGCCTGGTGCGTTGTGGGCAGCTGGAGGTTTTTGTTCTCCGTTCATATCTCCTCCATTATAGCGTCGAGTGAGGACTTATGAAAGTTTATCTAGTGATAACACTTATTGCTGTACACGATCATATTCAGTCCACTTCCCTTCTTTCACAATTTTAAGTACGAACTGGTCATTGATGTCACCATTTCTGTCGAAGTTTACCGCATATGATGCGCCAGGAAAATCTTTGATGGCTGCAATATTCTTTGTCACACATGAACCAGCAAAGTTTTCTTTTTCACAGAAATTAAGTGCTGTTCCAAGGATCATGGTTGCGTCATACATGCGAAGTGTGGCAAAAATAGGTTCATCATTGAATTTCTGTTGGTACAGGGCCTCAAATGTAGGAAGCATTTTACCTGTTGGTGTTGCGACCACCATTCCTTCAGCAGAACCTGAAGCAGCATTGATAGTGTCCTGATTCTCGCATGCGGCACTACACATATAGTTGCCGTTTATACCGAGTGCTTTGGCTTGCTTGATAACTATGCCCGCATCTTTACCAGAGGCAGCTATATATATCAGATCAGGATTTGCTGACTTTATTTTCGTCAAACCGCTTCGATAGTCTGTGTCAGTAGGAAGGAAACTTTCTTCGGCTACGAGATTGATCTTGTCTTTAAGTTGATTCTTGAGTGCAACATCTACGCTTTTACCATAATCATTATTCATAAAGATAATGGCGAGACGCTTTGCCTTCAATGTTTCCAGGATTGCACTCTCTGCTGCCTTGATCTCAAGTGCAGCTGAACCAATAATCCTATAAGTATAATCATCTGGCGACTGGTAGGCAGGTGCTGAGACAATTCCAAAAAGAGGAATCTCCCCACTATTTGCAAGCGGTGCTAGAGCCATAGATACTGGACTGGAATACGCGAGAACTCCTTTTACATGATCTATTTCTGTAAGCTTTTTCCAGGCATTCACTGCAAGTTTGGGATCCGTCTGGGTATCTTCGAATACTACTTCAATATTATTAATCCCCTGGCTTTTGAGTTGCTCGATGGCGATCTCCACGCCACGTTTTGCCAACTCTCCTTGAGCAGAACTGTTGCCAGTCAGGGCGAGTGCCGCACCGATTTTTACAGTGTGAGGTGTTTTCTGTGTCCCAACCCCGATGACCACCCCCACAATAGCGAGAAGTATGATAATGGCCGCAATTATTTTTGTAGACTTGTTCATAAAATGACTTAAATATTATTTGATAACAATAATAAGGATAGCGCAAGTATGTCTTTTGTACAAGATTAATGGCATAGAATTGCTGAGTGACTTGTATTAATCCTTGAAATGAGCCATACTTTAGTTATAAATATGCCGCCATAATTGTTGGCATTATCCAAAATAACATGACTTTAGAACAGGTTTTAAAGGAACAAGGACTTCGAGAAAGACATATAAAAGTATATCTTGCCTGTCTTGAATTGGGCAGTGGTTCAATACAAACTATCAGTCGAAAAGCTGGTGTTCCCCGTTCGACAGGGAGTATTGTTCTCGAAGCCCTAAGACAAAAAGGATTTGTCTCTGCGTATAAAAAGAAAACCATCATACATTACAACGTAGAAGATCCAAAAAAGATCCTTGCCCAGATCAAGCAAAAAGCAAAGATTTTTGAAGAGTCTCTTCCCGAGTTTTCGGCCTTTTACGGCAAAAACAAGATTCTTCCCAATGCACGTCTCTACGAGGGTAAGGAGGGGATGAAACTTGTGCTAAATGAAGTGCTAAGTGACAGGACTGATATATGCACTTTTACTTCAGCCTCTGATCTTTTTAAGCTTCTTGGTGAGGATTTTAGAAACTATATTAAAAAACGTGTTGAGCTCGGGATCAGAACCCGTGTTATTGCTCCAGATTCTCCAGATGCACGAGATCAGTTGCGAACAGGTGTACAAGAATTACGAGATGTGCGAATCATCCCCAATACATTTGAGCATTCAACTCATATTTGGGTGTGGGGCCACAAGATTGCTATGCTTTCCACGAAGCTATTGAGCTGGAAATAGTACCCAT
>JAZKAW010000005.1:45708-47679 GCA_040388945.1 Patescibacteria group bacterium
TGATCGAAAACCAGGAACTAGCTGATGGTCAGCGTTCCCTATTCGAGCTTGCATGGCAGTCACTTTCGCCAAGGAGTACCTCTTGAGCTAGGATCGGTGCCAGAGTTTTTACTTCCTTCCCCCACTTCTCAAAAGATATTTGCCGGGATTTTGGTCGAGATCGATAAAATGATCCGCTGCTTCTATGAGTTTTGATGATGTGGATTTGCCGAATGAGGCAACTTCTACCTGACAACCTTGGTTTTGGAGATATTCTACGAGAGGGATATGGTCACCGTCACCAGTGATGAGGATGACTGCATCCAATCGTGGTGAGAGCTTTACGGCATCTATGGCCATACCTACGTCCCAGTCGGCCTTCTTGGCCCCTGAACTGAAGATTTGCAGGTCTTTGACCTTGGTTTCTATGCCCATCTTGGTGAGTGCATCGAAAAAGCCACTTTCTTCACCTGATTCTGTGGCTATAACGTAAGCTATGGCGCGAACCATACGGCGTCCATCGAGGGCGTCTTTTACGATCTGGCCAAAATTGACCTTTGAATGGTACAAATTTTTGCCACTATGATAGAGATTTTGCGCGTCGATAAAAATGCCGACACGCTGTTCCTTATGTTTGATTACTGACATGTATTAAAAGAGTTACTAATTTTATTAAAAGATCTAGACACATTATACACTATGAAGAAGTGTAAGTTAGAAAAAAGTAATATCGGGTAATAACTAGTAAAAGAGCAAGTCCGTTACTAGATATTACTAGGTTTTACACGCTTACAAATTTACCTGCCCTATTTCTTTAGATCCAACTTCTTGATGATAGTTGCGTAACGACGAGGATGGTTCTTTTTGAGGTATACCAAATGGGTCTGGCGATCAGCTACCATGCCGAGCAAACCGCGACGTGAGTGGTTATCTTTCTTGTGTTTCTTGAGGTGGTCGGTCAATTCGTTGATCCTCTTGCTCAAAAGCGCGACCTGAACTTCCGGAGAGCCGGTGTCTTTGTCGTGAACTGCAGTTTCCTTGATTATTCGGACTTTTTGTCGTGTGGTTAACATGATGGAGAATTGTAGCATGGATAAGGCCGAGGCGCAAGACGATTATTCGAATACTGAAGCCGCTGAACCCTTTTGGGTGTCAGCGGCTGTTTTTTGGGAATAGGGTGCTCAACCTTCAATCGGTCCCTCGTGGTGGAGGAAGCTGAGGATTTATTGAGCTATCCCCTGATTGAGCCAACCCGTCATAGTGTATTTCATAAGGTGCGCGGCGACCAAAGTGGACGCCATTGGTTTATTCCTTTACTCTTTTTTGGTTTCACCAATGGAATGGAGGCTTACGCCCCTTATCCGTATCGAATGTAACTTACCATTACTTCATTTTTTGTCAATGTTTCTAGTCCGATTATTAATACCTGCTACAATACTCCTATGTCGCACAACATAAAGCAGCTCAAACAAGAATTTCTGGAATATATAGAGATCGAAAAAGGCCGTTCTTTGCGGACGGTTATCGTATATGACCAATATTTGAAGCGCTTTATTACTTACGCCAAGATAGAAAAAGCTGATGATATCACTCCAGATGTCATCCGAGACTTCCGTTTGTGGCTCAATCGTCAGTCCAGTGGCCGTCGCGGGGGTGAAAATCAGACTCTCAAGAAGAAAACGCAGAACTATCACCTCATTGCCTTGCGCGCTTTCCTCAAATTCCTTGCCAAGAGGAACATAAAAGCCATGTCACCCGAGCATATTGAGCTCGCCAAGGTGGGTGAACGTCATATTGACCTTATTACTCCCGATGAATTGCGCCGATTGATGGTCGCACCCAAGGACGATGACCTCAAATCTCTACGAGACCATGCCATCCTCCACCTTCTCTTTTCGACGGGTTTGCGTGTTTCTGAGCTCTGTTCCCTCTCACGAGATATGGATATAGATGCCGATGAGTTCTCTATCCGTGGTAAAGGAGAAAAGATCC
>JAZKAW010000005.1:47708-47957 GCA_040388945.1 Patescibacteria group bacterium
AGTCTTTATCTCCGAAGATGCCCGTAAGGCTGTCAAAAAGTATTTGAATAAGCGCGTAGATATCGACGATGCCATGTTTGTCAGACTCAACAAGGAACAGGCTCGTGGCGGCGACCTTGTGCTCGACAAGCGTTCAGTCGAAAGGATAGTGAAGCAATGCGCAATAAAGGCTGGAATATCGAAAAAGGTGACGCCGCACGTTATCCGTCACTGTTTTGCGACTGACCTTCTCTCAAATGGTGCCGATCT
>JAZKAW010000006.1:0-13564 GCA_040388945.1 Patescibacteria group bacterium
GTTCGGATTGGAGTCTGCAACTCGACTCCATGAAGCCGGAATCGCTAGTAATCGCGGGTCAGCTATACCGCGGTGAATACGTTCTCAAGTCTTGTACTCACCGCCCGTCAACCCAAGGGAGTCGGAGGTGCCCGAAGTCTCGCCTCGTGCGGGCCTACGGCAAATTCGATGACAGGGGGTAAGTCGTAACAAGGCACGGGTAGCGGAAGCTGCTCGTGGAATATTTCAAAAGAATCAACGTTGCAGTCTTTGACTGTGACTTATAGTCGATACTTTGAGAGTTGGACAATGGACGTTAATCATAATTTCCAGTGCCCAACTCTCGAGGATGGTAATTGCTCTCAACCTCAAATGGAGCACTTAGCAGGGGACGAACCCCTGCATCACATGGGAGATCTCAATTGAATCTCTCATGGGTGAACGGAACAAAATAAAGAGCGTTAAGTAACGCAAAAAACCGCCTGAAAGGGCGGTTTTTTGGTGGCTGAGCTGACATTTCCCGTCCGGGTCGATGCTCAAGGGAGAACAACTTGACATTTTAGTCAAGAGGTGATATGATATAGACTGTATGAAACATGCACAACCAGGTGCTGTGATAGGTTTGGATGGAGTGGAAATGCTTTCTCTCCCTCAAAAACCATCATGGTCGCCGAGACAGATGAACTTCAAGAAGTTCATCTGGTCAAAGTTCCAAGCTGATCCGAAGGTAAGCGTCGTTTACGACCACTTCCGTTGGGTTGCTCTTGGAATCGTGTTCGTCGGTGTGGTCTGGATCCCTCTCATGGAGTGGGCTTGGAACTTGTTCCAGGCACTCACAAAGTGAAGGTTGCCCAGATCTTCAAAGACCGGTTTGCGCCCCTCGCACTCCGGTCTTTATTCGTGAAGGGAAGTAGCATATAGTATTGACCATGGTCACGTGGCGGAATTGGTATACGCGCACGTCTCAGAAGCGTGTCCCGTAAGGGTTGGGAGTTCGAATCTCCCCGTGACCACAATGATCCGCGAGGACTGCTAAATGCGGTCCGAGTGGAGCAATCATTGTGCGTGCACGGGAGATGAGAAGGCCGGAGCTCGCGTAGGCGAGCGAGGCGGGGTCGCAGGCCGAGCCAGCAGGCGAGGACCTGTGACCGAATCTCCCCGTGACCACAATGATTTTGAATAAAAGACCTTATCTAGGGCATTAAAAACAACCTATATTGACAAATATGTCAATAGGGGGTATAATATAATAAACAAGTAAACAGAACTGCGTGAAGATTGTTCGACTGTTTTCGAATGATCCAAACCGCAGAAAATTCAGGAGACCGTAAGTATGAAACCAAGCATTTGTCGGTATTGCGCGGGACGAATCCTCAACCCCTGCGATACTAACCCAAACGTATGTGGGCACTGTCACGTTCCGCCCGGAGAATCTCTTGAGTCAGGACTCAAGTCCTACTCGAGAATCCTCTTGGTGACGGATGAGTATGATCCCATTGGTGTTGAGGGAATCCTCACTGCCATTGGCGTTCAGACCACAACCGAGATCACGCTTGTGAATGATCTGGCGGGAGCAGAGATGCTCATTTACGCCAAGTCATTCCAGGTAGATCAGGAACTGGTGCGCTCGGCTGTCGAAAGTGCGATTCCTGTCGTCGTCATCGGCGATCAACGGATTCATCAGCATGTGGCGGAAAAACACCACTTGCTTCATATTCCAATCCGTTTGGTAAACCGAGAAATTCTCGCCGTGCAGGTGGGGATGAGGTTAAAGTTTCGTGAAGCGGCCTAGTCCGCGGATCGAATTCGAAGAGGCATGCCGCAAGGTATGCCTCTTTCCACGTTTACGGAGAGAAAAAATGAGCATATACTGCAGTTATGAATTTAACTGATCAAAAATGTATCCCATGCGAAGTTGGTGGTGTACCGCTTACTCCAGAGGAAGCTACTCATTATTACAAAGATATTCCTGACTGGAAGCTAGCAGATGATTTCAAAAAGATTTCGAGGGGCTACAAGTTCAAAGATTTCAAAGAGTCCATGAATTTTGTAAATAAAGTTGCTGAGCTTGTGGATAGGGAAGGACACCACCCCGACATTTCAATTTCTTATAACAAGGTGACGCTGGAGCTTACTACTCACGCTATGAAAGGTCTTTCAGTAAATGATTTTATTGTTGCGGCAAAGATAGATAAAATAAATTAAAAAAGCCGCCAGGCTTACTGCGGTTTGTGCAAAGGATCCGTAACTTGTCTTGCCACCGCACGAAAAGATCTCTTTTGTGCGAGCTGCTTTTCTGATTTTGGGGGTGACTGTGCCGGTTCGTTAGGTGAAGGAGTTTGCTGATCCTTTTGCCACTTTTGACGTTGTTCCTGCAGCATCCGCTCCGTGGCTCTCCCGGCTGCTCCGCCGAGTGAGTGGTGAGTTACGCGACGTCTGCCCTTTTTATAGGTGGAGAGCTCACCTCTATCGTTCATGCTCATAAGATTTGTGCTTTGTTTTCACTATAACAAAAATACCCTCTTAGACAAGGGCATTTTTGTACATCAGACAATGTGCGCGCACTAGGATTCGAACCTAGGACCCCACCAGTATCAGTGGTGTGCTCTACCAACTGAGCTATGCGCGCGTTTGGTGTTCAATTTTGTTAACCCTTCGATCTCGGGACGTGCTCTGAAAAATAGCAAAAAAACGGCAAAAAAGCAAAGAAAATCAAGGAATGCCAATCCACGAATGATACACGAATGCAACGAATAGCGCGATATATTTTGAATTATTCGTGACGTTCGCATTGCGATTTATTCGTAGATTCGTGTTATATTTTACGTATGAAAACAACACCTAAGGACTTTTTCCTTCATTTGGCAGCAACTGTAGCCCTCTATGTCTCCGCTGGGGCGCTTATCAATCTGTCTCTCAGTGTGGTCGACTACATGGTCCCTGACAAATTGGCAGGTTATTTCTATGCACCTTCTATCGCGTGGCCCATTTCGATGCTGGTAGTGCTTATTCCGGCCCTCTATATTATCGAATGGTTCATCCATCAGGATTATCGTCGTATGCCGGAAAAAATGACCCTCTGGATTCGTCGTTGGAGGATTCATCTTACTCTGTTCTTGGCGGGAGCTACGATAATTGGGGATCTTATTGCGCTTATCAATACCTATTTGAATGGGGAGATTTCGATGCGCTTTTTCTACAAAGTAGTGGCCGTTTTTATTATCGCCGGAGTTATATTTGCCTACTATCTCTTCGACCGCAGAGACGCTACAACTCATGGCAAAAAAATGCGTTACACGCTGGCAGGAGTTGGATTGCTAGTAGTGCTTGCTGCCATTATCTTGGGCTTTACTGCTGTAGGCTCTCCATCCAAACAGCGCGCTATTCGCTTCGACAATCAGCGCGTGAGTGACCTTCAGAATATTCAGTGGCAGGTACTTAACCAGTGGCAGACAAAGGGTGCTGTACCAGTAGCGCTCTCTGAACTTGCAGATAGTCTTTCAGGATACATGGTCCCTACAGATCCTGACACAAAAGCCGCGTATGAATATACAAAGAAGAGTAATACTTCATTCGAGCTGTGCTCAACTTTTAGTTTGGCCACCCAAGACCTGCAAGGACGAGGAGCGTATGGGGGAGGTGGAGTAGCATACCCGACGATGTCATATCCATATCCAGGAGATGGTGGTTTGGATAGCAATTGGAAACATGAATCTGGCAGGACCTGCTTTACCCGTACTATTGATCCGCAGAAATACCCAGTCAATACCAAGCCTCTTATGATGCAAGCTGTACCAGCAACCAATTTTTAGCGGGAGGTGAAGAAAGGTTGTGAATAGTAATCTTGATTTTCATAAAAAATCCTGTATTATTGGTCGTCTATGATCAATTCACGCAAAGCTAAAATCGTCGCTAAAATCGCAGATAATAAGTCAGATACTGCGTTCCTCACCCCTCTTTTCAAGGCTGGTGTAGATGTGGCCTGGCTCAATACCGCTCACCAAGGTGAGGTGGAGGCTCTCGAAGTTATCAATCGTATTCGTGCCGCTGCTCCTCATGTGGCCATTATGATCGATACCAAGGGTCCAGAGATTCGTACTAAAAATGTTGAAAAGCCCATCGAGGTCAAGGCTGGTGACCAGGTTATTTTTACTGGAGATACTACTTTTACCGGAGACAATGTTATCCATGTTAGTTATCCAAACTTTCATAACGAAGTTCCAGTAGGGAAGTCCATCCTCTATGATGATGCTTCGATAGAAACTGTGGTTATGGAAAAGCTCGAGAAGGGACTCCGTTGTGAAGTCAAAAGCTCCGGTCTTATCAAGAACAAGAAGAGTCTCAATATTCCTGATGTTCATATCGCCTTGCCATCACTTACCGAAAAGGACAAGGCCTTCATCCGTTTTTGTGCAAAAAATGACATCGACTACATCATTCACTCCTTTGTCCGCAATAAACAAGATCTTCTAGACATTAGAGACATTCTCAAGGAATTCCCATCATATGGTGGCAAGATTATTTCCAAGATCGAAAACCGCGAAGGGTTCGATAACCTCCATGAGATTCTTGAAAATTGCGAAGGTTTGATGGTAGCTCGTGGTGACCTTGGTGCCGAAGTCCTTCTCGAAGAACTCCCATTTATGCAAAAGAAAATGGTTGAGGCCGCTTTGGAGATGGGGAAGTACTCTATCGTTGCCACTCAGGCTCTCGAGAGTATGATCAAGAATCCTCGCCCAACCCGTGCCGAAGTTACGGACGTCGCCAATGCCATCCTCGATGGTAGTGATGGAGTCTCCATGAGTGGTGAGACAGCCTACGGTGACTATCCAGTGGAGGCTACAACCATGATGGGACGCATCATGAAGTACACAGAGTCAAAACTCGGTGAACTCAATCACTACAGCGCTTTCCCAAAAAATTCATCTCCAGCTGCTGCAATTGCCCATGATATTCTCACCGAAGCCCGTGCAGCTCAGGCAAAGGTCATTGTTCTCCTTACCAAAGATATGGAAGTTGTACGCATGCTTTCAGGTTATCGCCCAGAACAGTTGATCATCCCAGTATGTACATCTGCCTCTGATGCCCGTGAACTTATGCTCGCCTATGCCGTTCGTCCTGTAGTTGCTTCCAAGCTCGACGCTTCTGCTGTCCTTGAAGCTCTCAAGTCATCCGACATTGCTCACCAAAAAGTCATTGTTGTTGAACAGGCTGGTACGAAGCTCGAAGTGAAGGTGAAGTAAGGGTAGGTCCGCACAAAAAAAGAAACTACCTGAAGGATGAGGAGACAGTCTGAAGATAAGAACTATCTTTGCACGAACTAACCTCGACAATTCCTTCAGGTAGTTTCTTTTTTTTGTGCGTGTTTTGCCTTATAATTTTGCATGCTATAATCACCTTCATGCAGACTTACGCCATACACCCAAGCAACCTCTTCCTCGACGGTCAGTTGCGCGAGTACAAACTCACGCTTCATGACTTGCCGAACGAAGACAAGCCACGTGAAAAGCTTATATCCGGAGGACCTGAGGCGCTCACCCCCAGGGAACTTTTGGCTGTAGTGCTCGGTGTGGGTACTGCAAAAGAGGATGTTCTCGAAATGTCAGAGCGTCTTATTCGGGACTATGGCGAGAAAAGCATTCTCGCAGAACGCAATCCTGAGAAGCTCTCTGCAGACATGGATATCCCTATCGTAAAGGCCTGCCAGATCGTCGCCTGCGGCGAACTCGGTCGGCGCTTCTACGATAAGAACGAATCAGGGTTTACGACCATCCGTACCGCAAAGGATGTATACGAATATCTCCAGGACATGCGCAATCTGCCAAAGGAACACTTGCGAGGCCTTTACCTCAATAGTCACAGCCGCATCCTTCGAGACGAAGTCATTTCTATCGGTACCGTGAACTCAAATATGATCCATCCACGCGAGGTCTTTCGACCGGCTATCGAATGTAACGCCGCAGCCGTCGTTCTCGCACACAATCATCCGTCAGGCGAATCAGCTCCGTCAGCCGAGGATATCGAAGTCACAAAACAACTTGTTCAGGCTGGGAAGATCCTGGGCATTAGCGTACTCGATCATGTCATCATCACCAAGAATGCATTTGCGAGTGTAAATGCTAATTATTAGGAATTTAGGGTAAAGAATTAGAATTAGGGTAAAGCGCACATGCGACATCCCTAATTTCTAATTCCTATCCCTAATTCCTGCCACTACTATGCGTGATTACCAACTTATTTCACCCTCTCTTGAGGGTATTTTGAGTCATTCGTCCGTTGTCTATGAAGGCGTTAACAGGCCAGTTGAGATTATGAGAGTACTCGATGGTCCGGCCACCAAAGGGTTGGGTAAGAAAGGGAAGGGGTGTTCGGAAGAAGAGAGAAAGATTTTGGAACAATATTTCCAGGATCTCTATGGAGTATTTTTGAAGAAGTTTTCTGTCTTTGCTTTGGAATCGCAGTTTATATCTGAAGAGACATTGAAACTTCAGGCAATGTTGCAAGAGATGGTGAATGTGAAGAGGCTTCTGGCAAAGGAAAAGGAAATCGAAGTATAAACACAAGGGATATAATAGAGAGGCTCTTCTTGTAGAGTTGACAACCCATCAAAAATAGGGTAGTTTTCTTGGCAGCTCATGAAAATATTTGTTGAAACTACGGTACTAACGCATACCTACTACGAACAAGAATCGCACGTCCCCACCGTTGCCCAAGGAATTGCAAAAGACTTTGGCAGCTGTGTAGATACGGTTGAGGCCAGTGACGTCGTGCTCTTCATCTATGTGGACAAGACTGAGTTGGGGGCGCTTATTGGGCAACTACACCGTCATCCCATGGTGGAGGTGAAGATGAAGCCTGTCGCCAAGGTTCAGGTTGGCATGGTCGCAGGACGTTCGAGGGAGCATCCTCTCAAGAAGCCAATCGAAGAAGCTTTGGAACAAAAGGCTCGGTTGTGGTTGAGGGAAAATGCTCTCCGGCCCCTCGGCATCCTTATGAAGGCTCATCGGGGAGTGGAGATGCCTCTTCGTCTCGTTCGTTTGGCCAAAGAGCGTCTCCCATCCTTTTCGTACCCGCTCAGGTTTATGTTGGATTCGGCAGACGCACTGCACCGTTGGGCACCAGGAGGACCCTGGTCAACATGTTGATTGGGAAGATGTTTGCTCTTGTACGAGTGTAAGCCAACCGCGAGGTTGGTTTTTTCTTTGGAGCTGGAGATGGGGGAGATGTTGCAGATACTTGACACTATAGCAAATAAATGCTATTGTCTGACCAGCGAAAGGTATTGTTAATTGGGTCGAAAGCCCAAACCTTTCAGGAAGGAAAGCACTATGATACAGGTTGAAAAGCCCTTCGGAGGGAGATACGAAAAACTCTCTACCGGGGCACAAATACGGTTCCATCAAGGTGAAGGCGAAGGTCTTCTCCCGACTGTCCTCATCGTACATGGTTGGAAAAGCGCCGTCTTTTCCTCGGAGATCTATGTGCAAGGGGCTCAGGCGCTTTGTGAGCAAGGCTACAACGTAGTCATGCTTTCGATGCGGGGGCATCCGGGAGCAGAAGGGTCTATCAGTGAGGTCACTCGACACGACAACTTGAACGACATCAAGGCTGCCGTTCGCTGGATCCAGGAATGTCCTGAGACGGACGCTACCAGGTTGTGTGCCTGGGGAACGAGCTATGGCGGGTATCTGCTCTCCGTGCTCTGTCCACAGATTCACTTCGAGCTTCTGGCTTTGCGGGCGCCAGCCTCCTACCCGGAAAAGGGATGGGATGAGCCCTTCGAACCTGTCACCTCGGAAGAGTTGGCGGAATGGAGGAAGGTTGAGCATGATATGAGAGACGAATCCGCGCTCGCTGGACTTGAGGAGTTCCGTGGGGACTTCTTTATGGTCAATGGCAGCAATGATGAAACTATGCCTCCAACAGTGGGGGCAGGTTACGGCAGAGCTTCACTGCGTGCTCGTAGCCGCTTCATCTACGTTCTCGATGGTGCTCCGCACACTCTCAGGGAACCGCACCGTAGCCAGTTCATCTCGCACCTTGCCACGTGGTTTGGGGAACATCGACCCAAACCGTCCCTGACCCCTGCGGTTCCGTAGGGGCATTTTTGTATATGCTTGAGACTCTTACGAAGGTGCTTGTTGTCGAGCCGCTTCGATCTCTCTCTGGAGAGCTTTGGCGAAACTGTCTACCAAAAACGCAGCCTCAGTGTCTACTTCGTATGAAGATTTTGCAATAGTACGGCGGAAGATGAATTTGAATAAACGGGGGACTTTTTCTTCAATAGGTTCATTCATACGAGGAACAGTATCTATAAGCATAAAATCATTTTTGTTCTGTAGGTCAGCCAAGCACATCCCTGGTCCTTTATATGCCAAAGACTGCTTTTCGGCATCATAACTATATACTCCTGCAAGTAAAGGAAGTTTCATTTGAGGAATGCCTTTTGGTGAAAATGAAATATGGGCGCAAGGAAGGCGGGTTTTCAGTGCCGCGTTAACTTTTTCAAAATCAAATGAAGAACTGATTTTGAGATGGGCCATGAGATGGAAGAATTCAAAAGGAGGCAATCCGGCTTCGAGGAGCATAAGGGAATAGAGTAGCAGTGATCCGGTAAAGCGCGGGTTACATTCGTTGGGATAGATCTGATCACGTTTTTTGTCATAAAGAAAATCAATGCCAAAAATTCCTTTATATCCCTGTGCGGCAAGATGGGCTCCTATACCCTCGACTACTTTTTGAGCTTGTTTCTCTATCTCGTCACTCCATCCACGGAAGCCGATGTCATTTCCGAAGAAAATACCATTTGCCGGAACTCCGTGTAATGATTGAGGCACATCGATGAGTTGCAACTGAAGTGGTCCAGTGAGAGTGCCTTTTTCGGTAATACAGCCCAACATGGAGGTAGACTGACCTTCGATGAAGGGGGCAATAACCACACGTTGGAAGTCTGTATCAGGAGTAAGAATGGCTACTGATTTATCAAAGTCTTCCTTTGTATAGATAAAAAACGTGCCTTCATTGCCGCCAGTTTCTTTGTCAGCTCGCTGCACGACGAATGGCCCACTGTTTTCAGTCCAGAGAGCTTCAAATGATTGGGTGAGGTACTCATTTCGGGTGTGAAGCTTCGAGGGAAGTGCATTGAGCCCCAGTTTCTTTACGAGTTCTCGAAAACTTCCTTTGTATTTTACTTCTTCAAATGACTTTGGATAATTGCCGATCCAGGGGATCTTGAGCCTGTCGAGATCTTGGGTGATCTTGTCGGTCATCGTATAGAAAAGCAGACTGGATCGTGGTTGAGATTTGAGATAATTTTGGAAAGTATAATTGCCAATGAGGTAGCCCGTTCCATGTACGCGTGCAGCGATATCTGGATGCTTATCTTCGAGTACATGCATATGCATCATACTCTCCATCACATCGACGTCGCTAGAGCGTTTGATGGTGTAAATAGAATAATTTTTGAGAAAAAAAGCTGGGACGATGCGGGTGTAAGGTGTGATACCGACAGAGATGATGGGAGTCTTTTCCATCTCCTGGATGACAGTTTCAATATCAGGAATGAGATGTTTCCATTGCTGATAATTGTATGGATTCTGCTTGTGCATGACCTATATATTTTAGCATAAAAGGTAAGAGCGGCAGTCCCAGTTGGGTCTGCCGCTCAAATTTGTTTGTATTAAATACCGATATCCTTGGACTCCAAGGGCATCACAACGATGGACGCAGCCCTTGGAACTTCACCTTCGTGATCCAAGCGAACCGCAACCTCTGTCATTGCTTGAAGGGTGCCGAAGCGACCCGTGAAGTGGAGAGGTTGTCCCGACTGACTGTCCAGGATCCGGGTGTGATGAACCTGGATCACGGTGCCGTCCGCAAGACTTGCTGTACCCGAGCCGACGATCAAGTTGAAGTAGTTAACTGTCGCCTTGACCCAACTCGATTTTCCGCAGATCTTGGCAGGCAGGTCACCCTTGATCTGCACAGGACTCCATTCCGGGACGATCATTTCGGATCGTGCGACGCAGCAACGTGCCTCGGCTGCCAGCCGGATGAGTTCAGGGCCCATGTTAGGGAAGACCTCCAGGTAATACTTGTTCGGAGGTGTACAGTGTTGCGGAAGGAGGGGGGCAGCAATCGCAATAAGTCTTGACTCAGTCTTAACGTGGGGCCAGCCCATGTTAATGGCGAGCAGCTCATTGGTTGTGACCACTTGGTCCGCGTGGATCTGCTGGACCGTAACCCAGAAGCCTCCGGACCGTGTGACCAGTCCGATCTGCACCTGGACGAAACTTCCGTCCTCTGTCATAAAGACAACATCCACATTGTCCATGTTTTTGACTCGTGTATGAGGTACCCGAGCCATATGTCGTCCGCCGACCGGAACTTGCCAGTCGACTTTGACACCGAGTGGAGGGAGGTCTTTGCCCGTGTATTCCTTCGGCTGACCGAATTGAGAATGGAATACACGGCTAGCGCCCAACAATTTGTATTTGAGCACCAGAGTGATCTGGTCGGGTTCGCCTTGGGCGTAGACGGGGGCATACAACATGCCACCCTCTTGCACGCTTTTGCCGAGACTAAACCCAATGACGGACACCGAGAGCTCAGCCAGTCCGAGCATTGTCCACGTGATTTTGTTCGTCATTCGGTCAGTCGACCAGGCCGCTTTTGTCTCCGGCGCCTTCTTGCCCAGCTTTTTCGCTGCGGTCAGTTCGGTGTCGATGAGGGCCTGTTCGAGGTCTGCGAGGGGTGCTGTTGTGTTAGTGATCATGTTTTCTCCGTTCTTTCTTGTTGCGTTTTGGTTGATTGTGTTTTTGAGATTGCATGGCTCACGCTTTCGCACATGTGATGTGTGATAAGCTGCCAGCCTTTAGGGAACAAGCACGTTTGTGCCCAAAAGGCTGACAGCTATCGGTATTTATCAAGGTTCTAACTACTTGTATAATGATAGCATATTATAGCACTAATGTCAATAGGTAGATCATCATAAATATGGCTTACATAAGCCATGAAATATAGCCTTTTTCTTGCGTATCGCGCCCATTTTCACTACAATACCCCCATGTCCTCACGCGATTATTTCCAAGGAAAACGTATTGCAGTCATCGGATTGGGTCCTCATGGGGAAATGGTAGAAGACGTGGAGTATCTCATCAAGGTGGGGGCCCTGGTCTCCATCTACGACCTTCGTAGTGAAGCCCGACTCAAGACTCATCTCGTATTTCTGCGTTCTGTTGGTTTGGCAAACTACGTTTGCGGTTCTATCCCTCCTGAAGATCTTCTAGACATGGATCTTGTTATTTTGTCGTCAGAGTATCCGCGCGAGTCAAAGTTTTTGAAGACCATTGAAGAAAATAAAATTCCCATAGAGTATCCAGAGACGCTTTTTTTCAAATTGGCCCCCCCAGTAACTGTGGTAGGGGTGATGGGGGCAGTGGGCAAGGCCACCGTCATGAGCATCCTCGAGCCCATGCTTGATAAGGCATGCAAAAATTATGAAGGTCAAAATCTTTTTACTATCGATCCGGAGTCGAGTGAGGGGATACTTTCCAACCTCAAAAAGATTAAGAGTGGGGATGTGTTACTGATACGCATCGTCGAACCGATCATGAAAGAATTGTACGAAATGCATATCAGTCCACATGTGGCAGTCTTTACTACTATTCCATCCAAGAGTGCGTATCACCAAAACCCTTTTGAAATACTGTCGTACCAGACGTACAACAACTTTATTATTGGGAATGACGATATTATTGACGAGACTCATAAGCTCAATTTTCAAACACGAGCCAAGATGTTCCGCACCAAGGCTTCTATTATTCCGGCAGACTGGGAGTTTCGTGGGCGGGGCACACATGACCGTGACAATGCGGCGCTCGCACTCGAAGCTGCCAGGCTTTTCAAGCTCCGTGACGATGATGCACGAACTATTCTGGAAAAATGGAAAGCTCTCAAGGGACGATTGGAGCCAGTAAAAAAAGTGAAGAATGTGGAGTTTTATAATGATACTGCTTCGGTCCGTTCGTCTTCTACTGCGGTTGCACTTCGATCTTTGGCTCAGAATAAAAATATAGTTTTACTTTTTGGTGGTGCGGACGGGGGAATGGATTACAAAGATCTTTACACTGTTGTTCCAGCATGCGCACATACGATAGTACTTCTTCCTGGTAGTGGAACCATGAAGGAACGTCTGGCTTTGCAGAAACTGGAGGGCGTGGATATTTGCTCAGCTCCATCCATCGAGGAGGGGGTTCGTATTGCCCTCGAACATGCCAAAAAAGGGGATCGCGTACTTTTTAGTCCTGGTTTTGAGGCAGGAGGCCTAGATCCGTCGCGTACAGATAGGGGGGAACGTTTTGTGAAGGCTGTGAGAGGGTTGTAGGTGCGCAAAAAGATTTTCTCCTGAAGACCCTCTTCGGAGGCGACCTGAAGAGGAGGAATCTTTTTGCGCGCTATACTACTCTCCGCAAATCATACAAACAACATTCCCCTTGATCTCCCAGCCACGGTAGGCAGCGTGCATAGCGCCAACTACAGAGAGGGCACTGTTGGTGGAGATTTTGAGTCCGGTATGTTTTTCTACAAGTTCTTGGGCTGTGCGAATATCCTTGTTGCTGGCGTACCAGCCGAAGCCGCTGTTTTCATTGATAAGGGCAGTAAGATCAAACCTGCGCTGGGCAGTGATGTCTGTGATAGCATCGGCGATGGATTTTTCATTGGGACCATCGTAAGGTTCGAACGCATCGGCCAGTGGGTGGCAGGATGATGTTTGGATGATGTGCACTTGGGTAGGGAGATTCTTTTCCTTAAAAAATCGAGCCAAAGACTGAGCTGTTGTGCCGGAAGAGGTACCGATGAAGACTGCTCCGACATTACCAATCTTTAGCAGTTCTTCTGCGAGTGGAACGTAGCCAATGAGGGCGACGTCGTCGGTGGTCTGGCGGAGACTGCGGACGCCTTTTTGCATAGCTTCGGTCAAAGCTTGCCTCGGGCGCTCTTTTGAGAAAATACGGATATGCTCATCGGCAAGTGCTCGTACACGCTCTAGTTTGTGTGGATCTATACCCAAACCGACATATATATCGAGTGAGATCTTTTCCTGATCTCTGGAGTTCATCTCTTTTGTGTATAGGGCTGCGGCTAGGGCTGCATTACCAGAGGAAGAGAGGCCAAATCGTCGATCGCCACCCTTGTAATGCCAGTCGATCATCACGGGGATGGAGCGGCCCTTGTGAGAGCCGTACGGATGCAGATCCTCCCGTTTGAAGTAGAGGTTGCTGTACCCGAGAGCCTGGGCTAGTTCGAGGTATTGTTCATGAGGGGTGACCATAATGCTAAGTCTAAAGTTAAAAGTCTATAAAGTCCATAAAGGTTTTTTGCACTTCGAACCCCTTTGCGCTACTATGGAAAGTGCACTTTTGTGCCAGTTACCAATGATTTCTCAAAACCTTAAAACTATGAATATGCAGTGCGTGTGCCCAGAATGCAAAAATAACATCGATTTGTCACGATATCCTCAACTTACAGCCGGGATGGTTATTGAATGTAACCATTGTGGTATGACTCTCCTTGTAAAGGAGAT
>JAZKAW010000006.1:13574-18868 GCA_040388945.1 Patescibacteria group bacterium
CCAAGCGGCCAAAAGTTTCAGAATTTCAAATGTTTCCAAAACGGTTGTCTAATGCCTAAAAAAGTAGTAGATGGGGAAGTAGGAGAAGTAACTACTTGATTTCTATTCCATCTTCGAGATAGACCAGACTTCCGTTGTCAAAGGCGTGAAGGGAATTTTTCAGGCGTGTAATCAATTTCGGAGACAATATTTCCAACATTTCCTCACGGCTAACAAATTTGAACTCTGTAATTTCGTCTCCGTCAATTCGGATCTCTTTCTCCAATTTTTCATCAATAAACCCACAATCAAAAACAAAAAGGATCCGATCAAATGGAGGATTGTGCGCAAAATCTACGCAGAAAAGCCTTGCTGTTTTAATGTCTAGCCCAGTTTCTTCTTTGATCTCCCGAAGGACTGCTTCCCTCGGAGTCTCTTTTTCGTTTGTCATTCCTCCTGCAATATGCCAGTCTTTTCTGTATGAATGTTTCTGAATCAGAAATTCACCTCTGGCGTTACGAATAATTCCGCCACCAGACGTGGCGACTCTCGCGAGGGTCTTATAATACTCATCCGGTGGTAGTTCTTTTCTCATTTTAATTTCTTAACTACTTCCTCAATCATCCCTCTAAATCCATGTGAACCAAGGAAGACGACTACGTCACCCTTTTTTGCTTCAGTAGTTGCGTGCGTGACTAGTTGGGTATCGTCTTCGATACATTCGACTCTTGGCTGAGTCTTTTTTATGGTCTCTGTAAGTTCGGCTCCTTCCATTGGTAGGTTTGATTCACCTTCGACAACTTTGAGTTTGGTGAGATGTGGGATGAGAACGAGATCTGCATTTTTGAAGGCATTGTCATACGCACTGGCGGATGCACGCTGACGTCCTCCAATATTTGGTTCATAGATAGCAATGATCTTATTCTTATAGACTTCACGAATACTTTCGAGAACAGAAGCTGCTTTTTCCGCGGTCGGGGCATGACAGTCGAGCACGGTTACATCTCCTTCAAACCTTTTTTCAAAACGGCGTTTGATACCTTTGAACTCGGCGATGGCTGGGATAATAACCTCTGGATCTATACCAATCTCGTGCGCCATAGCAAAGCAGGCGGTGATATTTTCTGCATTGAAGCGGCCAAGCATAGGGGAAAAGATAGTAAAGGGCACCTCGCGATGTGTAATGATAAACTCGAGACCTTTTTGGGTGTGAGAAACATCGTGATAACAATAGTCAGTAGTCCAGTCTTTACCAAATGAAATAGCAGCACGATCGGTGGCGTCGAGAACTTGTCGGACTCCAGGTTCATCGGTACAGGCCACAATGACGCCATCTTTCGGAACTGCAGCAACTAATTTTTCGAATGTATCGAAATAAGCTTTTTCTGTTGGATATAAGTCTGCATGGTCCCACGAGACTGAAGTTAGAAGAAGGTGAGTAGGGGAGTAATATGCAAACTTTGGTTTCTTGTCAGAGATACTGGTTTGATATTCGTCGCCTTCGACGACACTCCAGTCGGAGTCTGATAAGGCCCCTGTCGAATGCGATAAAGAAAGGCCACCGGTAAAATAACTTGGGTCTTTTCCGGCCTTGAGCAGAATAAAAGAAAGAAGTGATGAAGTGGTGGTTTTGCCCCAGGTGCCCGCAGTAACTATGGAATTCTTTTTGATAAAGTAATCGCGAATGATTTCGGCGTAAGGAAAGATGGGAGTATTATTTTCTTTGGCCCAGATAACTTCTGGGTTTGATGGACTAGTACCTACACCGCCAATCATAATAAGGTCAGGTTTCCCTCCTTCGGCGATTTTTTCGGGATGCCAGCCGGCGTAAAAAGAAATGCCTGCTTCCGTGAGATGTGTCGAAACTGGAGGGTAGAAACCCTTGTCACTGCCGGTCACTTTCCAACCTTTTTTGGCAAAAGCGATGGCGATGGCGCTGGTGGCGACACCGCAGATGCCAATGATATGAATGTGTTTGGTGCCTGAACTCATAGAGGAGATTTTAGAATTTCTTTTACTTTTTCCATATCTGCACTCCACTCTTTCCCGTCGAACCATTCCATTCCTTCAAATTGGAATTTGTAGGTGTCACTCGGACGCTGAAGGGAACCGAGATATATATACTGCAAACCGGCATCTTTGGCATATTGGACGGCACGGACCATCATGCCCATCCCCATCTCCTTGGGTGACTTTTCTAGATCGTAGAAAGGGTACGAATAGTGCATAATCTGTGAATTTTTGTAGCAAACTGCAAAGCCTCGATCCTCTGATTTTGAAACAGTGTATTTCAGGAGTAAATTGAAATTACTTTGAGACTGATCTGTAAATATTTCTTTGATCTTTTGTGCACTCATCGTCCCAGGACCGAATTTGGTTGCATAAAAGTCTTTGGCCAATTTACCAATAACAAAAGTGTACTCGCTGTAGGGAAGAGTTGTGGATTCGAAGATGATATCGACGGTTTTTTTCAGGATTCGTTTATTTTCGCTAGAAAGATTGAACTTGGAAAGATCGATACGTACGGAACGAGTCTGATTCATGATACCCAGTCCTTTGCGGGTAAAAACATAGCCCTTGTCGTATAGGGACGTAATATTTGTGTCAGAGAAATCGATAACAGTTTGTTCGTTCCAGGATAGGTACATAGAGGTAGGGGTTGAAGGGGTGAGGGGATGAAAGGTTGATTGGTTTAGTGAAGTGCCAACCAAAAACCGAAGACCACGAAGATGAAATGAACTACCCAGAAACGCATGACGGTTTTCTCTTCGCTCCAACCGTTCATTTCATAATGGTGATGAAGAGGGGCCATGCGGAACACTCGGCGGCCAAAGACATATTTTGAGAAAACTTGGATAACAACAGAAAGGGCCTCGATGTAGAACATAAAGCCGAGGAAGAAAAGAGTAACAGTCTCTCCGATGGCGATGGCGTTCACTGCCAGGAGCGCACCGAGGCCAAGTGATCCGACATCTCCCATCATGAACCGTGCTGGTTTGATATTGAAATAGGTATACGCAACAAGAGCACCGACGGTGGTGGCATTGAGGATGGCTACTTCACCAAATCCATTGATCCACGAAAGGAGAGTGAGTGCACTGAAGGTGGTGATGAGCATGCCACCGGCGAGACCATCCATACCATCGGCGATGTTGACGGCGTTAGCGGTGAACATCACAACAAAGATAATGATAGGAACGATCCATGGACCAGCATTGATGCTAAAATCAAAAGGAAAATAAATGTTATGCCAGGCGGGTCCGAGTTTGGCATAGATCCACCAGGCGGTCAGGGAACCCGCGATAAATTGGAGGATCAGCTTTTCGTGCACGAAGACCCCTTTGCCGGGTCGAGAACCAAACCAAACCGATAGACGCTTGAAGAGAGTCCAGGGCAGGGTAATGATGTACCACATGCGCATCTTGAAGTCGTGGTGGACACGGATGAGAGTCAGAATATGTTTGAGTTTGCGGGAGCGTCGTTCGGCACCATAAATATTGAGAAAGTCGTCGATAGCGCCGAGAATGGCAGAGAGGAGCATGACTCCGACAGGTACGTAAGTAAAACTTCGAGACCAGTTGAGAAAATAAGTAATGAAAGCAACAGTAATGATGACAAGAAGACCACCCATGACTGGGGTGGTCGCTTTGCTTGCATGAGAACCGATAACTGCAAGTTCGGTTTTTGTTCCTTTGATGAGGTTGAAGCGGCGCAGAAAGGCTACTAGCGCGGGTGCCCAAGCGAAGGCTACGAGTGCGCCGAGTAGTGTAAAACCTATGATATAGGCCAGGTCGGCGGTACCGGAGAGGATGCTGATCATCTGTACACAATATCACGGAAAATGAAGGTGCGGCAAGGTGGAAAAAACTTTCTTTTCCACACTTTCACCTTAAGGGTGCGCGCTCAAAACCAATTTAATCTGCGGACTTCGGTAGTAGATTTCTGGGCGCGGGCGTAGATGCGATTGGTGGTGTCTTGGGTCTCGTGTTCTGTCCATCGTTGGTCGGTGATGGGTTTTTGCGGATCGAGGATTTCGATGACACCTTGTTTGATACCTGTGCCGTATTGACCGTCTTCGGGGTAGGCGACAGCGTGAGTGTAGTGAACTTTTGTTGGTCCAGAATTCTGATATTCGACTTGGTGGATGACGAGGATGTGATTGCGATCACTTCCATCTGGTCCTCCAACCATAGAAATAAAGTCGCCCGGTTGTATCTCCGCAAGGGAGACGATGCGGCTATTTTTGTCATGGACGAGAGTAGAGACATCGCAGTTTCCGACAGGATTGAGGGCGCAGCTGAGCTTGCGCAGGCCGTGACAATTTACAAATGTAATTTTTCGATCAAAAGCTCCGCCACTTCTTTCTTCGCTCTCGGCTTGGAGTACATAAAAAGTCAGACCTGAACAATCAATTCCGAGATTGTTGTCTACAAGAAGTTTTTTCAGGCCTTCGTCACTCAGGGTATCTTGCTGAATATGGTTTTTGATGATGATGGTTTCTACTTCTTCAAAAATTTCTTTGGGACTGCCTTTTCCAACATAGGCACGCAAAGATCCTCGGGCACCACGAGTCTTGTTGTTGAAATAGGGAATGGAAGAAACCGCCGGTCCCACCTGAAAATGGAGATATTGGCTGATGGTGGAAAGTGCGCGAGCTGTGAGAGTTTTTGTATTCACGTATTGAATATATCACTTATTGCCTTATGCTTGCTACCGGAGAAGAGTGTCGACGATCTCTTTTCCGCGGGTGTTGAATCTGCCGTGTATTTCCATGATGCCAAGTCGGCTTTGGATGCGCAGAAGATCAGAGTTTTCGTCAGTGTTGTTATATGGAATGAGTGTCAACCCAAGGTCAGAGAGAGCTTTTTCTGTTTTTGCTGAAAAAGAATGGACCTTTGAAGTAAGACGTTGAATAACCTGCGATCCATCATTTATTGGTATGAGTGGAGCAGTGATGGGCTGGTTATAGAGTGTGGCGAGATGAGCTTCAAAAATAGTTTCTCCAGGAATGCCCGCGGTTCGGTTTTCATTCTGTAGGATAGATTCAAATGTTGTGGAGGCTGGCTGGCGGGCATTGATCTCCAGGAAAAAGATGCGATTCCTTTCTTGGTCACGAATGATGTCTATGCCAAAGAGTCCCTTCCAGCCATCTGCGCGAAGTTTTTCACCGAGCGTTGCTGCAAGTAAGGTGATGGAGGAGATTTCCTTGTCCCCGATCGTTTGGTATTCAAGGCCCTGAAACACGTTCGAGACCGCCGATTCGATCACCGTCAAGCCGGTGCAGTTTCCGCCGACGACTGTTGTAAACTCGGCGC
>JAZKAW010000006.1:18878-64846 GCA_040388945.1 Patescibacteria group bacterium
TTCTAATCTTCTTCCGTTAGGAAATCCAAAGGAACGCTCCAGTCGTTGCCAACGGTAGCAAAGGCACTTTCGGTAAATGGTGGCATGCCGGTGATCTGGTAACTAATATTTCCTACAAGGATTTTGTCGGGTGCAACTACAACATTTACTGTAAATGAAGGCCCGTAAATATATGTGCTGACGCGCGCGAGGCGTTCGGGAAACTTTTCTTGAACAGCTTTGAGTTCCTGTGGGGTATTGATAAGGATAGTGGAATCTCCGGTGTGACCATGAGCCCACTGGATAATGACAGGCTCTTTGTTCCATATAATTTCTTTTGCAGTCTGAATCTTGTGTGGAGGTAGCCATTCGTCACCGAGTTTGCCGAGCCACTCGACTTGAGTGATTTTGTTTTCTACTTTTTCTGCGAGCGCAGCTCTCGGGTTGAGAAGATTCCATCCATGAGTTTTTGCTATAGATTCGATACGTGAATTGTTTTTGAATACAAGAACATCTGCCTTTACTCGTGAAAGTGTCTCCAGGGTAACTTCATGCTCCATAAGGTCAGATGTGTCGAGCATTTCGGCACTCTCGATGAGGGTGGTCCAGGCAGGGTAGAGTTTCTGAATAGACTCTGCGTAAGGGGTCCTGTTGGTGATGATACGGTAATTGGCGTCGGGCTGTTTTCCTAATGCGCGCTCTATATCGCGGGTTATGTAGATAAGGGGTTTTTCTGAGTTGGCAGCTGCTTTTTCCATGAAGTTAGTGTAGTACAAGAGTGTGGTGATAACAACTGTTATGTAAATAAAAAAGACCGCAATTACTTGCGAGTCACTTGCGCCGCTGCTTCAAAACTGATTCTGAGATAGTCTCGATTGGTTCCCAACAGGTTGAATAACTCAGGGGCGTGCGGGCCCAGAAGTTGTTCAGCCTCGATGGCCAAGAGGGTATCTCCCCCTTCAGCCATCTCTGTGGCTCGGGCAAGCAGGTCGTTTCCCTCAGGGAAGAGCTTGGGATTGTCACCCACAAATTTTCGGACATGTGCAAGAGTAACCATACGGTCCTAGCATACTCTTTGTAGGATACTTGTCAAAAGCGAGTATTGATTGTCTGGTACACATCTGTGTGCTAGTCTGGAATTATGTCCACCTTTTCCGTCATAGCCACACCCATAGGCAATCTCGAAGACATCACACTTCGTGCTTTGAAGGTGCTTGGGAGCGCCGACCTTATTCTCTGTGAAGATACCCGCATGACCAAACGACTCCTCGATCGACATGATATTCATGTAAAGACACTTTCATACCATGCCCATAGCAAGATTTCTCGCGTTGAAGAAATTATCGCTCTATTAAAGGAAGGGAAAAATATTGCTCTGGTTTCAGATGCGGGCACTCCGGGGATTTCAGATCCTGGTTCAGAATTGGTGAGGCAGATTCGTGAGCAGATGGTAGAAGAAATAAATTCGAACACATTGAAGATCGAGGCAATACCCGGCCCTTCGGCATTGACTGCAGCACTTTCGATCGCAGGTGTTCCGTGCGCAGATTTTACTTTTCTTGGATTTCTACCGCACAAGAAGGGAAGGGAAACTTTATTTAAGGAGATCGCAGCAGCCGAGCGCACTATGGTTTTTTATGAATCTCCGCACAGGATTTTGAAGACCTTGGAATCACTAGAAGTTCATCTGAAAGATGTGCCAAAGAAAGTAGTAGTTTGCAGAGAACTTACAAAAATCTTTGAAGAAGTGGTTGCTGGATCTGCGGAAGAGGTTAAAAAGTATTTTGAATCACATCCGGATAAAGTAAGAGGGGAATTTGTGGTGATCGTGGCATAGGTCAGCAAGGGCTGCGAAGTAATAATAAAAAAGCCGCATACTATGTCGGCTCGGGCGGTCTAAATGAACCTGTTTCTTTTATACTGACAACGAAATCTTTTATTTTGCCGTAGTAACTCAGTTCGATTCGATCATTTCCTCGGAATAGGGTCAGGAAAGTGGAGTTGATCGTACGAAAAGGTTTTTGGAGGCTGACGAGGTAGAGGGGGTATTGGTGACCCTTGATGCTGCGCCACCTCTTGAAACTTCGTGAGCCAAGGAACTCCTCAACTTCTTCTGTTTCCGCGTACCATTCCATGAGGAACGTAACTGATCTTACTAGAGTTTCTGCTCGTTTATCGTCCAAGGGTTCAAACGTGATATTGCTCGGACGTGCATGACCGCAATGTGTGATGGGCTTCTGTCCTTTTTTGTGGTCTCTGACTCTGAGATAGACGATGCCACTTTTTAAGTAGGGATCGATATCTCTTAGTCGCAGACGAGGAAAAATTTTCATAACTACTAAACGTACTAAAATTGTGAGCGTTGCGAATCTTCTGGCGCAATGCTAGCATGTCGCGCTATAATGACCAACGCAATGTCAAAACGACAATGGCTGATACTCTTCGGACTCTGGATCATAATTTTTCCATTTCTTGGCTTCCCGTCAGAGTGGAATAAGATCTTTGCCGTAGCTACCGGGATCCTGATCTGCTTTGCGGCATACCGATCAAATCCTGACGTGTCAATCGGCTCAGGAAAAGAGGATCATATTCCGTATGTAGAGCATCGGAGTGATACGAATATTACTAGCACCAATCAATCATAGAGTTAATGATAAGAAAGTTATGGGATAACGGCACGGCACGTCTGACTCTCATTGTTGTCGGTGCTTTCGTTGTCTGCGCAATAGCATTCGCAGTCACCCTCTTCCTTCCGATGGGAAAGGTTTCTTTTCCCAACGTCGCTGCATTGGGAGATGTAGCTACTTCAACAGAAATCACTCCAGAGCTTCCTCCGCCACTGCCACCTATTCCTGCCCATATCAAAACTCCTGCTTCAGTTCGGGCTGTGTACATGAGTAGTTGGGCTGCTGGTAATGCAAAATTCCGCAAACATTTATTTGATATTATCGATACCACCGAGATCAATGCTGTGGTGTTTGATATAAAAGATTATACCGGCCGTATCAGTTATAAAGTCGATGATCCAGTACTTGCAGCCTCCGGGGCAGTAGAAAATCGTATTCCTGATATAAAAGATTTTATTGCTTCACTTCACGCCAAGAATATTTATGTTATCGGTCGACTCTCGTCGTTCCAAGATTCATTTTTAGTCAAAGATCATCCTGAATGGGCAGTGAAGACTTTGAGCGGGGAAGTCTGGAAAGATCATAAGGGGGTCAAATGGTTGGACGCTGGAGCAAAGCCGGTTTGGAAGTATATAGTCGCTATAGGTCGCGATGCGTACAACCAGGGATTTGATGAATTGAATTTCGACTATATCCGCTTTCCTTCAGATGGCAACATGAAGGATATTTCGTACGATTGGAGTACTGGCAAGACAAGAGAAGAAACTATGAAGTCGTTCTTTGAATATGTTCACGAACAGTTTGCTACTTCGTCGGTTGTGATCTCTGCGGACCTCTTTGGTCTGACAACGAGCGCAAGGGATGACCTTGGTATTGGTCAGGTTCTTGAGGATGCACTTTTGAATTTTGATTATGTTGCCCCAATGGTCTATCCGTCACATTTTGGCACCGGGTATCTTGGATTCGTAAAACCGGCACAGCACCCTTATGAAGTTATTGAAAACTCGATGAGTAGTGCAATCAAAAAAGCTGAAGTAGCGACGACCTCTCCAACCAAGCTCCGTCCATGGCTTCAGGCGTTCGATCTTGGTGCCACATACACTCCAGATATGATCCGTGCTCAGATACAGGCCACATACGATGTGGGTCTCGATAGTTGGATGCTTTGGGATGCTGCCAGTGTATACGATAAAGACGCCCTGAAGAAAGATAAGAATGACCCTATTGTCAGAAAGGTAAAAGCCACTCCAGCACCTACGCCTTCAACAGCGCCATCTATAGCAAGTACAACACCTGGAATGTAGCCTTGCAGCTGAGCTTTTTTTGACCATGTTTTCTTTACTTGCGCAAATAAATAATCGTGGTAGGATATATACCCAGAGCGTGCTCATAGTGTGCTTCGTACGGGCGCTGGTCGCTCCAGCTTAGATGTACCGTACTCACTGAAAAAACAAAACGCAGTCCTTATCTATATGGCAAGTCGCCTTTTAGTCCCAACGGGTCCAACCTCGCACGGGTTGGACAGAGTCCCTAAAGCTGAACTTCCATGGCTTTGGGTCGTCAGGCGGCCGAATTTGGCCGGTGAAATCACATTGATCAAGCGTGAAGAAAAGACCTTGTCTGATCCACGTTCGTCGGTGAGATTTCTCATCGAGAATCAGCCGCTTCTCGAGATGATGGAGACCCGCCTTTCTATCGGAGAAGACGAGTTCGATCTTCCTGACGAGCTGAAACCTGTTTCTGGATGGGAAGCCTTCCAAAACAAGCTCGTGATGGGGCGGTCATTACCTCGCAGGCTCCTCAGTCTGATTGGTAAAAAAGTTCCCGGGCAAAGCATGGCTTCAGCTGTCCCGGCATAACGTCGTAAACAAACACACTTTTGTGTGGGCCCTCCCGGATCTTTTTCCCGGAGGGCTTCCATTTTTTTGAGAAGAATTGCTTACGGTTCACTTTTACATAATGATCTCTTGACGCTATAATAGGTTCAAATATGGCCTTCCAATCGTCCGATGAAAATCGCGTGACATATCTCGCCGAAACAGACGCCCGTAACAGGCGCCTGAAATTCGGCATCAAAGCCAAAGACCGCACCAAGCACGTCTACGTCATCGGAAAGACGGGTATGGGAAAGTCGACTCTTCTCGAAAATATGGCGGTGCAGGATATTCAGGGCGGGGAAGGTATGGCTTTCATAGATCCGCACGGCAAGACTGCCGACCTTCTTCTCGAGTATGTTCCCAAGGAGCGCGTCCGCGACGTTATCTATATCGCCCCTTTCGATGTGGATTATCCAATTTCATTTAATGTTCTCGAAAGTGTCGACCCTGCCAAAAGACATTTGGTGACTTCGGGTCTCATGAGTACCTTCAAAAAGATCTGGGAGGACGCTTGGTCAGCACGTATGGAATATATTTTGACCAATACACTCCTCGCTCTTCTCGAAGCACCTGGCACAACTCTTCTTGGTGTTAACAGAATGTTGTCGGATAAAGAATATCGCAAGAGCATTGTCGACCAGGTGCAAGATCCTTCGGTAAAGGCATTTTGGGTAAAAGAATTTGCCAACTACACCGAACGTCAAGCTGCCGAAGCTGTGCCTGCTATTCAAAACAAGGTTGGTCAATTCACCGCCAATCCGCTCATCCGCAATATGATCGGTCAGCCTGTTTCTTCGTTTGATTTCCGTGAGGCTATGGATCAGCGCAAGATTATCATTATCAACCTTTCTAAGGGAAGGATTGGTGATGAAAATATGAAGCTATTGGGTGGACTTTTGGTGACCAAGATTTATCTCGCCGCCATGTCCCGTGCCGATGTGCCCGATAGGACGATGAAGATGCTTCCCAACTTCTATCTTTTTGTGGACGAATTTCAGAACTTTGCCAATGCCTCTTTTGCAGATATTCTCTCTGAAGCTCGCAAATACAAACTCAATCTTACTATCGCACACCAATATATCGAGCAGATGGATGAGATCGTTCGTCCTGCAGTTTTCGGTAACGTTGGTACCATGATCGCTTTTCGTGTAGGTGCTGCCGACGCCGAATCTCTCGAACAAGAATTTGCACCAACATTTGAGATCGAAGACCTGGTGAATCTTGGATTTGCTCAGATTTATTTAAAATTAATGATCGACGGTCTATCGTCTTCGCCATTTTCTGCAACCACGTTGCCGCCGATTGCTCATCCGGAGGTTGCGTACGTGCAAGATATTATTAACGCATCTCGTGAACAGTACACGCGTCCTCGCGCCGAAGTAGAGGCTGGAGTTGTAAAATTCCATGAACCAACGCCAAAGGCTGCTGCTCCAAAAAAGGAAGTCGTGGCACCTTCTGTAGCTCCAGCTGTTCCTACTCCAGCAAGTAAGCCTACTGCCTCTGTTGCACCCGTTACTCCAAGTAAGCCCATTCCTGTAGCTGCTCCGACCACACCTCCGCCTCCTATAAAACCAAAACCAGTTTCGCCTCCGTTACCAAAAGCTGAAGTTCCAAAGGTTTCCGTACCTTCGCAGACACCTGAGGCGCCCAAGCCGCCACTTCCGAAACCAGTCCCTCTTTCTTCGCTTATTCAAAAGCCACAGACTAAAATAGACCCAAAACAACGTTCGCCTGAAAATATAAATGACTTGAAGAATGCCTTGGCAGCTGTCTTGGGGAAGGGCAAGATGGGTGGAGAAGCAAAGAAAGAACCGCCAGTAAAAGCGGTTCCTGCAAAGCCTGAGCAACAAACTCCTAAAAAAGATCCGGTACCAGCACCGGCCGCACCATCGGCATCGGTTACTCCGACCTCACAACCTCGGGAAGTTCCTGAAGATGTTTTGAAAAAGATTCTTAGTATTTAGGTATAAAAAATATCCAGCGGATGCTGGATCGGATGAAGTGGTGGCGCATTAGCTGCCGACGTGATTGACTGTCTTCTTTCTGTGTTTGCTGCGGACGTGAATCACAGTTTCGTTGCCGCTAAATATCCTGAATCTTGTTCTCACGACAGTTTTAACTTGAGTTTGCCGTTTTCGGGTTTTGCCTGATTGGAACATTGCGTCATTTTCCATAACAAAACATGGCCATAGGTGATCATACTCTACGAGTCGCAAAAACACCACAGATCTGGAGTGGCTTTATGGCCAAATATGAGTAGAATAAACTCATGCGTAAAGTTCTCATATTTTCTCTCGTATATTTCCCAAAATATGTAGGCGGGGCTGAAGTGGCAGTCAAAGAGATCACTGATAGGATTTCATCGTCAGATTTTCAGTATGACATGATTGCCTTGAACGGCGGAGGAGAATCGATCAAGGAAAAAGTCGGAAACATTACAGTTTATCGACTATTCTCGAAAGTTGGGATTATCCAAAAATTACTTTATCCCTTTGCCGCTTGCAGAAAGGCATTCGAACTTCATCGAGCCAATCATTACGATATGATCTGGTCCATCATGGCGAGCTATGCCGGTTTCGCTGCCTTTTTATTCAAGAGAAAATATCCTCACGTTCCAAATATCCTCACTATTCAGGAAGGGGATCACTTTGAACGTCGTGCTGGAATTTTCAATTTTGCATTCAGGTGGATATTTAAAGCCGCAGATTATATTCAGGTCATTTCAAACTTTCTTGCGGACTGGTCAGAAAAGATGGGTGCTCGATGTCCGATAGTGGTAGTGCCCAATGCGGTGGACGTGAAATTATTTTCCAATAAGGGAGATGTTATGCACGTGGAAGAACTCAAAAGAAAACTCAATAAAAAAGGAGGAGACATCTTCCTCATCACCACTTCGCGTCTGACTGAAAAGAATGGTGTCGGTGACATTATCGAATCACTCCAATATTTGGCACCGAATATTAAACTTCTAATCCTTGGAAAGGGCGAATTGGAAAAGACCTTGAAAGAAAAAACTGCCAAGCTGCTCTTGGAACATCGAGTAAATTTTCTTGGATATGTGTCGCATGCTGAGATGCCTTCATATTTGCACGCTTCTGATATTTTTATCCGCCCGTCGCTAACTGAAGGTTTGGGAAATTCATTCCTTGAAGCCATGGCTGCAGGCATTCCCGTCATTGCCACTCCTGTGGGAGGGATTCCAGATTTTCTCACAGACGGCGAAACTGGCTTGTTCTGCGAAGTAAATAATCCAAAAAGTATTGCGCAAAAAGCAGAGAAGCTTATCAAGGACTACGAATCGCGAGAGTATATCGTGAAGCGTGCCGAATCGATGGTCAAAGAACGCTATGAATGGAGTACCATCACCATGGCAATGAAGAAGATATTTGAAAGCGCGAGTACGGTATAATTAACATCCATGAAAATCCTTATCGCTACAGGTATTTTTCCACCAGAGATAGGGGGACCAGCTACCTATGCAGCACTACTTGCTGATGAGTTGAAGAAGAAGGGGGATGAGGTTATTGTGCTGCCTTTCAGAGAAGTGAAGCACTTGCCGCGTGTGCTGCGCCACTTTGCATATTTCGTAAAAGTAATTCGAGCTAGTTCTGGTGCCGATATTGTTTTTACCCAAGACCCGGTGAGTACCGGCATTCCTGTTATCTGTGCAGGATTCTTTACGAGAAAAAAAGTAGTTATGCGCGTGGCTGGAGATTATGCCTGGGAGCAGTCGGTGCAACAGTGCGGAGTAAAAGAAACTATAGATAAATTTCAGGCCGCAAAGTATTCTGGCAGAGTCGAATTCCTGAGGTCGCTCCAGAAGTTTGCGGTTCGTCATGCTGACGTTGTTATAACGCCGAGCAATTATTTTAGTCGTTTGGTGAGTAGCTGGTTAAATAACGAAAGGGAAGTAAAGACGATTTATAACGGTATTGATCTTACTGTTGAATTCAGGAAAGAAGCGAAGTTTTCTGAAAAGACAATTATCAGTGCTGGGCGATTGGTTCCATGGAAAGGATTTGACACCCTTATACGTGCTATAAAAGAAATGCCTGGCTGGAAATTACTTATTGCCGGAGATGGGCCGGATAAGGGAAGATTGGAACTGTTGGTGGCCGAGTGTGGGATAGAAGGGCGAGTTACGTTCCTCGGCCAATTGCCTCGACCCGAGTTGTTTGCTCAAATTTACAGATCCCATGTTTTTGCTTTGCTTGCCACATTTGAAAGTTTTTCATTTCAGACTGTTGAAGCCCTGCATATCGGCACACCAGTAGTTGCGGCTGACATTGGGAACCTTTCGGAAATTATTGAGACGGGAAAGAGCGGAATATTGATTGCTCCGACGGATATCTCGCGATTCAAAGAAGAGGCGGAAAAGATTGCCACTGATTCGAGCTACTCAAGTAATCTTTCGTTAGAAGGTCAAAAGCGTGCCGCTGATTTCTCTATCCAAAAAACATTTGATCAGCTTCACAAAGTCTTTGAAGAAGTAATTAATCATGGAAAAAACTGATATGAAATTATTGATGATCTCAACTGACAAGAAGATGTTCGAAAAGGGGAGTGAAGTAGCTCTTCGGCAGATTGAGTATGCCAAGAATTTTGAAGAGCTTCATATCATCGTCTTTGCACCAAGATCGTTTCAAGAAATCTCACTTGGTTCAAACGTGTGGGTGTATCCGACCAGATCTTCAATAAAATTTAAATATCCGCTTGATGCGATCAGGTTGGGTAAGTTTGTGATCGGCGGAAGGGGAATAACTGACATTACTACGGAGGATTCTTCTTTGACGGCTATGACTGGTGTGTCTCTGAAGAAGAGATTTAATATTCCATTGGAGATCAATATTCACACTGATATTGGTGCGAGATATTTTGCGTCTACATTTGAAAACAAAATAAGAAAAGCCTTATCATTGAGTTACATTCCTAAGGCAGATAAACTTCGCGTTGTTTCTGATCGGATCAAATCGTATCTTGTTGATTCTCTTGGAATAGATCCGAGCCGGGTTACCGTGCGACCCATCGCTGTAGACGTTAATAAAATAAAGAATGCGCCAATCACAGCCGATCTTCATAAGAAATATCCTCAATTTGATAAAGTCGTCCTTATGGCTTCAAGATTGGAGAGAGAAAAGAACATAGATCTCGCACTTCATGCTTGGCCAGAAGTTTTGAAAAAGATTCCAAAGGCTGGGTTAGTTATCGTGGGTAAGGGCAGTGAACAGGGAAACCTTTCTCAATTGGTGGAAAAGCTCGGCATCAAAGACTCAGTCATATTCGAATCCTGGGCTAACCAAGCGACCTTGGCTTCTTACTACAAAACAGCCGATCTTTTCCTTAACACCTCTTTGTATGAAGGTTACGGAATGACACTGGTTGAGGCGCAGGCTGCAGATTGTAAAATAGTATCCACAGACGTCGGTGTGGCCAAAGAAGCTGGAGCACAGATTGCGGATTGGAGCAAAGATGACGTGGCGGCAAAAATAGTTTATTCTTTGTTGGTATGAAACTCCTTCTCTTTACACAGAAAGTAGATAACAAAGACCACTACCTCAGTTTTTTTCACCGTTGGATCATCGAATTTTCAAAACAGTTTGAGTCGGTGGTTGTTATCTGTCTCGAGGAAGGGGAGCATGACCTACCCGAAAATGTGAAGGTTCTGTCATTGGGTAAAGAAGAGCGCCAGTCTCGTTTGCAGTATCTGATTCACTTTTATTGGTATATTTTCTATGAACGCAAACATTACGATGTGATCTTTTCACACATGAACCAAGAATACATCGTTCTCGGAGGTTTGATCTGGAAGATGATGAGAAAGAAGATAACTATGTGGAGAAATCATCACGCAGGAAGCCTGATGACACGTATCGCTGGCAGACTCTGTGACAAAGTTTTTTACACTTCAAAATATTCCTACACCGCATCTTTCTCGAACTCTATGCAAATGCCCGTAGGTATCGATATGGATTTCTATACGCCACCGTCAGTGGAGCAGCGTCATCCGAACTCCATACTCTTTTTTGCACGTATTGCCCCGGTTAAACGCGCAGATGTCCTCATCGAAGCCATGCAGAAGCTCGATGTTCAGGGTGTCCCGGCACAGCTTGCCATCTATGGTGATGCCGAACCACGACACGCAGAATATGCAGCGTCATTGCGCGCAAAGGTAAAAGAGATGAGTCTGACAGATAAGGTTACTTTTCATCCAGGTATGCCGAGCGACAATACGCCGGTTATTTATCGGATGTACAAGATCTTTACAAACCTTAGCCCGAGCGGCATGTTTGATAAAATGATTTTCGAAGCCGCTGCCTGTGGAGCTTTGCCTCTGTCTTCAAATGAAAATCTTCGAGGACAAATAGATGATAGACTTCTCTTCAAGGAAGGATCGCTCGATGATCTGACTCTCAAACTCAAGGTTTTGCTTGCTCTGCCGGACTCTGAGGTCAAGAAACTGCAAAGTCAGGTAAGGGATTATGTAAGCCGAGTACATTCACTCCGACTCCTGTCTGAACGGATCAAGGCCGAGCTCGCATGCCTCTAGAGGCGCAATGGGTGAAAATATGTTAATTTATACTGACTCTCTATGAAGTTTATTACAGGAAAATTGGATAGAATAATTGCTTTTTTTATTCCGCCGGCATATCGCCGAGTTTTCCGCTACCTTATTGCAGGTGGCACTGCGGCGGCTACTGATCTTATCTTGCTGTTCGTTTTCACGTCCGTTCTCCATATTTGGTATTTGCTATCAGCCATCATGGCGTTCCTTATCGCCTTCGGGGTGAGTTTTACGCTCCAGAAATTCTGGACCTTCGATGATCAGTCAACTGACCGTTGGAAAGCACAGGCGACGATATATATGGTCATAGCTGCCATCAACCTAGGTCTCAATACCTTGCTCATGTATGTAGCAGTGGACGTGGGTCATTTCCATTATTTTATTTCCCAGTTTGTGATCAGTGGACTTTTGGCCTTTGAACAGTATTTCATCTATCAGATCTTCGTTTTCAAGAAAAAGGCCGCCGAGGTAGCTCAACCATAGTTTCCATGAACAAAAAATCTCTCTCGATAGTGCTCGGTCTTTTCGTTCTATTCCTTTTGTTGCGCCTGCCGGGTATTCACCTTCCATATCATCAGGATGAATGGAAGAATGTTTCCGCTTCGGCTTCGATCGAAGATGCGGGAAAGTTTTTTGCTCATCCACCTTTCCAGCAAGTATTCTTTGTAGCTGAACACAAGATCTTCGGGGAAAATGGCATGCGGATACCTCCGGTACTTTTTGCCTTGGGTGCGGCAATACTTTTGTATCTGATTGTCCGGGAAAGGGCAGGGAAATCGGCTGGGGTTTGGTCGGTTTTTCTTTTTTCGCTCTGCTACTACAATATTCTCGGTTCGCTTGTACCTGATGTTGATGGGGCCGTGATGCCATTCTTTTTCCTGCTGGCCCTGTATGCCTACGGTAGATTTGTAGCCACTGCAGGTCTCCATGATTCTCATATCACCTCGATGAAACTGAGTCCTGTCGCCTGGCGCTGGTTTCTTCTCCTGATTGTCGCGCTCCTTGCAGGTTTTCTCGTTAAGCTGAGTTTTATTCTTGTTGTCGGAACAATTGGTCTCGAGTACCTCTGGAGTCATCGGACATATCTCGGTCTGACAAAGGGGAGTGGAGTGGGAAGATCTGTTTCTATGAAACGACTCGGCTTTGTTGTTTTGGCGAGTGTTGGTTTTGGGATTGTATACATACTTATTTTGTTGGTCACCGAAAAGGTTTATCCGGCTTTCAGTATTTCCTTTATGTTGGGCCACGCTCAACAATTTTCCGATGCGCCCGGTAGGAATTATGTCCAGATCGTAGTTCAGACAATGAAAGCAATTTATTATCTTTCGCCCCTCGTTGTTCTTTTACCCTTCTTGGTCAACAAAGAGATCTTCAAAAAGACGCGAGATTTTTGGATCTATCTGATAGGTGGGCTACTTTTCTATTTGGTTGTGGTTGATTTCTCGGCAGGTGCACTCGATAAATACCTGATGTTTGTCATCGTGCCATTGTGCGCAATCGGCGGAATGGTTGTGGCACAGATCTTTAGTGAGCCGGGTAGAAGTAAAAAGGTATCCGTTATCTTGGGAATTATTCTTGTTGCCGTTCTTGTGGCGCTCAATTTCTTACCTCATACCGTAGTTCCTCTTTATCCAAAGACAGAATGGTTTTCTCGCATTCTCCATGGTCACTGGAATGTCCTTACCCCATTCAATGGAGGATCAGGGCCACTGGGCTTTTATGTCTCTTTCTTATTTATTGCTTTTTCGTACCTCGTCTCAATTATTTGTGTTGCCGCTGCTCTCATCCGCAAAAAGTGGAAGGTAAGTGCGCTAGTCATTCTCCTCTTGGTTGGGTGTGTATATAATCTTGTCTTTACTGAAGAGTATATACATGGATCGCTAAATGGCAGCGCATCTGCAGCTCTTGCAGAAAGTGTGGCATATATCAGTTCTCATCCTTCTATAACGCAGGTAATGACATATAACGATATCGGTGCGCAGAAACTCGAGAATTTGGGAGTGTATGCAGGACGTTTCTATGCGGCGCCACAGTTCGAGGAAGGACATAAGACTAAGTTTGCAGAATATAAGGGTGAATATTTGGTCATTGCTATCCCTCCACTATACAACGGATTTTATAGTGTCTTTTTCTCAAAATGTGATACGCTTTTTGAAACCCGGTCAGGTACGATTGTGGCTCGGGTCTATTCATGCAAACAAGCCCTCCAATAAAAAAATACTTTGAAGATATGGGTGAGAAAAGGGAGGAGTGGCGGAAGAAAAATAGCTTCTACCATAACTACGTCTATCGTTTTACCCGCTTTCTTGTTCCAGATGGGTCGCGTGCCTTGTATATCAATCATCCTCTGCAGGATATGCGTGCTGCCGGTACAGATCTGGATTATGTGGTGCTTTCCGATGCTCTCGGCTACGTTCATGATATCGAGGAATCACTCCATGAAGTTTTTGATGTTCTAAAACCCGATGGTCGCGTGATCGTGACTCAGTACAATGAAATGTGGGAGCCTATCCTCCACATGGCCTCTCGTTTGGGATTGCGCATGCCTTCAGTTGAACAGAACTGGCTTTCTCGTATAGATCTCAACAACTCGGTCTCCCTTGCAGGTTTTGAAGTGATCCGATCGGGTTCCAAGATCTTGATGCCAAAGTATATTCCTCTTCTATCAGCCTTTTTGAATAGGGTAGTCGTCAATATCTGGCCACTCTCACGTCTCGGGCTTTGTAGGTACGTTGTAGGTAGAAAATTGGGAACTCATGTATCTCATGCACGTCCGTCCATCTCCATCATCGTGCCAGCTCGCAACGAAGCTGGAACTATACAAAAAATAGTCGACGAACTTCCTGAGCTGGGGGACTTCACAGAGATCATTTTTATCGAAGGTCATTCGAAGGATAACACGCTCGCCGAAATCGAACGTGTGGTAAAGGGATATCGAGGCAAGAAAAGACTTTCGTACGCGGTGCAAGAGGGTAAAGGGAAAGGTGATGCGGTTCGTAAAGGTTTCGATATGGCTCGGGGGGATATCCTTGCCATCTATGATGCGGATATGACGGTGCCAGCAACAGAGGTTGTGAAGTTTTATCGAGCCCTTGTTGCCAATCGTGGCGAATTTATCAATGGTTCTCGTCTGATCTACCCTCGAGAAAAACAGTCTATGCGCATGTTGAACTTCTTTGGCAATAAGTTTTTTAGTTTTGCCTTTAGTTATATTATCGGTCAACCTATCAAAGATACACTCTGTGGTACCAAGGTACTTTGGAAGAAAGACTATGAAAGCATAAAGCGAAACCGTGCGTTTTTTGGTGATTTTGATCCGTTTGGTGATTTTGATCTTCTGTTCGGTGCGGTTAAGCTCAATCTCAAGATTATCGATATGCCTGTGCACTACAAGGATCGCACATACGGCACCACCAATATCAGTCGCTGGAAACATGGGTGGCTTCTTCTCCAAATGACCTGGTTTGCGGCCCGAAAATTAAGATTCATCTAACATACCTCTATGATCCGAAATTTTATCGAACGTCACAAAGTTATTTGCGCTATTATTTCTGTGGCCATCATTGCCCATCTGGCACTTTTCTTTGCGCTTACGGCAACAGCCAAAGCCAATCCAACAGCGCTTCATCATGAGTTTCCAATCCCTGGTGGAGGATATGATCCTATTGATTACACTACTTTGGCTCGACATATTCTGACCTACGGAAACTTTTCCATGGAACCAGGGGTGCATGGCGATGCCGAGACATACAGATCTCCTGGCTATCCATTCTTCATTGCAGTGGTGGAGTATCTTACTGATGGTATTAAGGCCGTCACTCTTTTTCAGATTGTTCTCATTGCTCTGACTGCACTTGTGGTCTATCTTCTTGTACTTGAGGTTTCTCCAGGTTCTCGGAAAACCGCCATAGCGGTGGCTACTCTTTTTGTTTTTGACCCCGTGATTTTCTTTAGTTCGCAATTTATCGCTACCGAAGCTTTGTACGCGTTTTTATTTTTATTGGCGATATATTTTTTGGTCAAGAAAACAGACTCACCTCTACGTATGTGGGCACTGGCGGGCTTCACCTTGGGATTGAGTGCTCTGGCACGACCCTCGGGCTTCTATATGAGCATTCCTATCGGTATCTGGATTCTCATACGACTCTGGAGGGTTGGAAAAGGTAACAGAAAGCCATTGCTCAAGAAGGCGGTTATTTTCTTCGTTGGTCTTTGCTTGGTGGTTACCACATGGACAATTCGAAATGGTGTACGAACTAGTGTGTATGAATTCTCCTCACTTTCAACATACAATACTATGTTCAATATTCCCGTGTATCTTTCATACAAGGACAAGAGGTCCATCGAAGATATTCGGGCAGACCTCGACCAAAAGATGGGAGGACTGACCGATACAGAAAAACGAGATTCGAGAAATGGTCCGCTGATGAGGAAAATTGAAAAAGATATTTTGCTGCCCAACCTTCCCAATTATCTTTTCTTTCACATAAGTAAAAGTATCAATTTCTTTGTGGCGCCAGGTTCAAAATTTGCATACGGTTTCCTCTTGGGCTTCTGGGATGGGCAACCCATCGATACTTGGCATCCTGAGACCAGTTTCGTGAATAGTCTGATCGAAGGAAGGTGGAGAGACGTGGGCCGCGTGCTCTATCAAAATATAGTGTATTTTCCTGAAAGTCTCTTTCTCCTGATCATGTGTGCTTTTGGACTGTACTGGAGCCTTTTTTCCCGCAACCCTTACGCAAAACTCATTTTTGGAATGGTGGTTTTCCTAGCTTTGCTTACCAGTCCTATAACAAACCCACGTTATCGTGTGCCAGTTCTACCATTTATTTATTTCTCAGGAATAGCGGGCATAACATTGGTCCTAGAGAAACGTTCTTTGAGGAGGAGCCAGAGACCATTGACCCCATCGCGATAGCGGATCTTTTTGCCTTCTTTTGAAGTTCGAGGATTGTAGGAGATAGGAACATCACTCGCGGTGAAGCCATTTTTTGCAACGCGTGCCGAGAAGATGATGTCTGATTCAAATCCTCCGGCCACATAGAGAGGAGCTGCTTCACGAGGGAATATTTTGTAGCAGGTCCAGAGATCCGTCAGGCGGGCGCCATACAGAATATTGAATTCTTTAGTGGTAATCCAGGTGCCGAGACGTGTAACATATGAATCACTCCTTTTAACTCGATGAATATTGCGAGATCCATAAATGACGTCATCCCCGGTCTTTTCTAACGCCTCAACGAGGTTGGGGATCTCCATAGGGTCATACTCAAGGTCTGCATCCTGGATCATCATGTAGTCTCCACGCGCTGCCTCCAGGCCCGTGCGAACTGTGTAGCCCTTGCCCTGATTCTTGGGATTGTAGATGACTTTTACTTTGGATTCGTAGCCTTTGAGAATGTTGCGAGTGTTGTCTGTGGATCCGTCATCCACTACGATTGTTTCGAGATTCCAGTTGGGAATCTGTACCTGTTGCATCCGGTCGAGTATAGATGTGATAGTTGCCTGCTCGTTATAGCAGGGAATTATGACCGAAAGAGTTTTCATAGTAGAATTTAAGCATGCAGACAGACAAAAGTAAAATATTCTTTCTGTCTTTTCTCGTCATCGTGTCTGCGCTTTGTTTTTTAAGAATATTTTTTCTTGATCTCAGTATCACACCGGAGAGCGATGCTGCGACCTATGTCCAGGCCATGCATATTTTGAACGGGACCGAGAATATTCCACTAGGTTACGTGCCCAACAGAATGCTTAATACTTTTGTAAGTATGCACACCGTGCTTATCTTTGGGGCAATTTTCGGTGGCCTCGAACGTGGCTGGCTGATCATGAATCTTTTGTTCTTTTTTGCGTTCAATGCGATTTTTTATCTTATTTTGAAACGAATATTCGAGAGTGATAAGGTGGCTCTTGTGGGTGGATTATTTCTTGCAGCCAACTATGGTCTTGTTGATTTTGGAGTGGGGTACTGGATGGATATCAGTAGTTGGACATTTTATCTCGCCACTCTTTACTGCGTACTGCGTTACTGGCAAACAAAGGAATATCGGATGCTTATCTATGCTTCGATTGCGGTAGGTGTAGGTGCCACATTCAAAGAGTACGCACTCTTGGGGGTCATACCCATCGCCTGGGCCATCATTCAGAATGAATGGCCGCATGTGCTGCGTATCGTCCAAAAGGGGATCGTTCCTGCACTCATTTCCCTTGTGCCAGTATTTTTGGTGTATATATTTGTATTCAAAACTTATGGGTATACATATGCCGACTGGCTTGCCGCAAATCATGAGCATTATGTCTATGTCTCCAGAATCACTGAGTATATCAAGAGCTTTGGTTCGCTCTATACCTTTCTTGCTATCGCTGTGATCGGTGGTGCGTATTGTTGGGTTCGATATGGTACGCAAATACTTACTGAGAAAAGAGTCCACATGTTCATTGCTTCAGTCATTCTTTCAGTTCTTCCTCTTTTTTTGTGGCCAGGCATTACTCAACGAACTTCTTTCATCACCGTGCCGGCAATGATCATGGTTGCTTCATTTTTTTTCAAAAGGTTCGAAAAGCAGTGGTGGGTTTGGATACCTGTACTCATCGTCTATGCTGCAGGAAATTTTCTTATGGATTCAGTGATTTTGCCTGGAGTGAACCTGCCGTTTTAGGAGGAGCGAAGTATACTTGACACATTCCTATAGATGAGGTAATGTGTTTTTGAAAGGAAGCAGAACTAAATGCCAGCTACTTTGAAAGAAGTTGTATTTAATTGGAACTTTACACCAGCAACTCCAGAACAGATCGGGTCAGCAGATGGAATCCTTACACAATCGTGGAGTAGGCGTGCCGACGGAAAACCTGGACGCGGAAATGTCGAACTTGCCAGGATTGCGGCTCAGATGTGGAAGCAAAATCACGCCCCCATCATTCCTCAGGAAGAGGTGTCGTGGGTTCTGAAAGAACGGAACATTCCCTGTGCTTTTGTGGCAGGAGGTTCGTCGGATGGTCGTTCGACATTGGCATGGGATACCTGGGCTGTGGCCAAGGCTCATGTAGGATACTGCCGTGAAATGCGGATTCGTAGACCGATCTTGGTTGCGCATCCGCTTCACATGAATCGGGCATTATGGTCGTACCGGCGACTCGGTCTTGATGTGTTGCCAGCTCCCGTCTCATGGGAGTTGGAAAAATATCAGGATCCAGGTTTGGTTCATCCCGGCATGCAGTCCATGGAGGTTTTACCTCGATGGATTCTACGGGAAAAAATAATCCGTCTCGGTTATTGGGGATTTGGTAGAGTGTGATCTGTGGTCCGTGTCGACAGTCGTCGGCCGGACCTTTTTCTTATGAAGATAATGAGGGCTTTCATAAATCCTCGCTCGACGCTATAATATCGACCACATTATGGGCATGCAGATCAGATTTTCTACGGTGGCATTGATACTGGTTATCTGCATAGCCCTCTTTTTCTCTCTCTACAAACTGACCGAAAGTCCTTCCGTTTGGTATGACGAAGGATGGTATACCCAGGCAGCCATGAATCTGGCAGAAACGGGAGTGGACGGGCTGCAGCTTGCTCCGGACAACATCTATCATGCTTCACTCCTTACTACTGTTGGGTATCCTCTCATATATCCTTTGGGTCTCTGGATGAAGATTTTTGGGTCCAGTGTACTGGCTGCGAGATCTTTTATGCTTTTGTGTATACTCGGTTTTCTCTTTGTTGCTTTTCTGCTTATTCGGAGACTTTCAGGAAAAACTATTGCTCTGGGAGCATTGGCACTTCTTGCAACGTTACCCACACTTTATGGCAATGGCAAGAGTGTTCTCGGGGAAGTGCCCGGTCTTCTCTATCTGGTTTTTTCTTTGCTGTGTATATCGTTTGTCCGCAGTGATGGTAATCGAAAATATAGCTGGATTATTCTCGGAGGTGTATCAGCGGGATTGTGTATTGTGACCAAGCCGTTGTTTCTCGTTTTCATACCGGCGCTTGCCGTGGGAACATTTTTGGAATGGAAAAGGGGAAGTTTGAATTTGAAAGAAGTGATAGGTGGTATTGTCTGTGCCTTGCTACCTGTACTTGTGTGGGTGATGGTTCAGTTTCGAGGAGACACTTCCATGCTGTCGGTGATCAAGTATTACGCCAACCCCTACCAGATCACCGATCTTTTCTCTGTCATCTTGAGCAATGTCGGCCACTTGTTTACCAGTATTGGTAATATATATTTGGTGGGCACTATACTCATCTGGTGCGTGGCTCTTGCTCTACGGATGCGATCAAAGAATAAAATCCCTGCAGAAGAAATAATCGCGTTTATATTTACTCTTCTGGTGATTGCCGCATTTCTACGTACGGCTGGCTGGTATCGCTATTTGTTTCCAGCTCAGGTGCTCTCACTCCTATTTTTTCCGGGAGCATTTTCTGTTCTTGGAGAATATTTTGGCCGATACGTTAGTGTCATCCGCCATCATTGGCAGAAGGCTGTAGTGGTCATCATTGTTTTCTTGTCGGTGTACGGCACCTATCAGCTCGCTTTTGACTCGTGGGTAGCAGAAGCATACTCAAGTCATAAGACTGCATTCTGGCAAGAATATTTGGGCCACCTACCACCTACGCGTTCTGTCTTTTTCTACAACACTCCAGAGGTGGTGATCTTTATGCCGCATCGGAATTATCGTCAATACATTGTTCCGGCTGGAGGAGTGGTTGGGCAGGATCAATTGTTATTTCTAGAACTAGGTATACCCGATGTTGCCATAGTCGAATCAGATAGTTATACAGAAGGTAAAAGTCCTTTTGAAAACTACACTTTGGATAAGACGGCTTACAAGTATTCGATCCTAAAGAAAAAATAGCGCCTGAGAAATAGCGCCTGTTCGTTAGCTTTGCTTGGTCGCAACAATGACAATGCCGTTGGGTTCGCCGATTTTCATCATGGAGTCGAGGCGATAGAGTGCATAAAATGGGTAAAATAATATTCCCATCAGAGGCTTGGAACGGATAGTGTTGAATATGTTGAAGAGGACTGTTCCGAACCTGTATTCATAAAAAGAACTTTCGTTGACGGTTATGTGGTGAGGAGCGAGGAGTGTCATGTATTTCTCGGTAGTGTAGCCGGGTCTTTGGTGATCGAACTTACGGAAGATCCTTTGATTGTATGTGGAGTTGTATGGAGTTGAGATGATCAGTGTGCCACCTGGGCGAAGGACTCGCGCCATCTCTTGTATGGCAACAAGATCATCTGGAATATGTTCTATAACATCAGAACAAATGACCAAGTCATGTGAATGATCATCGAACGGAAGGTCGGTGATGGAACCCTGTCTTGTCTGGATGCGAATTTTCAAATGTGACTGTTCATCAAGAAGGCGATTGAGTGCATCTATGCGGGGCTGTTCAAGGTCGACAGCATCGATGTAGCCCTTATTTTGCTCTGCAAGCGTCAGGGAATAGAGCCCATAGCCGCATCCAGCGTCCAAGACCTTTGTGTGCTCCTGTGTAAGGTTTTTTGCTCTGTCCAATATCACACGAGCGCGGGCACGAAATCCCAGGTGTGGTATACCTATAAGGCGCAAGGCGAGCTTGCTTACCGGTCCGGTTTTCAGTGTATAATGCTTGTCATCTGCAGTACTCAGTTCCAGTGAGGAAAAGTTGCTTAATAATGATCCTGTGATTGCCATAAATGTATTAGTCCTATGAACCAAGATTTGCTAGTGGACATCATCATACCACTGTACAACGAGGAGACAAACCTTGCCCACTCAGTCAAAACCATTGTGGACTATTTGAAGGTGAGTGCTTTTCCATATCAATACACGATTACTCTCGCCAATAACGCCAGTACAGATTCGTCGTGGAAGGTTTGTCAGGATTTGGTTCAAACTTTTTCTCACGTCAAAGCTTTGGATGTGGGTGCAAAAGGGAAGGGACTGGCCATTCGTACGGCCTGGTCTCAAAGTTCCGCAAATATACTGGCATTCATGGACGTCGATCTATCTTCGGACTTGGGTGCATTCAGAAGATTGGTGGATGGAGTAATAATTTCAAAAAACGATCTTGTTATCGGATGTCGTCTAGGAAAAGATTCGCAGATTATTTCAAATAAGATTTTGCGAAAGATAGCTTCGAGATTTTACAACTTTGTCGTAAGACTATTCCTGAGAAGTCCTTTCCCAGATCATCAGTGTGGGTTCAAGGCCATGGATAAAAAAGCGTTTGATAGGCTCGCACCACATCTCAGCGAAAATGGCTTTTTCTTTGATACAGAACTCATTGCTTCTGCAGTTCAAGCCGGACTCAAGATTCAATCTATCGATATTGTCTGGCATGATAGTCCTCATTCAAAGGTCTCTCTTTTTTCAGATTCACTCAAAATGTTCCTTGACGTTATTCGTTTACGAAAAAGACTTAACGCCACTCAACATATATGACACTCTGCTATTTCGGTATATACGATCCAGAATTTGGCCGCAATAAAGTCTACATCACAGGTCTGAAGAAAAATGGTGTAGAGGTTATCGAGTGTCGTGATAACGCTCGTGGTTTGAAAAAATATTGGAACCTCTGGAAGAAACACAAAGCCATCTCAAATTCGTACGATGTCTTGGTTGTGGGATATCCAGGACATGTAGTGGCGCCCTGGGCCCGGTTTCTTTCGTCCAAAAAGGTCGTCCTTGATGCCTTGGGCACTTTGTATGATGCAGAGACGCTTTCTCATGAAGCTGGTGCTATAAAGAGCCACAAGGCTCGTTTTGTCGACTGGGCAGCAGTCAAAAGTGCCCATCTGGTCTTGGTGGAGAGTGAAGCGCAAAAAGACTATTTTTTGAAACGTTTTGGTGGTCCTGTAGAAAAGTATCAGGTCCTGTACACGGGTGCCGATGATGGAGTGGTGAATACTATAGAATCAGTCGACAAGAACGAAACTTTTACTGTACTTTTTCGAGGGAGCCTTACGCCAGAGTCGGGGATTGAATACATCCTGAATGCCGCCGAGATTGTCGGAAGGCAGTTCGTAGAAGAAAAAATAAACTTTCTCATTATGGGCAGAGGCATCTATGAAGAACGTGCCAAGGAAATTATCACAGAAAAACATCTTTCAAATGTAGAGCTTATTACCGAGAGATTACCATGGCCTGAACTTGTTCGTCGGATGAGGGGCTGTCATATTTCACTCGGACAGTTCGGTGATAATCCGAGACTGGAGAGGACTATTCCACACAAAGCATTCGAATCACTCGCGCTCGGCCTTCCTTACATTACGGCGCGAGCACAGGCAGTTTTAGAAATTCTCACTGACCGACAAACTTGTATCTTCGTTACCAGGGCTGACGCCAAGGATCTTGCAGAAAAGATTTTGGAACTAAAACATGATCAGGCTTTGGGGGAGACGATGAGTATGAGCGAGCAAGGATTGTTCCGTAATAGGTTTACTCCGCAGATTCTCGCAAAAAGATTCATCTCACTGCTCGAGCAATAAGGTGTCTCGTTATCCCTTCACAAAATAAGCTCTGCCAAAAGGGTATCGATGAATGGCAGGTGCGATCTTATTTTGCGTAAAGAAATCATAGATTGCTTCGCGACAGCCGCGAAAATCATAGTAGTCGTCGATAACAACAATGCCATTTTTGACGACGCTTTCGTAGAGGATATTGAGGGCGTCTATCGTTGAATCATACGTATCCCCGTCGAGACGAAGAACGGCGATGGGTCCGATCTCATTTTTATACTTAGGAAGACTCTCATTGAACCAGCCCTTGATGATGTGGGGTTTGACTCCGAGTTTGGCGGCAATTTCTCGAGCCATCTTTTCTGGAACGGCGATATAGCCGGTTTGAACATACGTCGCCAACCCCTTGGGTCCTGTTATCTCGGCATCCTTCTCAGTCATCGGCGGTAGTCCTTCGAACGAGTCAAAGAGCCATGTTTCTCTGCCAAATTGCGCCATATAAGCCCCTAGGCCTCCTTTCCATGATCCAGTCTCAACGATGGCCCCACGAATGTCTTCTCTGATTATGTGGCGGATATGCTCGCGCATCTGATATACACCAGCAATGGTTTGCATCGTGTAACCCCTGATCCGACGTATGCCGGGAATGGCAAAAATAGCCTCGGGTTTTAGTATAAGAAACTGGATGAAATGGGTGAGGCGGTTCATCGTATAAAGATAGAATCTTCAAATAATATTTCACCAGTTTTTTTGTCTTTCTTCTGATGAATACTGCTGTGATAATGAAAACCAAGCGAAGTCATTGTGGCGTAGATATCACTAAAAAGTGGCTGGCCGACATATAAAGGAAAGAAAGAAGTCTCGATAAGAGCGACTCGGGCTTTTTTGAAGGTATCGGTTCCACCGGCGATGACTTTGTCTTCGTATCCCTGTACGTCAATCTTGATCAGAAGAGAATTTGATAGATTCTCTTTTTTTATAACATCATCAAGTTTGCGTACAGTTATAGTCTCAGGTGTTTGGTCTTTTGTGTGAGGAAACAGTTCTTTGTGGAGTTGTGCCATAGGTAAAATGGAAGAACTGGGAGTATATGCACTTTTGTTCATCCGTTCGGTAGAGTCTGCTGATCCGAGAGCCATATTGAAAGCTTTAAAACGAGAGTCACCCGAAAAAGATGTGATTAAGTTTTCGTAGCACTCTTTGAGAGGTTCAAAAGAAATGATCTGTGCCTCCGGCAGTGCTTCGCGGATCTCGTGGGCGAACTGTCCGACATTGGCTCCAATGTCGAGAACCGTGGTGATCTGGTAGTGCTTGAGCCAAGAAAAAATGTCGTGTGTGGGATCGAATTTTCTAATGTCGAGACCAATCTTGTGAAGAAGTTTTTTGGTGGTTTGTTTGAGCATGGAGGATAAAAAGAACTAGACTCGGATAATCTTATCAAGACCTAGGGCCATGAGCAGACGCCTCTTCCTTCCTGGGGGAAGATTTTTGCGACGAAGGTCGTTGAGATCCTTGCAGATGGGAAGATAGCGGTCGAGAGTCATGGTAGGTTTCCAGCCCATACTGCGGATCTTGTTGTCATCGATAGAATAACGAATGTCTTGTTCGGGACGGTCAGGCACATATTCGGTAAAGTTGTCAGACTTTCCCATGACTTTGAGTACTTTCGATATAACCTGGAGGTTCGTATATTCCTCGTCGGATGAAATATTGTAGATCTCCCTATCTTTACCTTTTTCCAACACAAGTAAAATAGCTTCACAGTTGTCCATGGCCCAGATCCATTCACGTTTGTAGGTGCCTGAGCCGTGCACTTGGGCGGGGAGGTTTTTGTGAGCACGCTTCATGGTGTTAGGTATGAGCTTTGTACCTATCTGGCCATATCCATAGTTGTTACAGCTTCTGCAGATGCGTGCAGGAATGTTGTGAGATCTCCACCAGCCTATAATGAGCTGATCTGCTGCTGCCTTGGTGGCAGAGTAGGGATTTGAAGGTGCGAGGCGGTCATTTTCTTTGAATGACCCTTCGGCTATATCACCGTAAACTTCATCGGTAGAGGCATGTATAAGGGTAGGACGCTTGGACCGGTCTGTCTTTCGGATAAGCTCGAGCAAGTTGTATACACCCTGAACATTACTTTTGAAGAAGGGAAGATTGTCGTGAAGTGAATTTTCAACGTGGGACTCGGCAGCAAAATTGACGATGAAATCGATGCTCGGAGGGAGAGAAGTTATCTCACTAATATCTTTTTTGAGAAAGGCGTAATTTGGATTTTTCTCAAACTCGAGGTCTTTTCGCGCGGCATATGTGCGCTTGTCCATATTGATAACAGAATAGCCCCGCGAGAGGGCTAGTTCCACAAAATGACTGCCAATGAAGCCTAGGCCACCGGTTACAAGTATTTTTTTTGGAGTCTCTGTGGCGGATTTACCCTGCATGATATGGGCATGATACCACAGCCTATCGGGCCATAGCACGTGAGCGCTTTTTGGAGGCTGGTACAGGTTTCTTCTTGGATACTTGGATTTTCTTGAGAGGTGACTTTATGGGTTTCTTCGCAGTCTTTTTACTAGGAACAGAAGAAGGTTTCGTCTGTGGTGCCATCTTTGGGATCTGGAAATTTGGATCCTGGAGATCTTTGATGTTTACAAAGATGGGGCCTTTTGAGATGAGATCAGCGTTGTTTGCTTTGATAACGTCAAAGAAATTCCAAGCCATGACGATGATGATCTGAGGAAGATTTTTGTAGGCATGATCCTTGTTTCTAATGGGGATATTTACACCTGGGACAAATTTACCGTTCTTGAGCTCGTTGTCTTCGATGATGTAATCGATAAAGGAATTATCGATGCCAAAATAGTTGAGAGCAGTCGTAGCCTTTGCAGGAGATCCGTATCCTGCGATGAGTGGGAATTCCTGTTTGAGTTTGATGAAATTTTGAACGACTGCTGTCTTGAGGTTTTCGATCTTTTTTGCAAACTCAAGATATGTGTCGTGTACCATAAGTCCAGAGCTTTTTTCCTTCTGAAGGAATTCACCGACACTCTTGTCTACTTTGCCATTTCGTGTGGCATATACACGGATGGAGCCGCCGTGAGTATCTATATGCTCGACTTTGGAAACGGTAAATCCGAGTTTGCTAAAGAAGTTTGCAATGGAAGTGACTGACCAATAGTTCACATGCTCGTGATAGATATTGTCGAAGGTGAGGTCGTTCAGGGTGTCAAAGAGGTATTGAACTTCCACGATGAACTGACCATCGTCCTTGAGGATCTTGAATGCGTTTTTGGTGATGTCTTTGAGGAAATCTGAATGGGCAAAAACGTTGGAGGCAGTCACGATGGAAGCCTTGCCTTTTTCTTTGAGGATACGATCGGCGACAGCAGCATTGAAGTAATCATGGAGAGTCTCGATGCCGTTTTTATTGGCGAGGTCACTGATGTTCTTGGCTGGCTCAACCCCGAGCACGCGAATACCTTTCTCCATGAGAGGCTTGAGAGCGATACCATCGTTACTACCTATGTCTACAACGAGGTCTTTGTTGGTGAGTTTGAAATCCTTGATATATTTGTCGGCTGCTTTTTCGAAATGTTCACGGAATGATTTTGAGGTCGAAGAAACGTAGAGATAGTGACTAAAAAGCTTTTCCGCGGGCACAGTGTACGAGAGCTGACAGTTGTGACAGTCGGCACAGTATTTCATCTCAAGAGGGAATAGCTCAGTCTTCTCGTCCTTGCTGCCGAGGAGATTGTTGGCGAGTGGTGAAAGTCCGAGAGTGATAACGTCTTTGAGGTTTTTGCTTCCACAGGCACGACACTCGGCTTTGTAGTTACTGATGATCTCCTTTCGGAATTCCTCATCCACGAGTACATAAGGAATAGTATGAGTAATGCCGTAGTTTGCGTGCTCGCGTTCGCCGCGAACGAGGTTGAGGAAGATGGAATCCTTGAGGAAGACCATAGTGTGAGCAACGTTCGGACGGATGACGGCTAGATCACCTGGCTTGATGAGTCGAGTTTCGACGGGAGCATTGGGATATGAAAGGTCTTTGATGACACTGACATATTCACCTGTAATAAGAAGGCACTTTTGTTCCTGGATAGGGTGATAGTGGTTGGCGCGTACAGAGCCAGCTTTTGATTCGATGTATCCGATGAGATTTATAGGCTCGGTAAGCTCATAGTTGCTGATCTTGCCACGGCCATCGATGTATTCTTTGTCGCCGCGGACAACGTATTCGAGTCCGGCAGGCTGCTCTTTCTTTGCCCAAGCATGAATCATCTCTGTTAGACATGTCTCGAGGTTGTAGAGGAAAGTAAAACCAGTAGCAAGGAGCTTCTTGTTGGATATGGTTGAGCCAAGGTTTGGAATTTCGTCCTGAGTCTCAACAAGAGTGACTTTTGGATTGATCTTTTTGCACAATTGAGCCACTTCCTTCACCGTGACATTTTCGTTGGAGAGATGGAATATTTCGCGACTGATGTCGGATTCTCCCAGGAACTTCATGGCGCGAACCACGTCCATGAGGGCTACCAGGCTCTTGACCTGAACTCCACGCGAAAACATACTGATAGTACCGTTTTGCGAAGCGATCTTTGCAAAAAGGTTGGGCATGATGTTGATACGCATAGTGTCGGTCGCGGTGTATCCATAGACGGATGCCAGCCTGACGATCACATAGTCTTTGGAAGATTTTGCAAAATCAGCTTCTGACTGAGCCTTTCCTTTTGAATACGAAAGAACTGGCTTTGTCGGAACGTCTTCACTGATGTCGAATTTACTTTTTTCGAAACCTTCATATACGACATGGGTGGAAGGGAAGACGATCTTTGCATCCTTGGGACTAAAGTTGATGATGTTTTGTGTGCCAGTGACGCCAGTTTCTGTTATCAAAGCTTCCTGGTCTGCATTGGCTGAGGACTTGGTTCGGGCTACGTCCGTGATTCCGGCAAGATGGTATATAAGGTCGGCACCTTCGAGAACAGATTCCATGAGTTTTGCATCCAAAATAGAACCGTGGACGAAATCCATACCCCAGTCGCGGAGTTGCTTGACGCCTTCGGCGGCAAAACGATTGTCGAGGACGACGATATCTTTGTAGCGTGCCTCACCAGAATAAAGCCTGCAGAGTTCTGTTCCGATGTATCCCAATCCTCCAGTGATGACTATCTTTTGTTTCTTTTTGTCGGTGGCTTTCATGCTGTTGTTTTTGGATATGATTATAGATAGTGATGATAACCCTAAGCCTGAAATAATTCAACTTCGGTCACTTTTTTCCATTGGTCTGCAGTTCCTTTGGCCTGCCACAGGGAAATGGAATGGGCGGTGAAGGTGGCAGACGCGAGAATATCGGATGGAAGTGTCCGAATCAGATCCGTTTTGATCTCCTGTGAAGCATTACTATAAAGAAGGCTGAGGTGTGCTTTTCCAGACAGGGGAATAGAAAAAGCTTGGGCGGCGGCTAGTCGGAGGTTATTTAGTTGGTCGTTCTCATTGCATTCGAGACCTAGAGATTTATAGAATGCCTCGGTTGCGAATATGGAATTGAAAGTCAGGATGATTGGTCCTGTTCCGTGTGCAAGCTCCTTCATGGCATTCATGATCTCTTTTTGGTGGAGATGTATGCCGCCAACAAGCGTTACGTGCGGTTCAAATACTGGAGCGCCGACGACATTCGCCAGTCCTACAATAGTAGACTTCAAGGTATCGTGTGCTGAACCCTTGGGTTCGATCCACAGAGTATATTCATCTAAAGTTTCCGCATTCATTTCTTCGCTTTGTTCTGCTTAAGATGCTTGCGCAAAGAGGGTCCGTACTCAGGATGCGCCGCAACAAATTGCGCCTCTGTTTTTACGAGCTCATATTTTGTGCCCGTGTCATAATGTTCACCTTTGGATTCGTAGGCGTAGAGGGGATACTCGGCAGCATAAGCCGAAAGTGCGTTCGAGAGACGGACTTCATTTGTCGTTCTTTCATTCATCAAACGATCTAGATAGGGGAAGATATCGGGTGTGAGGATGTATTTTCCTTTCATGGCGAGAGTGCTCGGTGCGTCTTTGGCTTTGGGCTTTTCGACGATGGAGGCGATCTCGTGAATCCGTCCCTTACTTTTCTTTGGACTGATCACGCCATAGAGTTCGCAATCGATACGGGGAATATTTTCAACTGAGATTACGGGCACCGCATGTTTCTCGTATATGGTCTTGAGTTCATTGAGAATGGAAGTTCCTGGTAGGGAAATAAGGTCGCCCATTGTTACTGCGAATACCTCGTCGTTTTTTAGAAACTTCTTTGCCTGGATAATGGCATGTCCATCACCCCAACGTTCGGAGGTTAGAACAAATGAGAATTTCATCCCAGGAAAATCCTGGAGGAGGACACGACCCTCTTTGCTCTCTATAAAATCTTTCAAACCAGTCTTATCTTTGTGGATGATAAAGATAATATGTGCAAGGCCTGCAAGATGAGCCTCCTGCACTAAATAATAAAAAATAGGCTTATCTACCAGTCGGACCAGTTCCTTGGTGGTGATATGTGTAAGTGGTTGGAGACGGCTGCCGATGCCAGCTACGGGGATGATGAGGGAGTTGATCTTTTTCATGGCATTACATTACCACGTAGGCATAAAAAAAGAAGCAGGGGGATTGAACCACTGCTTCTCATGCCATTCGTGTTAACTTTTTTCTCAGGACGCGTGGTTCCTGTTGAGGTCGGGGTGCGACGGCCAGCGAACTGTAACTCCCGAGGTCGGGCCCTGGATCACGCGCACGATCTTACTGAAGCCCTGCGGAACGATCATGAAGTCCCGTTTGGAACCGTCGAGGGTGTATTTGTGTGACGGTACACCTCGAGGGTTAGGGCTGGGCTCCACTTCGATCTCCAAGATTCCCTCGTGGGCGATGATGTATTCGCCTTTGCCGAGGAATTCCTTTTTTCCGTAATCGAGCGGCGTCTTACCGTCGTAGGCCCAGTGTTTGATCTCAAGGGCCGGAGTTTTGGCTACACCTTCTGGTGCGCTGTGGAATACTACCCAGCCCTTTGTGGCAGATGTTGCCGAATTGGCAAAATCTCCAGTAACGATAGTGTCGAACATTTAGTGCTCCTAGGTTTTGTTTTCGGTTGTCAGACTAAAAAATACTCTAGCATTCTAAAGCGCGAATGTCAACTTCTATATTGACGAACATATATATGAGATCAGTTCCTGAAGTGTGGCGATGTCGCCTTTTGCGATATATCGTGGAATACGTTCAAGCTCGGCTGAAATATTATCGAATCGAGTGGATGGGACGCCTTGATTGACGAAGGTATCTTTTTTCCAATTGGTTGTCTGGGGGCAGGCTGAATAAAGACGAAAATCCATGTGTCGTTTTTGTACTCCTTTCACAGCTCCGAGCATGGCGCGCAGAAGTTGATGCGGTTGAGCTACGATGACTCCGCTCTTCCAGCCAGACTTTTGGGCTAGGTCCAGGAAGGCACGATTTTCAGTGAGAGTATTTTCTGCAGAGTCAGCACATACGATCGCTTCTTTTGGTACAAGCGAACTCAATTGTTCAAGATAATATTCTTTCCCAGAAGCAATTCTTTTGCCTGGTTCAGTAGTACTGATGCCATCAAAATTAGTAATAACTATTTTCTCTGCCAAACCATTTTTATATAACTGGGCGACCACCTCAAAAAGTCCATCATCGTCTCCTACACCTCGTGCATGAAAAAATACTGCATCGGTTTTGATGGAAGGTTTGTTTGACAGGGTAAGACAAGTTGCCTGATACAACTCTAAAGCGTCTAGTTTGTATTCCTGGGGCTGGTCCATATGTTATTTTTTCAACTCTCTTAACTTTTTATTTATTTTTTGCTTGACCAACCTTAAGATTCCAGGCGGCTTACCTATATTGTACTTCCAGTTTGGATCTGCAGCCAAAAGTTTCTCATGCGCCCTTTGCAATGACTCCACGTATGCGTCATAAATCTTGTCGTTATAAACACAGATAGGGTACGGCTTTATCCTTCCATTGCGGTCAAAGTAAAGTCGAAGACCGTGATAGTGATAACAAATGAGAGGATACTCGTCGATGAAAAGATTTCCTTTCACATCTTCTGTAACTTTGTAGTTTTCGATATTCCAAGTGCCAACATTTACTCCTTTATGAGTAACTTCATAAAAACCGTCATACAAGGTTCTCCAATACTCCATATACATCTGATCTGAATGGCGGAAGTTTTCGTAGTCGTGCCAGAGATAGGTCCACTCGGTGGCTTCGCGACCATAGCGGTGGATGCAAGTTTTGGTAACTTCATTTATCCTAAAATAAATAAATCCGCCGTTATAGAAGCCAACCTCCTGAACGAGATATTCTTTGTGCGGAGGAAAATGATGCGGAGTCATGAAAATGGCATGCTCCTTGGCCTTGTGCATACTCTCTATATAGTCCCAGGCGCCAGGAAAGAAATGAATATCGACGTCACTCAGGATCAGGGCATCGCCGTCTTTGACTCGGCCACTGGTCAGAAGAAATGACATAAAAGCGGACTTGGAACTCATAGCGAACTCGGTATTGGTGCGGGCAGGGCGGGTGCGCATAAGTGCATTGTTACCCATCTCTTCGAGTGTGATGCAATGAGCATCTGGCAGATGAAGTTTCTCAATAATAGTTTTGGACTCTTGATCCAAACACAGAAACCAAAAAGTTACTGGATATGGAGTGGGATGCAAGGAATCATATGTGTCCAATGCACGGACAGCGTATGTCTTGTCGAAGGAGAACATGAAATGGGTAGGAGGGTGCATATTAGGATCGTTTAGTCTTGCTGAACTTATTTACAAAGTATGCGTCATAAGAAGTGTCCACCTTGAAGACTAGTTGATGTTCGTAGGGAAGCTTGAGGGGTGTACAGGGGATGCGTCCGAGGATATCATCGCGCATGCCTAGTCCTCGTGGTCCACCATCGATATGTTCGATGAGGTTCTGCTTGGGTACGATATTCAAATACTCCGTACGTGCCCAGTCCTCGATCTCGCCACTAAAAATTTTCTCGATATTTTTTGGGTTCGATACCCAGGCTCGTTTCCAAGTGGCCCACCCGGCGCCGATTGCTTTTTGTGAAAAGAAATAAGAATGCTTGGCTTTCCATATACCGGCAACATTGGCGCCACTTGCAGTTAGTACTGATCTTTTGTCGCGGTAACGCTCGAGCATGGACTGTGCAAATAGCAAGAAAGACGGATCGGGAATACATGAATCTTGCAAAATAATTCCTTCTTCGGCTTGTGAAAAGAACCAGGCAAGAGGAGAGACATTTTCATTTTTTGAAATGTTCGTGATCACCTTGCATGGCCAATCGATATCCCCGAGCATTCTTTGGAGATCATATTCACCCAGAGAATGAATATAGAGAAGCTCAGGCTTCACGTTTTTTAGAATCTCAAAGATTCTCCAGGCATTGTCGGGATGATGAGAGATGGCAAGTAGAACGGGAGAGTATATTTGCATCGCAAGCGCATGATAGCATATACTTTCGGCAATGAAAAAAGCGCCGGAAAAGGCAACAGAAAATATTTTTGTGACCACCGTAATGGGTGAAAAATACACCCGTATATACAACGAAACATTCCGGCCAAGTCAGGAAAGATTTATACAAAAGATCGGAGCAGATTTTTATATTATTGACGACATTATTGAGCGCTCTCCAAACCATTCTCATCCATCTTGGCAGAAGATGCTTATGTTCAGGTTGCCGGAAATCGCGTCACACAAACGAGCACTTTTTGTTGATGCAGATGTCTATATCACTCGCCACGCTCGAAATCCTTTTGAGGTAGTAGGTGACGTTCCTTGGAGTGTGGCCGACAATAACGCCTATGGAGTCAAATATTTTGCAGATAATGACCCCAAGCTTTATGCGCATTGTCCTCCCAACAATCGTCCGAGCATGATGCTCAATCTCGGAGTATATATTGTTACCGAGGAGTCTCGATCTGCGCTCGAAAAAGTATTTTATGACTACAAGGAACAGCCTTGCTATGACAACGGACCTGCTTCGTATCATCTCCTCAATGGCCCAAAAGGAAAGATTCTCCCTTCTGAATTCAATACACTGGTATTGGCATATCTCATGGCCTACGGTAGAGGATTGTCGGTGATGTTGCGCATGTACAAAGAGGCAAGTTTTCTACACTTTGCTGGTGGTCCAACGAAATCGTTACCTATGCTTCCTTTGGTGCGTTATATCGACACACATCCTGATTCACTACTTACTCGCATGATTTTCTTTTTTGGAAAACCAAAGTATGACCGCATCACTGAACCCCTCATGCGTGCTATCGCAAAAGTTATGACTGTCTACGCATATCACATCAAGAGGCGCTTTGCTCGCTAACTGCCAAAAGTCTTTACCAAGAAGGACGATGCGCGAGCAGGGAGGATGGATTGGAGAAGCTGTCTGACTCGGGCGCGGAATCGTCGCACGTGAATATTGAATGCTTTGGAACGCGGTCGAAGTGTCCGGTCGTAGGCGTCGTGAGGTCGTATGTCCGGATTGTGACGCAAGGGGAATTCTGTTTGCTGTCTCGGCATTATGAGGTATGAGCTTGTCTGCACCGTATGTGTTGCCTCGGGTCCAAAGCCGAGATTGTGAATCATGTTCTTGGTGGGGATGACGGCCAATTGTCCGTGAAGGAGACGGTATGTTTCCCACTGATAGTCCCAGGTGTCTTTGCGTCCTTCGTATGTTTCGATGTAGTGCCAGACACGATAGTTCCACATCTTGCGATCGTGCATGGCTTTTTTGATGGCACGCTGATTGGCGCGTGGTGCCCAGTGCTTCATAGTGACATCGTATTGTTTCCAGACACGTCTCCATGATGCCCAGCCCCAGAGATGACCGTAGCGTGAATAAATATATGAGTAAGGAGAAGGTGTCGTCTGGCTTTCGTTGCAGCCAGAGATCATGGAGATATTTTCGTTGTGCCGGAAACGTTCTAGGAGTTCGGTACAAAAAGGAAAGTAGGACTGGTCGGGTAGACAGTCATCTTCGAGGACAATACCTTCCTCGACGTTATCGAAGAACCAAGTGATACCGGTGGTGGCACCGATCTTGCAGCCCAAATTCTTTTCTTGAAAAAGAGTTTTCACTTCGCAGGGCCAATCGATATTGCTCACCGCTTCGCGTGTGAGGCGGCACTTTTCGATATCGTCGGGCCTGTCTGGGCGTGGACCATCTGCAGCAATAAAAAGTTTTTCTGGCCGTGCTTTGCGGATCTCTGCAAAGACTTGGGCAGTTGCTTCGGGTCTATTGAATATGAGAAAGAGAAGAGGAGTTTTCATGGGTATTGTCGGCTGAGCCGGCGGTGTGGGAACGTCGGTCGAAAATAAATGTCTTTCCCGTGTACGCCATAAGATGATACCCTTTTTCTTTTAAGAAGGTAAATACAAGCGACGAGCGGGGGAGTTCTGGGTCAGAATGAATGTCTTCCACGACAACTACGTCAGGAATAAAGGTGGACCAGTCCATGGATCGAAGAACTTCAAGTTCGAGACCTTCAACGTCTATAGTCAGAAAATCTATTTTTTGTCCGGGCTTTATGTGAGACCTAAGCACGTTTTCCAAACGAGTGGTGGAAATAGTTTGGGCAGCAAGTGGTATGCTTCCATTCATTTCATGTTCTTTGGCCAAACTCTCTGAAAATGTATTGAACGCCGGTTTTGTGAATGGATAAAATTTTAATGTAGTTGGTTTCTCGGAAATAGCAGCTTCGATGTTGATATCTCGAGGTCGGAGTTTTTTGAAGGATTTCATACTACCGGGTGTGGCATCAATATTGATACCATTCCACCCTTGTCGATAAAACCAGAAAGTATTTGAAAGGCGGTGGGGGTGGTGGGCTCCGACGTCAACATAAAAACCTTTACGTGTCCCAGTAAACAGATCTTTCAGGATCGCGTCTTCTCCGTGTTGTGAATACGACAGAACGACGTACCCAAATCGAGCAAGAAGTGATCGCTCGATGAGAGAAAGAGGTAAAGCTGCAATAATTTTCTTTGCGAAGGATTTGAGCATTCTTAGCGAGAGTTATGTGACCAGTTGCCGCGAAGGACAACGGCAGAGTCTGAGGAGTGACGAGGGATTTGCGAATGGGGGCGGCTGGTATTGTCTATATCCAGAAAACCAATGGTTCCTTTTGGCCAGTCCGCTTCGATCCCGTCTGCAACTACTCGTGCGCCGATCTCATAGCGGCCATCGAGGAGTGGAATACGATCTATAGTAAATTGAAACTGTCCCTCCTTTTCGCATTTGAATTCTGTTCCCCGTGCGGAGCTATAGACACTGGTGAGAAGTGCTCCGTTGTGTGAAATAGAAAATCCAATATCCACTCCCCGAATAGCTTCAGGAGTCTGGCATTCATATGAAAAAACAAGAGTAGCTTTTTCTTCGCTGCCAACCGAAGAGACGTTTTCTCCTTTGCTGTTTTGGAGCTGGAAAGAGGTGAGGTGTATACGACCGTCGCCGCGACGATTGGTGTATGAGTGGAGATCTATATTTTCCGTTTGAGGTGTAAGTGAACTGTAGCGTTCGATGATCTCAGGGGTTGGGCCGATCGCCTCGATGTTGCCGTTCTTGAGCAGGATACTCCTAGAACAAAGCTGTTTTATGGCAGCAAGGTTGTGACTGACAAACAAGATCGTTCTACCGTCTTTTTTGGTGATCTCATCCATTTTTCCAAGACATTTTTTCTGGAATTCAGCATCACCGACAGCGAGGACTTCGTCGACAAGGAGAATGTCGGGTTCCATATGGGCTGCGACCGAGAAGGCAAGACGGACATACATGCCGCTTGAATAAAATTTTACTGGTGTGTCCAGGAATTTCTCGATACCGGCAAATTCGACGATCTGGTCAAATTTCGAAGCGATCTCGCGCCGGTGCATGCCGAGGATGGCGCCGTTCAGAAAAATATTTTCGCGACCTGAAAGTTCCGGGTGGAAACCGGTTCCAACTTCGAGAAGAGAGCCAACAGTGCCACGGAGGATAATCTCACCTTCGGTTGGCGGGGTAATCTGCGAGAGGATCTTGAGTAGGGTAGATTTGCCTGCGCCGTTATGTCCGATGATTCCCACAACCTCACCCTTTTTTATATTAAAATTTACTCCACGCAAAGCCCAAAATTCCTCTTTCTTTTTGAAGCCTGTCGCTGACATAGCCTTGTCTGCAATAAAAGAGAAAGGTTTCTTGAGGATATTTGCAATAACATCTCGCAGGGCAAGATATTTGCCTGCCTGGTGCGTGATCTTGTATCGCTTGCCGATATTTTTTACTTCGATAATTGGCTTTTCCATATGTTCTTTATTAGACGATATCCGCGAAGTAACGTTCGATCTTCTTGAATGTATAAATACCTATAAGCAAAAGAACGATAGCACCGACAGCTGATGTACTGATGAGTGTCCAGTTGATGGGGGTTGTACCCAGGAGAGCGGCACGTGCGTTTTGGATGACGCCCATCATCGGGTTAATGGCTAGGAACTTTGAGTATGCTCCAGCGATGGAGGCAGGATAAATGACTGGTGTAACAAAGAGAAGGATCTGAATAAAAAAAGGAAGAGCGTAACGAATGTCTCTGTACTTTACGTTTACTGCAGAAAGAAAAAGACCTGCCCCGGTTGCCGCCATGAAAGTGATGAGAAGCAAAAGGGGGAGAAGAAGGAGTCCGCTCAGGTGTGGAGTGTATCCATAATAGAACATAAGGCCGACAAGGATAAGTGATGCAATGGCAAAGTCGACAAGTTTTGTAATGACTGTGGAGACGGGGAGTATGAGTCGTGGGAAATAGACCTTAGTGATGATGGATTGGTTGGTGATGAGGGCATTCGAGGTGTCAGAAAGGGCTGTGGAGAAAAATTGCCAAAACAAAAGGCCAACATAGACGAATATAGGGTACGGAACGCCATCAGAAGGGATCTTGGCGAGACCGCCAAAAAATACTGTAAAAACAACCATAGTAATGAATGGCTGAAAGATTGCCCAGAGGACGCCGATGGCCGTTTGCTTGTATCTGACCTTGAAGTCTCTCCAGCTAAAAAAGTAGAGTAATTCACGGTATTGCCAGAGTTCTTTGAGGTCTCGGAGGTGGAAAATCTTCTTGGGGCGGATGACTGTGAGGCTCGAGGACATGCGAAAACACTACCATATTTATGGCGATTTGGGGAGTCAGGAATGGGATTTGCCTCTCAAGGACACGGATATTTTTCTGCTGAAATCTCGGCTCTTGTCTTCGTCGACCCGACCTGCTGGTCGCCGTCGAGCCTCGCAAGGTCCTTGCGAAGCAAATCCCATTCCTGACTCTGTTTCGCCCCTTGGTGTGGCAGTTTGGAAAGACGCATGATATCATCCTAATCACTATGAATTTACAAAAAATACTGCGTGCCTGCGTGATCGGAATTCTCTTTTTAATACCCATTTTCCCGCTAATTGTTGCAAACTCATTTTTCTTCCCGTTTATTACAGGTAAGGCCTTTTACTTCCGCATCCTAGTCGAACTCGCCTTTGCTGGTTGGGCCATTCTGGCTTTTCTTGATGCAAAGTACAGACCGAAGATCACACCTCTTTTCTGGGCTGTAAGTATCTTTGCACTCGTCACTCTCGTTGCTGACCTTATTGGGGTCAATCCTCTCCGCAGTATATGGTCCAACTTTGAGCGTATGGAAGGTTGGTTGGTCATCATTCATCTCTGGGCATTCTTTATCGTAAGCACTCATGTGTTCGGACCCGACGCCGAAGGACGCAGGTGGTGGTATCGCTGGTTCAATATGTCACTCGCTGTTGCAGTTGTTGTCGGCATCTACGGCATCGTCCAGCTTGCTGGAGGCGCAGCTATCCATCAGGGAAGTACTCGTATCGATGCGTCACTTGGAAACGCTGCTTACATGGCGGTCTACATGCTCATCCATTCTTTTTTGGCTGCATATTTGTTCTTTGTGGTACGTATCAAAAAAGTCTCCAGTACAGTCTTTCTTCAGTGGGTGTACGCTATCCTCGCCGTTGTATTTGCCTTCCTCATTTTCGAGACAGCTACTCGCGGTACCATCCTTGCTCTTATTGGAGGTATTCTCTTGTCTTTGGGGCTGTACGCCCTCCTCGCAAAGAACGATTCGAAAGGCCGATGGATATCTGTTGGCATCATTGCTCTTATGTTTGTTGTCGGTGGCGTCTTCTGGGCAAATCGTGATAGAGACTTTGTAAAAAACAGTGAAGTCCTCAGTCGTCTGGCTAGTATCTCTCTTAGTGAATCAAAGACTCAAGCTCGCGGATATATTTGGCCTATGGCCCTCACTGGTTTCAAAGAGCGTCCTATCCTTGGCTGGGGTCAGGAAAACTTTAACTATATCTTCAACGCCAACTACAATCCTCAGATGTGGAATCAGGAACAGTGGTTTGATCGCGCCCACAATGTGTACCTCGACTGGCTGACGGCGTCAGGTATCATCGGATTGATTGCTTATCTTGCCCTCTATGTTCTTGCCTTCGTAGGTATCTGGAAGTCAGCTCTTTCTCTCAAAGAAAAGAGTGTGCTCACCGGACTTATCGCTGCATACGCCGTTCACAATATTTTCGTCTTCGATAACCTTGCCAGTTACGCACTCTTCTTTGCGATACTTGGATTTGCAAGTTCACTCTTTAAGCCAAGGAATATGAAGAGCCTCGGGACTGCTCCTGTCAGATTGGATGCCGTGGAGTATGTTGTAGCTCCAGTTGTTTTGGTGCTTCTGGTGCTTGGAATTTATTTCTTGAATGCCCGACCTATACAGGCAAATACCGAGCTCATTGCTTCACTGCAGGCATGTAATAGCGGGCAGCCAGATGTTGCAAAGTTCCAGACAGCACTTGGATACAATCAGTACATGGCCAATCAGGAGATCAGAGAACAGGTTTTGGCATGTTCTGCAGGTGTCTTCAACGGACAGTTTCCGGGACCTCTCAAACAATCCTTTGCTACTCTTGCTACTCAGGAGATCGACAATCAGATTGCCGCCAGTCCAAAGGACGCCCGCTCATATACGCTCGGAGGATCTTTCTACAACAGTGTTCGTGAATTTCCTAAAGCTACTGAACTCCTAAAGAAGGCCGCAGAACTCAGTCCTGGCAAGCAGTCCATCCTTCTTCAGCTTGTAAACGCAGAGGTGGCTCAGAATCAGCTTCTAGAAGCAACAGCTCTCCTCAAGAGTATGTATGAAACCACTCCGAACCATCCCGATGTTCGAAGTGCCTATGCGCGTATATTGATCCTGGGAGATAAAGAGGCTGAAGCTCGAAAGGAGTTTGCCAACGACCCAAGTCTTTTTGAAAATGACTTTGTTGTCCAGGTCTACGTTCAACAGAAAAAATATCCACAAGCTATTACTCTCATCAAAAAGCTGATAGCTGCAGATCCAAAGAACGCCAACTACCGAGCCGGTCTTGCACAGATACAAGCTCTCGCCGGATCAAAGTGGGAGGCATTGCAGACACTTGATGCCATGCAAAAGGACTTCCCAGAATACAAGAGTCAGATTGAGGAGATGATTAAAGAAGTGCAGAAGTAGGGAAAAAGAAGGGATGAATGGTTGAAAGGTTGGGAAGGGCTTTGCTCTTCAACCCCTCATCCCCTCAACCTCTAATTGATATTCCTCCACCACTCCGATACCGGTGCCTTTTTGATGCGATCCATGGCATCGTCGAGAGAGTCGGTGATTTCCAGGAGTTCTAGATCGCGAACATCGATGTTTCCGTATACTTCGCACATCACTTCTTTGAGATATGATTTGAAATTGTTCCAGAAGGATGAGTCAATCAAGATGACTGGTACTCGAGGGATCTTGCCTGTCTGGATAAGGGTGAGAATGCTAAAAAGTTCATCAAACGTGCCGAAACCTCCAGGAAAGAATACAAAAGCTTCTGCAGCAAACGTGAGCATGGCTTTGCGAGTAAAGAAGTAGCTGAACTTGAGATTGTGATTTGAATACGTGTTCGCAGTATGTTCGTGGGGAAGGCTGATGGATAGTCCTGCGGAATTGCCACCACTAACTTCGGCTGCCCCTTGGTTTGCAGCTTCCATAATACCAGGACCTCCTCCTGTAACTACGGCGTACTTGAGTTCTGTGACGATGCGTCCTGCCAGTTCTTTGGCCTTGAGATAGTTTGGTTCTTCTGGTCCGGTCTGGGAGGAACCGAGTATGGTTACTGATTTGGGGAATTTTGCTAGAAGCTCGAAGCCCTCACGAAGTTCCCGGGTCACATGTGCAATATGTTGTTCTATCTGGCCGGCGTGGATATCCTTTTTAAGAGTTCTTTCTTTATTGTTTTGCATGCGGATAGTATATCAAATTGGGAACATTTCATATATGGGATTCAGGGACACGGATATTTGCCCAGTGGCGAATCTGCTGATTCGTCTGCTGAAATCTCGGCTCTTGTCTTCGTCGACCCGACCTGCTGGTCGCCGTCGAGCCTCGCTAGGTCCTTTCACCCACATATGAAATGTTCCCACTTGCTTCCAAGCACATGCTCCACTAGACTTACCTGATGTTCGAAATTGAAGCAAAACTCAGCAACGGTCGCGGCAGGGCAGGTAAGATCATGACACCTCATGGTGTGATCGAGACCCCGGCCTTTATTCCTGTGGGCACAAAGGCTACAGTAAAGTCGCTTACGCCAGAATTGGTACGCGATGCTGTGGGTGCACAGGCAGTCTTGGCAAATACATATCATCTATATCTTCAGCCTGGGGCTGATATTCTCAAAAAAGCCGGAGGACTTCATAAGTTTATGAACTGGTCGGGGCCGACATTTACGGACTCGGGTGGATTTCAGGCTTTTTCACTGGGAGCAGCGTGGGGAAAGGGGATCAGTAAGATGAAGGAGAAGGAGGCGGAGAAGGGAGAAGAGAAGGAGGCGCAAACGCGACATATCAATAAAAAGTTGTTGGCTGGGAACGCTGGTGAAGATGATTCAGAAACTCCCGGTGCGTACGCAAAAGTTGATGATGATGGCGTAGTATTTAAATCAGTGATCGATGGTTCAACTCATCGCTTTACACCGGAATCTTCGATTGAAATTCAACACGCTATTGGTGCTGACCTTATATTTGCTTTCGATGAATGTGCGGCCCCGGATGCCGACAAGGAATATCAAAAGAAGGCCATGAAACGCACCCATGAATGGGCACAAAGATGCATTGACTATCATCATTCTGCAAATGGTGGCGAGCAAGCAAAGAAGCAGGCGCTCCTAGGTATTGTTCAAGGTGGTCCCTACGAAGATCTGCGACGCGAAAGTGCGCGCGCTATCGGTGCCATGGATTTTGATGGTTTTGGTATCGGCGGGTCTTTTGATAAGGGAGATGTCGCAACAGCTGTCGGTTGGGTCTGTGATGAATTGCCGGAAAATAAGCCTCGGCATCTGCTGGGGATAGGTGAACCAATAGATCTTATTTTGGGAATTGAAAATGGTATCGACACTTTCGACTGTGTTGCTCCGACACGCATAGCTCGCAATGGTTCGGCATATATTCGTGCTGGGATTGGTAAGGGTGGAAAAGGTAATGGTAGCGGCCGCATCAATCTGCAGAATGCCGAGTTTACAAATGATTTTTTACCTATTGATCCTGAGTGCGCTTGTTATACTTGCAAAAACTATACTCGCGCCTACATTTCTCATCTTTTTCGCGCAAAAGAAATGCTTGCAGCTACACTGACGTCGATTCACAATTTATATTTCGTGGTCAATCTTGCAAAAGAGGCGCGAAGGGCGATTGTGGAGGGAAAGTTTGAAGAGTTTAAGAAATTATTTATCTGAACATAGGATTTCTTTTCTGAATAGTTTACAGCTAATAATGCAGAGGAGTAAAATTGTGAGAATGAAAAATGATTCTCCAGAAAAAAGAGTAACCATGGATGACTTGGCGCTTATGATTGGTCGCGGTTTTGCTGGTGTCGACAAGAGATTTGATGAGGTTTACAAGAGATTTGATATAGTTGAAACCAGATTGGATACTCTCGAAGGTAAAATGGATGACCTCGACAAAAAAGTCGATCGGATTGATTCTCGTCTAACGAATCAGCTCGACTACGTGATGCTTCACTACACCAGAAGGGGTGAACATGAGCTCTTGAGTAAAAGAGTAAGCAAACTAGGGCGCAAGTAAGATTATATCTCCTTTGGCTTGTAATCCTCCGGAGCTCTCTTGAGCCACCATTCGAGTTGATCCATGGTCAGCAATCCTTCCTGAGCACCAACAAACTGAGCCACTGACATCGGGTTGATAGGTGCCCACATGAAAGCTTCTAGTGGGGTTTTGCCTAGAGCGAGCGCAGTGACAAATGTTGAAGCAAACGCGTCACCACAACCTGTACGTTCGATGGCTGGGCGTGGATCGGGATACATACCGATGTGATAGTAATGGTCGCCATCAAACAAATATGCGCCATTTGTGTTGTCTGTAATGATAACGAGCTTTGGGCCGTGCTTGGCCAAACCCTGAATGAGAACTTTGATGTCGCGAACATCTGATCCGAGTTCGAGCATGCGCTGGGCTTCTTCGACATTGACTACTAAAAGATCAGTCTTTGCGTAGATACGTTTTAATTCTTCAAACCCCAGCTTCATCTGGAAGGTTCCTGGTTGGAACGCCAACTTGACTCCCGGGTTGGCTTCCAGATAGTCTGCGATCTGCATATGGTAGGGGAAGGTGTGACCGCCGAGAGAAGTAAGGTAGATCCACTTTGGTGCCGGAACATTGGGCATGCGATAGTCATACTCAGTGTGGTTTACGAGAATAGTGCGGTCGACTTCATACCACAAGACGAAATGATAATTGGTGGGCTTGCCCTTGTGAACTTTTACGTGCGTCGTGATGACCCGGTCGTGTTGAAGGGATCGCATACAATCCTTGCCGTTATCATCGTCACCCATGTTAGCGACTAGAGCTGACTGAAGCCCGAGACGAGCTGCAGCAACAGCTGCGTTGGGACCATTGCCTACAGCTTTGACTACTTTGACTGATTCGAAGGGGAGTTTGTCTCCAAAGCGCATACATAGTTCACAATCTTGGGTGTTAATCTTGCAGTGAACCTCAGCTTCTTTGAGTTTGATAAATGCATCGGTAGTAATGTCGCCGATAGAGAGTATGTCGATTTGCTTTCTGAACATGGGATAAGTATAGCAAATACAGAACAATTGAATATGTGGATTCAGGGACACGGATATTTTCCTGCTGGAAAATTCCTCGAGCTCGCCTACCCGGCTCGCTAGGTCCCTTCACCCACATATTCAATTGTTCTGCTATACTAGTATCCATGAATCTCCGCGAAGCTATCACTGAAGCTGAACAGAAAAAGGTCGCCATCGGCCATTTTAATATTTCTACCCTCGAGATGGTCTGGGCCATATTCAATGCTGCCAAGCGTCTCAACGTCCCTGTTATTATTGGTGCATCAGAAGGTGAGCGTGCTTTTGTGGGGGTAAAACAAATTGTGGCAGTAGTGAAGAGTATTCGTGAAGAATACAACTACCCGATTTTCTTGAACGCCGATCACACGTATTCATTTGAAAAAGTTAAAGAAGCTATCGATGCTGGTTTTGATAGTGCTATTTATGACGGAGCAAAACTTCCTTTTGAAGAGAATGTAAAGATCGCAAAGCAGTGCGTAGAGTATGCAAAGGGTAAGATGTCTGCTTCAGGTGCGCCTGTTCTTATCGAGTCTGAGCTTGGATACATTGGCCAGTCATCGAAAGTTCTCGACGGCATACCAGAAGGAGTGGATCTCAAGGAGGGTCTGACCAAGCCCGAGCAGGCACTTCAGTTTGTCAAAGAAACCGGTATCGACCTCTTTGCTCCAGCCGTAGGCAATATCCATGGCATGATGCGTGTAGGCAATGACCCTGATCTTGATATTGCTCGTATCAAGCAGATCCGCGAGACTGCAGGTGTGCCACTTGTTCTCCATGGTGGTTCAGGTACCACTGACACAGATTTCGTAAAGGCTATCGAAGCAGGTATTTCCATTGTTCATATCTCTACAGAACTTCGCGTTGCATACGTAAAGGGCATCAAGAAATCCCTCCAAGAAAATCCCGATGAAGTTGCCCCATATAAATATTTGAAGGGACCAGTGCAGGACGCAGAGAAGGTGGTAGAGGATAGGCTCCGACTTTTCAACAAACTCTAAGAAACTCTATTTTATATTTGTTCACAAGCGTCTTTACAGAAAGATATTGCGTGGTATTGTTGGGCCAGGAAAGGAGTGCCTATCGTGAGCGCCTCAACAAAAGCTAGCTGTGTAGTGGCTATCATCTGGCTTGCTACAGCCGTCATGTGTTTCCTTGCCTATCAGGCTGGAACAAAACGGGAGATGAAAGAAGTTTCCCTCATGCACTTCAAGTGATGTCTCGCCTCGAATCTAACCTCGGGGTATTTTTTATGGGTATTCGATACTTGTCCCAAGAGCGACACCGTACAAGTATTTATTCCACACTAAATGTTCCCATACTTGTCCCAGAATATGTTGCTACCTCATTCATAACCTTGATCGAGTATTCCTTTCCAGAAATAAGGTTTTGGGGAATCGTCCAGGTATATGACATGTGTTCGCCATTCACTTTGATGTTATCGGCTATCATACGGTCAAAGGTACCGTTACGAAGAAGGCGGATATTCACATAACTAGAGCCCTGTACGTCCCAGGTTATGGTCTGCGATGAGCCGCGTTGCCAGATTGCCGGCGAAGTCAGGGAAGTGACGTGTATCTCTTTCAAAGTACTGGTTGTCTGGGCAGAAGTCGGTGTCACTGATGTTGGAGTTGGCGTGAGAGTGGAAGTTGGGGTGGGAGTGGGAGTAGGTGACATTGTGGATACTGTAGACTGAGGCAATGGACTTTCTGTAGCTGAAGGTGCTGTCTGGATTTGCGTACTCTGCGCTGGTGGTACTGGCTGTGGGAGAACGGGAGCGGGGGCTACAGCCGCTGATCCTCCGTGGTATGTTTGTGATAATACGGTACCGTCAGTCAGGGTGACCTTGATATCAAAGCTTGGAGAAAGGGAGTCAGATGATTCAGATTGTCCGTAGAGATTGAGTGTGACTGGTGCAGTATAGTACATGCCGAGCGTTTGGCCGAATTTGCTATTGAGTTTGCGATCATTTTCGAAAACAACAAGCACACAAGCTGCCCTATGAAGTACACAAGCTGTTTTATCGGCTGTTGACCATCTCTCGGTCACATCGCTTCTTACAATATCTATCGACTTGATGGTTTTTGGCGAAGCCAAAGTAAGTACGATAACCCATTTCCATTCAGGTGTAGTCTCGAGTCTGGTGCCAAGGCCGAAACTTAGTGCCGAGTCGAAGATACGATGTTCACTGCTTGGGCCCACTGAAGATATGGAGAATGTATCTGGACCCGTGACTGGTACACCCGCATTCGAGACTCTAACAGATACTGCATTTGTTTCTATGGCTGCATTGCCGATATGAACAAGGGCATAAAATTTGTATGTGCCATTCTTGAGGCTGAGTGTGTTGAATGAGAACTCTCCAGGAGCATTCATGATCGTTGTCACTTTACGATCCGGACTTGACCCCCCGACAATATACATATCAGCAGTTGAATTTTTTGGAGCCTCATCTGATAGTTTGAAGTGCGCAATGCCCTGAGTGGGAGTTGGTGTTGTGAGTGTCAGATTAATAAGGGGAGATGGGGTGACGATGCAGCTTGGAAGGCTTTCGGCTAGGATTGTCCCCGAAGAATGTATAGCAACAGTAAAACAATATTTTGTCTTGGGTTCGAGATTGTCTACACTGTAGGATCTTTTTGTGTATTCCTTCTCGAGATCTGTGTGTGAATCCTGCCTTCTTATGGTGTACGAAAGAGGAGCCAGGACAGAACCGTCCGCATTTGAGTCATTACCGTCTGTCCAGGTAAGATTGATCGAATAAGGTGATAGGGCATCAATTTTGAGTTTGGGAAGTATTTTGTTTACTACCTTATCAGACTTTGTTGGAGGGCTTGCGTGCGCATAGCCTGAACTCAGGTACGTGCTATTCAAGGTGTACCCATATGCCACGTCGCTTTTTACTGCAGTATCGACATAAGAAGTAGTATTGGCAGGAAGAGTAAAAGTCACCCCATCACTTCTCTTTATTTCAAAACCGCTCTCATCTGAAATATCTTGCCATGTGAGGATGTTTGTTCCGGCTCCCTTTGCCTTTGCGTTAAATTTGGGCGGCGTGACTCCTCCTGAAATAGGATCGGATATTACAATAAGTGACATATCGTTGCTCTGGGGATCGTCCACGGCAGTAAGAGGGGTATATGATAACTTCCCGGAAGGATATTGATAGACGTCAACGCCTTTTATTGCGAAGTGATAACTGCCCGGAAGAATGTTGGAAGGGAGCTTGAATGAGAATGACTTCCGATCAAAGCTTGTTCGTCCTGAAATGGTATACATCTCACTT
>JAZKAW010000006.1:64856-69160 GCA_040388945.1 Patescibacteria group bacterium
ATAATAACTTTGTTAAAAGTGGGGTATGAGAACCCGCTTCCATTGACCGTAATAACGCTTCCTTGTGGGACAGAGTGGTTGGGTTGACCCACCATTTCGGTGATCACGGGAATATCTGTTCGTAGGGGTTCACGTGTGCCGATCTCAAAATCGGCAGTCACAGTCGTGGGTCCCGAAAGAATGAAAGAACAGGGGTTCTGTCCGCCACAGGCATCATAATTCCATCCCACAAATGTGCTTAGGTTACTTGTTGGTGTTGCTGTAAGGTTCACCTGCGTACCTGCTGGCAGAGTTACAGAACATGCTGATCCGCAATCAATGCTATTTCCGCTCACTTTTCCTCGGGCATTGTTGTCATTTGTTTTTTGGACTGTAAGAAGAAAGGAAGAAGATGATCCGGGAGGAATCGTTATTGTGGTGGTTGTCAGGTCTGCTACATTGATCTTGAATGTGGTGGCAGTTGGCCCTGATGTGGGAGTTGCAATGGATACGACATAGGTACCCTTTGGGACGCTTTGGGGTACAGCAAACCTGATCCTTTTTCCGTCACTCGTAAGACTTGGTATTTCATATGAGTTGGCCGCTTGAGCAAGTTGAGACTGGCTTGTTACGGAGAAGGTCGGCAAAATTTTTGCAAAAAGTTTCCCATAATCAGAATTCATGACTGATGCAAATTCCGAGAAGATGTCATCATGGAAAAGAGAGCCTTTGCTGGATGTGAGTGAGTTCGATGAGAGAGTTAGTATAATCTTATTTCCGGTGGCACTGAACCCAGAACCGTAGGCTATGAAGTTATTTGGTGTGACGTCATTTTCGATCTTGGTCACATTCAATGGATTGTTTATCTTGACTGGAACTCCGGGCGTATTTGCAGGTGGTTGTGAAGGTCTGTTTATTTGGGCAAATCCGACATGGTCGCCGTTAGTAAAATTTGTACTGTCGAATGAGGAATTCCAGGGCTGAGAGGTGTCCGTACCCACTTCTTGTCCGTCGATATAAAAATTGACTGATGATGGGGTGGCGGACCCGTTCGAAGGAACAGACAAGGAGAGGGAACCTGTCCCGGTAAACGTGCTTCCGGGCTGGTTCATGGTAATGCCATCCACATCAGAAGACCCGGCTGTGGCACAGGCGACATTACTTTCCAATGAGTCGTTGTTCGCATTTATGGAAGCATATACAGAATAACAATGCTCACTTCCAGGTGTAAGATTTTTGTGTACAAAGGACTGTGTGTTAGAGGTCGAGATTGATCCGCTCAGTGTACCCTTCTGTTCCATAAGGATGAACTGTTTTACATCCTCAGAATCTTCTGTTGTCCAAAACAGCTGGATAGCATTTTCTGATCCGGATAAGGCATATAGGACAGGTGCTTTCAACTGAGGCATTGTAGTTATCGTAACTTCGTTTGAGGGTTCTGAAACGTAATCGCTATTGTTATTATAACTAGACCATCCGTAATATTTTGCTACTACTCTAAATGTCGCAGAAGCAGAAGGGGGATAGCCCTTTAAAACAACAGTATTTTCTTCACCACTGTCTCTGCTGATGTCCCGTACATCAGTAAACCCTGCGCCTTCTTTTATTTTTTTCTGGACTGTATATATGGCTATATCAGCGGCGGGCTTTGCTACAGTCCAGGAAAGGGTTATTTCGCCGCGGTTCTTCTCTTTTGCAGTAAGATTTTTTGGTCCAGAAGTTCGAGGTTTTACCTCCACTTCGGTACTCCAGTCGCTATTCAATGAGCCTGTTTTCAGTGTATATTGTTCTCCCGAACTTCGAAGAGTTATTTCTTGGGGAAAAGTAAATTCAATTCCCCCTACATTATTACTAGGTAAATTCGTGATTTCATAGATCGAATCGTCCCCGTCGCTCTTGATTTGGATGCTATTGCCTGTAGGCGTCGAATTTTCTACATGGATACTTGTAAGTTCTCCGGGTACGGGGTGTCCATCATAGTTATATATATTAGGAGTAGGAGGAACGTCCGGAATGCCATCGTTCGCTGTCTTCATAGTTTTGCAGACTGGCCAGTACTTGAGAGCACTTGCTTTGATCAGAGGGTCACCTTTTATTGCTGCGACGATATATCCGCAACTTACGACATTGAATTTATTTGCTGGGAGAGTTGGTTGTGTAACGGAAAATGCGCCACCCATCAGGCTCTCGTTGTTGGCGCGATAATAAATTTTACCTGAAGTGTTCTTTTCAAAAGAGCATCGCGTTAGAGTGGGGGAACCGTAGATGTGGTTTGTGGCGGAATCGCGGAACCCGACAAAAGGGTCGGTAGTACAATTTGTTTCATGAGGGAGGTTGCCAGTCACGGTCGGGTTTCTCTGTTCATCAGTAAGATTGGCGACAGCTTTGCCTATTTCACGTACGGCGATAAGCGGGCCATTCGCAGCAGTGAAATTTCCGTATTCCAAGAATGAAACTCCTTGTCCAGGAAATGAAAACGTCCCGCGGGTGCCCGTATAAAGATAGATATATTCGAAGGCTCCGGTACCGCAGCTCGACTGGGATTTTACGGTAGCTGCTGTACCAGCAAGAGCAGCTGGCTGGTTCTGTTTTTTGAGATCAACGTAAAAGGAGAGTTGATCAGAGTAGGTCTTGAAAGGGTCTGTGGCAAGGATCTGATTTTTTATTGCTTGGGATTGGGCTAAAAGATCGGTTGCAGTCGAAACCCAGCCGTTGCCTCTCATAAAAACAATCTTTCTACCTATTGCGCTCCCGCCTATCTTGACGCAGTTCGTAAAGGGTATCAGGTCGGTGTCGATATTTGGTTGTCCGGTGATATTCCCACCGCCATACCCGCGGAACTGTATTTGCGCAACACCGTTTGCATTTTTGTTGGCATCTATATAGTTGATTATTTTATCTTCGTTGAGTCGGATAGTTCCTGCGGCGGTTTTTGCATAGGGTTGGATGGTATCTATGCGTATGTTATTTGTCTCGACATTCCAATCATTGCCTGCAAGCGTGAGCACCTCTGTTCCGAGAATAATCGCAGAAGGAGTGTAGCTTATGGTCGTGGATCCGCCTGGATTGTAACAACCATTATTCAGAGGGATTTTTTGAAAAATCGATGCCGTCGTACTATAGGGAATATTGATCGTTTGGGATGGAGTGATAACGCTTGAACTTGTCTGTGTGCTGTACCAGCTCGGATCGTAGAAAAAACAACGATTCGTCTGTGCTGATGTACTGTGCGGTATCAAAGTAAATAACAAGACACCAAAGCCGGCAACAACTGACCAGCCAAAAATAGAGAATTTCATACTTGTAAGTATACCTTTATATAGCAGCAAATCCTCGTGTACTTATTCACACAATCTAGGGCCAACTCTTGAGCCACATGCGCGCATTGAAACTGTCTTGGGAAAGCGGCGTTCCGTAAGTGAGCGGACTAAAGAAGACGAAGGTAATTATACATACAACAAGGAGACAGATGACCGCGGTGAGGCGAACTTTTTTGTTTTTGATAAGGTCGAGAAGATATGCCAGCGCAATAATGCTCATTACTAGTGCTGCCTCGTAGTGGTAGAGGAACATCACACGACCAATGAACATAAATGGAAGTAGGTTACTAAAGTAGGCCCCGAGGATAAATGCAGCTGTGCGCTCATTTTTCATGTGATGTGCCTTTCTCCGTATCATAAGGGCGGCTGCATAGCAGAGCATCACTGCCACAGCCAAAGTCGAGAGCCAATAGACGGGAGGATTGCCGAGAAGATAGATCCTGCCAAATGTTGGTGAACTCGTCGCATGTTCTTCTTCCCAGAAATACACACCACGTTGCATGAGTGGCCAGGTGTAGAACTTGGTGGAATATGGATGAGGTATGACCAATGTTTTGTTGGCACTGTACATGACGCCATTGAGTTCAAAGAGTTTACCGAAGAACCGGCGGGGAACCCTAGTTTCATCAACAGCATACATATTACCTTCAAGAGTTTTTTGGAACTCAGGACTCATAAAGGCATCGCCGGTACCAGAAAGTGGCAGGAGAGAAAAATGTATAGCAAAGGCACTGAGGTAGATGGTTGCAAAAATAACTAAATATAGACAGACAACACCGATAAGACTGCGGAGTCTGTGACCCAGCCGAAGTGGTGGATGGCTCTTGTCTGCAAAAGCACGGTAGAGTTCAAAGAGGGCGACAGAAGGAATAAAGAAAAGTCCGGACCATTTTATGCTACCTGCACAGGCAAGAAAGATCGCCGATATTACAAGAAATGGCCACGCATGCCTCCCAGCCTTGAGCCGTTCTGTGAAAATGAGATAAAAAAGAAGAAAAAGACAGC
>JAZKAW010000006.1:69170-83322 GCA_040388945.1 Patescibacteria group bacterium
CAGAGAAGGAGGGTGCTATCCATGAGGACGAACCGCGACTCGACGATAAGGGAATTCTCAAAACAGATCAGGATACTTGCTGCCAGAGAAACTAGGGCCGAGAGTTTGAGTCTGCGACAGAGATAGTACACAACCACGGGAAGAAGTATGCCGGCCACTATGGGAAGAAGGCGCAAGAGAATGAGTGAGGGTGGTAGGGCAGCGCCAATGTTCCCGATCTCAATGGAAGGCGTTACACCGATCATGTGTGCAAAAACAAGGAAGATAAGCTTGCCCAGTGGTGGGTGGATATCGAAGTAATAACTACCTGTTTCGTAGAAGCCGACGAACTTGAGAAAGTACGTCTCATCGAAGACCACTCCAGCTGGTGCACCAAAGTAGAGAAGATGAGTGACGCAGCTTATGATAAAAATAAAAAAGGCCGCAACGGAATCCTTTTTTCTGGCTGACCATTCTCGCAGTCGTGACATCATTGTTCATAATCATATCCTAAGGCTATAATTAGGGCCATGCCTAAAACAATTTATGTTACTCGTAGAATTCCCGAGATTGGAATCACCATGTTACGTGAGAAAGGGTACGAAGTGGACATTAGCTCCTTCGACCGACCGCTTACAAAAGACGAGCTGATCCAGATCCTCAAAACGAAACCGTATGATGCAGTTTTGTCATTGATTACTGATGAGATCGACGCTTCGGTTATGGATGCCTCTCCTTCTACAAAGATCTTTGCCAATTTTGCTATTGGTTTCAATAACTTTACTATTGAAGATGCAAAAAAGAGGGGAGTCTTTCTCTCGAACGCACCGGGGGCCGGCGCCGAACGAGTAGCCGAGCATGCCTGGGCATTTATTACTGCATTGGCGTGTAGGATTGTTGAGGCCGATATTTTTGTAAAAGCTGGAAAATATACCGGCTGGGATCCCATGCTCTTCCATGGTATTCAGTTAGCCGGTAAGACTCTTGGAATTATCGGTACAGGTAAGATCGGTGCAGATGTCGTTAGGCGGGGCAAAAACGGATTTCAGATGAATGTCGTCTACTACGATATCAACCGCAATGAAAATTTGGAAAAAGAATTTGGGGCCACGTTCTGTCCGACTGTTGAGGAAGTTCTCAAAGTTGCTGATGTTGTTTCGCTCCATGTACCTCTCACACCACAGACCACTCACCTCATTAACGCCGATCGACTGAAACTGATGAAGAAAACTGCTTTTATTGTGAACACTTCGCGCGGACCAGTGATCGATGAAGTTGCTCTTGTGGATGCTCTGCAGAAAGGAATTATCGCTGGTGCTGGCTTGGACGTCTTTGAATTTGAACCAAAACTCGCTCCTGGATTGGCTGAACTGCCTAACGTTATTCTTACACCTCACATAGCCTCAGCGACTCGTGAATCACGTGAGGATATGGCTATAAAGGCAGTTACTAACATTATTGACGTCATGGAAGGTGGAAAGCCGCGCAATCTGGTGTACAATTAGAGGTATTCATGTCATCAGGCGTACAATTCGAAGAAGATAGTTTTAGCTTCAATAAACCCGCGGCTCCATCCTCGGCGCCTACCACATCGGGTGGGTTTCAGGCTCCGCCCAATCTCGGATATGGTCGTCCACAGTTGCCATCCAACACTCCCAAAATGGCCCAATGGTTGATGAGGCACGGTATCAAGTCTCCCAACGCCGCTCAAACTATTCTAGTTGTTGTGGTGATCGTTAATATTATTATTACTTTTGTCGTGATCAAGTTTTTTATTTAGGAGGTCTTAGCAGAAACATAAAACAGGGGATTCAGGGACACGGATATTTTTCTGCTGAAAAATTCCTAGAGCTCGCTCCGTCGAGCCTCGCTATGTCCCTTCACCCCTATTTTGAGTTTCTGCCTACGACCCTCCGCCAAACAATCCTCTTGTCACGCTTGAACCATGTCATCTGTCGGCGGGAGTAGTGCCAGATTTCGGTTGCGAGTTTTTCGACCATTTCTTTCTTGGTCATCTTATTCTGCAGGAAATAGGCAAGGTAACGGTACTCGAGTCCGAGCTCTTCCATACGTTTCCATGAAAGACCCTGAGTGTGCAGGCGCCTTGCTTCGTCGATCATTCCGTTTCGCAGACGTTTCATGAGGCGGACACGGATTTTCTCTTTGAGTTTGGTTGGTGAGATTTTTGTACCAATAAAAATGGTTTTGTAGGGTAGTGGACGGCTTGTTAGTTTGGGAACTTTACCAAGTGTCTTGGCGATCTCGATGGCGCGGATAAGTCGGCGAGCATTCAGTGGATCTAGGTCTTTTGCACGTGAAGGATCGAGTTTTCTGATCATGCCAAATAATTGCGTGGCTGATTTCTTTTCCAATTGTGCCCGCAGTTTATTGTTGGGTGGCACTTCAGGTAGAACAATTCCGTCTACAAAGGCCTGAATATAAAACCCTGTACCCCCCACTACGATTGGAGTTTTATTTTTTTCGAGGATTTTTTCTAGGGCTTTGTGGGCAAGTTCAACATAATTTGCAACAGTAAACTGTTTTTTGGGATTGGCAACGTCGAGCAAATAATGTGGAACACCTTTCATTTCCTTCTTTGTAATCTTTCCACTACCAATATTGAGACCCTTATAGACTTGTCGGGAATCGGCAGAAATAATCTCACCGTTATGTTTCTTGGCGAGTCTGACTGCGAGGTCACTTTTACCTGATGCAGTGGGTCCGACGATGACGATCAGTTCAGGGGTCATACTATATGTGTGCCGAGAGGGAGAATCGAACTCCCATGGATTACTCCGCACGATTTTGAGTCGTGTGCGTCTACCAATTCCGCCATCTCGGCATATAGAGAGAAGTCTAGCTAATTTTCACCATAAGTCAAAATAATCTTTAGACTGCTGTCGGTTTTGCTTCCAAATGCTCATGTCCCAATGCTCCGCTACTTTCCACTATTTGTACCCCAATACGATGTTCAAGCAATGATCTGATCTCTTCGGCCACCTCTTTTTCGATGGGCTGCAAGATAATTTCACTCTCATCTTCGACACCAGGATCTTCGTGACCGGCTGAGTCGATGTACAGTTTACTTACGCCGAGTATTTGGTAGAAGAGGGTGCGAACAATGTTCACATTTTGCATTTGGCGGTAAGGGATAGATATCTCTTCACGATGAAGCACTCCGCGGCGCAAGCGCAGGTCGAACTCTTCCAGGGTGAAGGTGTAAAAATTATAGAAAAGAGACGTAACTACGAGTCCAATGATAAAGAAAAAAAGACTAATGCCAAGAAGCCCAAATATGATTGCCCCCAGATAATTCGATAATTGGGCAAGCGTAACGGTACTTTCTGGGTACATAATCTGCAGGAGGTCCATGAAAGCCTTTACCAGAAGATCGTCAAAGGCAGTTACCAGGACCGCGATGAAAACGATGGCGACAGCAGGGGAAATATATTTTAAGGCCATGAGGATGAAAGCCTTATAGCCGAGACGTTGCTGTTGCCCGAGGGGGATCATGCAAATATTGTAACATAGGAATCTCGTGGCCCTGTGTGTTAAAATGTGCGCATGCCAACTGCCTACGTCAATGATGCCGTCTTCTGGATCGAAGTAGAGAAGATTCATCCCAACCCTTACCAGCCTCGTCATGAGTTCGATCAGGTCAAACTCAAGGACCTCTCCGAGTCCATCCGAATGTACGGTGTTCTCCAGCCTCTCATAGTTACGCGCAAGGAAGTCTTCCGAGAAGATGGAGGAATGAATGTTGAGTACGAGCTCATCTCTGGTGAACGCCGTCTCCGTGCATCGAAACTTGCCGGACTTGCTCAGGTGCCCGCCCTCATCCGCAACAGTGAAGATGATGGTCGTGTAAAGCTCGAGCTCGCTATTATCGAAAATCTGCAGCGTGAAGATCTCAATGCTGTAGATCGTGCACGTTCTTTCGATCGCCTAGCAAAAGAATTCGGCCTCAAACAGCATCAGATCGCAGAGAAGGTTGGCAAGAGTCGTGAATACGTTTCCAACTCTATGCGTATTCTTTCCTTGCCAGAAGATATGATCACGGCTCTCCAGGAAGGAAAAATCTCCGAAGGTCATACTCGACCACTTCTCATGCTTACTGATCGTCCCGAAGAACAACTCGTTCTTTTCAAAGAGATTATGACCAAGAAGCTTACAGTTCGTGAAGCAGAATCTTTGTCACGTCGTGTTGCAACCGATCGTATTCGCAACAAAGGAAAATATCTCGATCCTCATATCATAGAAATGGAAAAGTCTTTTACTGAGTCGCTCGGAACACGTGTGCGTATCGAAAAGAGTAAAGAAGGGGGAACGGTCACCATCGATTTCTTTAGTCCAGATGATCTGAGGACTTTGCTGGAGAAATTTAGTGCAAAAGAGAATCCAAATCTACAAATAAATCCCAATCCGAATGATACGAATGGAGGAACTTCTGCAAATCCTGCGAATGGGACAAATACCCCAGAAGCTGGACCAGTAGATGACAGGACAGGACAGGAGATAGAGAAGAGCGACAATGAGGATCTGTATTCACTGAAGAATTTTGCTATATAGTTTCAGGTAAGAAAAAGGCCGCTCCTTACGAAGGGTGGCGGCATAAAGAATCTCCGCAAAAATCTCTCAGGCCGTTTCGGCTTTTCGCTGCTTGTCTGCTGGCAGCAACTGCTCGATACGTTCCTCCAGAGTCTTCACGTCCCATGGATCATTTCCCTCGGGACGAGGGGGAAACAGGAGGCGGGTGACGTTGATGTCGGCAGGGAGTACATTGCTCAGCGTCTCCCCCATGAGAATGATGGGTTGTGCTAGCTTGAGCTCCGTCTGAAGTTTCCGGGTAAGAGCGACTCCGCTCAGAACCGACAGATTCTGGCTAATAACGATGATGTCAGGAGCAAAGATCGTCACTTTTTCTATTGCCTGACGGTACTCCGCGGCCTCCATTACCTCGTAGTGAGTTTGGAGAAGCTTGCACATGAGCGGTCGTCGAGGAGTGGCGTCATCAATGAAAAGGACACGGGCGGGCGTTGCGGCGTTCATAAGCGTTGAATAAAGGTTGCGGTTGAACTGTTGCTATGGTGAAGATAGCAAAAATGGCCGCCCAAATCAACCTCAAGTGCAATAAAAAATCGTACCGGCAGGTTTCCGATACGAGGGCTTCGAACTAGTGTTCAGCTCAGCATTACGCGGATTTGCGTAAGGAGATCCTTTACATCCCAAGGTTTCATCATGAGGTGTCCACGAAGGTTGCGGATCCGTACCTCTTTGTCAGTGCTTAGTTGGCCCGTGACAAAGATGATCGGTAAACCGGGATGACTTTTCCTCACTTCCGCTGCAAATGCGACTCCATCCATGTGGGGCATGGCCACATCGGTGATGATAAGACGTGGTGTCGGACCTTTACGAATGAGTTCGAGGGCGGTGGCTGCGTCGGGAGCTTCTGCGAGGTCGTAGTTTTCCTCCTTCAATACTCTGCGTAGGGTTCTGCGGTTAATCTCTTCGTCGTCGACGACAAGGAGACGGACTGGGACGTTATTACTCATACTGTTCCTTGGTTGCTTTCCAGAACTGGAAAATTCCTAATCACGATAGCGCAATGATATTCGGATGTCGAGAGCTTATTTTTCGGCCGGTTTCTTCTTTGCAAATCTGCCTCTACCTACCTTTTTTGGTACGGCGAGCATCTCGAGGGCTCTTTCTAGAGTTATTTCATAGACATCATCTGGAGCTTTGATAGATCTAAAGTCACCATCGCGTACAATGAATGGTCCAAAGCGTCCTGCAGAGGCGACAATATCTTTTCCGGTTGCAGGATCAGTACCTAGAGTTCGAGGAAGACTGAGGTACTTGAGAGCGTCAGCCACAGTAACTTTGGAAGGGTCCATGGTCCTTGGGATGGAAGCCATCTTTGGTTTGACTGGTTTGTGAATTACGGCTTCTGCAGGGATGTTTTCAGGTGCAGCTGGAACTTCCGGAACAGAAACTTTTGTTCCTGGAATTTCATTTTCTTCACCTTTTTTAGCTTTTACTTTTTTTGGCTTTTTGGCCCGAACCTTCTTTTCTTTTGGAGGTTTTACACCGAGTTGAACATAGGGACCAAATCTTCCATTCAGTACGAAAATAGGAAGGCCGGTCTTGGGGTCGTGACCGATAGGTTCATCCTTTTTGAATTCCACACCTTCGAGAGTCAGTGCACCCTCGCATTCAGGATAACGAGAACAGGAAAGGAATTTGCCATTGCGACCCAACTTGATTTCCATAGGAGTGGTGCCACATTTTGGACATACAAACTTTGGATCGGCTTGACCTAGATTTGTGAGTTTGTCGATCTTCTCTTTTGACTTTACATCCTTATGGAATGGCCCATAGAAGTCAGTCAGCGTTTTTAGATATGTTCGATTGCCTGTCGCAATCTCGTCGAGCTTGTCTTCCATGTCAGCCGTAAAAGTGTCACTAATGTATGTAGGGAAGTTGTCTTCTAGGAATGTCGAGACAACCTCGCCGGTGTCGGTGGCCTTGAGTGAACGATTTTCTTTTTCTACATAGCCACGGTCTTCAATGGTCTTGGTGATGGATGCATAAGTAGAAGGACGACCGATGCCGCGCTTTTCAAGTTCTTTGATGAGGCCAGCTTCGGTATATCGTGGAGGTGGCTGGGTTTGCTTTTCTTGTGAATCGACAGAGACCACTTCGAGCAGCTCTTCTTTTTTCACTTTTGGTAGCTCGACATCTTCACCTCGTGATTCGGGATCAGCTTTGAGCCAACCATCAAAAATGATTCGTGAGCCTGTGGCCTCGAAGTCGGGCACGCTGTCTTCCACTGTGTTGGCGACAATCTTGGTACGCGCAACAGTAGCATCAGCCATTTGTGAAGCAACCGCACGCTGCCAAATAAGTCTGTATAGTTTTTTCTGTTCATCATTTGCACCGGCAGATTCTTTTGCAAATTTACTTGGGCGAATGGCTTCGTGAGCTTCCTGAGCGTTCTTGCTCTTTGCGTTAAATTTGCGGGGAGAAAAATATTGTTTGCCATAGTCTTTTGCCACAACTGCTGTAATCTGATCTACTGCTTGCTGACCGAGATTTGTAGAGTCCGTACGCATGTAGGTGATATGACCGGCCTCGTAGAGTTTCTGTGCGATACCCATGGTACGTGAAGGTGAAAAGCCGAGCCGTGAACTGGCCGTCTGCTGGAGTGTGGAGGTGATAAATGGGGCACGAGGTGATCTCTTTTGTTCTGACTCCTCGACATCTATAACGTGCCACTTCTCTCTCTGTGCGACACTAATAATAGTATCGACTTCTTTTTTGTCACGAGGTTCCTTGGAGCAAATAAGTGGTAGATCTTTACCTGCTTCGGTCTTGAACATGCCACTAATGGCCCAATATGTCTCCGGCTTGAAATCGCGGATCTCACGCTCTCTCTCTACTATTATGCGCAAAGCGGGGGATTGTACCCGGCCAGCCGACAATCCATAGCGGACCTTCTTCCATATAAGGCCGGAGAGATCGTATCCAACGATGCGATCGAGAACGCGTCGGGCTTCCTGGGCTTCCTTGAGAAATTCATCGATAGCGCGCGGGTGAGTGAGGGCTTCGTTGACTGCCTCTTTGGTGATTTCGTGGAAGGCGATGCGGGTGATCTTTTTCTTCACTTCTTTACCTAGTCTTTCTTTCAATACTTCGGCAATATGCCAAGCAATAGCTTCTCCTTCGCGATCCGGGTCGGTCGCTAGAATGATCTCATCGGCCTTGCGTGCCTGCGAAGTGATGTCTGCGAGCACTTCTTCTTTCTTTGCAACGATCTCGTAGTGAGGAGTGAAACCATTTTCTATATCGATAGCTTTCTTGCTCGACTTGGGGAGATCGCGTACGTGCCCAACCGAAGCGCGCACGACGAAACCTTCTCCCAAATACTTCGAGATTGTTTTCGATTTTGAAGGGGACTCGACGATTACTAATTTCATGATTGTGGTAAGTATTGCATGTGAAATCTAAGCGGGCAAGAAATATGTGCGTATGTGTGTCCGAATTAGGTTAAATAAGCAGACGCGAAATATGTGCGCACAGTATCGAAACTAGTTTGGATTGTGGCATTCTAATGTCGTGCATCCAGGGAGCCCAAACGGTATTGACCACCGCTTTCGACAATAAAGCCACGCAGTTCCAATTCGGAGACTTTAATATTAAAGAGGGAAGGTGGCAGTAAAGTTTTTTCAATGATGTCAGATGATGATAAGGGTTCGACCCGTAAACACTCTATTATTAGCTGTTCTTCAGGAGATAGAGAAAGCTCTGAGAGATTTAGTAAGAGTTGCTGATTTTTTAGAGTTGTTTCAAAGCCCAATCCTTCTAACACTTCTTCAGAATTTGTCACAGCCGTTCCGCCTTCCCGAAGAAGGTTATTAGAACCATATGAAGTCTCAATAAATACCGAATTTGGCACAACCAATAATTCACGTCCAAAATCTGCAGCAAATCCAGACGTTATTAGAGTCCCGGAATCCGTACTCGCTTCTATAATAAGAGTGGCGTGCGATGTGCCTGCCATCAATCGGTTGCGTGCCGGGAATGTCCAGTCAGCACCACCTTGTTCCAAGTCAAAAGGTGAAAGCAAAGCATTCCCAGACTCGATAATCTTGTGTGCGAGTTGTCGACTCGATGAGGGATACAGAACATGATCAGCCAACCCAGATCCGGGAAAAGCAATTACCTTTAATCCTGCAGCCAATGCTTCTTCGTGAGCAATCGAATCGATGCCAATAGCTAGCCCAGAAACAATCACAATCGGATAGCCTTTGAGACCCCTGATCAGTTTTGCACATACCTCTTTTCCGTATGAAGTGCACTTTCTGGCACCAATGACGCACAGAAATTTATTATCATCGCTCGGCAGTGTACCTCGCAGGTCCATCTTTTTTGGAAGTGCCGAAATCTGACGAAGCAGATACGGATACTGTTCTTTAGTTAGTGTTTGAATTGTATTTAGCATTGCAGTGCGAGGAAGCTTGAAATATGATTTGTGGATGAGGATACAGTATGAAGATATATCTTAGTTGTATATCAACTAAATTATCCGATTCCACAAATCATATTTCAAGCTTCCGCCTATTAATTAATAAATCGAAAACGTCGCAGTATATCACACGTCGAATAAAGGCACGTTCAAAAAAAGTTCAAAAAGTGTTAAAGTTTACGCACAACTATGCTCGACATCAAATTCATCAGGGAAAACAAGGATATTGTGGCTGCCGCGGCCACCAAGAAACGCATCAAAATCAACGTTGATGAGCTTATTACACTCGATGACAAGAGGCGTCATCTTTTGACATCTGTAGAGAAAAGGAGGGCAGAACAGAACGTTGCCTCCACAAAGATCGCTTCCGCCGTGTCTGCAGAAGAGCGTGCGCAGGTTATCGCCGAGATGAAGACTGTCAAAGCTGACCTCGAAAAGGACGAAACTGAACTCAAGGAGGTCATGAAAGACTGGCAGGCAAAGATGCTCCAAGTCCCTAACGTTCCTGATATGTCAGTTCCAGATGGGGAGACAGACGCAGATAACAAAGAGATCAAAGTCTGGGGCGAGAAACCAAAGTTCGATTTTGAACCAAAAGATCACGTCGAGATCATGACGGCACTCGGCATGGTGGACTTCGAACGTGGTGCAAAAGTACATGGCTTCCGCGGTTATTTCTTGACCGGTGATGGAGTCAGACTTTGTTTTGCGATCTGGAATGCGGCCCTCGATTTCTTTTCCAAGAAAGGCTTCAATCCGGTTATTGCCCCAACTATTGTCCGTAAAATAAATTTGTATGGCACTGGTCACTTGCCAGGAGATATGGAAGATTTTTATGTCACCCAGGATGGAGATGTTCTTTCAGGCACAGCCGAAGTCCCAATGATGGGAATGCACGCAGAAGAGATCCTGACTATGGCTGATCTACCAAAAAGATACCTCGGATTTTCTCCATGCTATCGCCGCGAAGCCGGAGCACACGGCAAGGACGTGCGCGGACTTATCCGCGTGCACGAATTTTACAAGTTCGAGCAGCTGGTTCTCTGTGAAGCCAATCACGAGACATCAGTAAAGTTCCATGAGGAACTCAATCGCAATACAGAAGAATTTATTGAGTCGCTCGGCATCCCATATCATACTGTCATCAATTGCGGTGCAGATCTGGGTCTCGGTCAGGTCAAAAAATATGACATCGAACTTTGGGTGCCCAAGGAAAATACTTATCGCGAGATTTCTTCTGCCTCATACTTCCACGACTTCCAGTGTCGCCGTCTCAACATCCGCTATCGCGATGCAGAGGGAACGGTACGTTACGCTCACTCACTCAACTCCACGGCCATCCCGACACCTCGCATCCTTGTCTCTCTCATCGAAAATTGCCAACAAGCAGACGGTACAGTGAAAGTTCCTGAAGTCTTACGAAAGTATTTGGGGAAGGATGTTATTGGTTCTTAGGGTTTGGTTCTTCGTTCTTTAATTTCACTTTATGCCCACTCGTCGTGCAGTAACCAATCAATCAAAATCATTTGCTCGGCAGAAGCGTACTCGCCTCATTATTTTCATCGTCGCCATCGTCGTTGTTATTTCAGGGGGTATTTTTGGCGCTTCGTATCTTTCGCGATTGTCGACATTCACTATCCAGGTGATTGAGGTGAGTGGTGCTGACCAGGAAATTATTGGTTCCGTTCGTGCGGCCGCGGAGGAATCTCTGAAAGGGAATTACCTTCATCTCTTTTCACGAGCCAATGTGTTTTTGTATCCAAAAGAGGACATCAAGAGAGCGGTGATGGCGGCATCTTCGCGCATCGAGGATGTTCAGGTAAAGCACAACAAACTTACTGGTCTTACGATCTCAGTCAAAGAAAAAGAAGCAGATGCTCTGGTATGTCCGACCTTTCCTGATTTCAATGAAGGTAAACTCATTCTTGAGAATTTTGAATCCTGTCTCTTTGCGGATCAGAAAGGAATTCTTTATGCCAAGGCAATCTCTATAGCCTCAACAAGTCTGGATACTTACAATCTGTATTTTGCACCAGCCGCAAAGGAAGTAGCTACTTCAACCGAGGAATTCAAAGCTTTGCAAAGTTTTTATGTGGGTCTAAAGAAGAATCATATTGATATTCAAGCCATTCTCTTCAAAGAAAAGGGAGAGTACGAAGCGTATGTCCGCACGACGGGCGCAACTACAGTAATCTATTTCAATAACACGCGGCCTCTCTCTGTAGAGCTTGATAACCTTATTCTTTTTTGGAATCATGCTCTCGCGGAGGCAAAAGCGAAAGGTGGCCAACGGGCCGTGCCGGCGGAGGCTCGTATCCCAGTCTATGAGTATATAGATGTTCGTTATGGTTCGAATGTATTTTTTCGCGAAGTGAAGTAAGATCAGTACATGAGACAATTTTTTACGGTGGTGTTCGGCGGACTCCTGGCGATCGTTGCCGGTATCGGCATCGCCTATGGTGGTTCTCGTGCATGGATTGCAGTAAAGCCGCATTTACCATCGTTTTTTGTTTCCATTCATATTCCGATTCTCTCCGACCTGGTTGCTTCTGGTGACCATGTCCCTGGTGCCGACGGTACTTCCATATCAGGATTTTCGAGAACCATCCGTTACAGTGCAGCTGAAGAAGAAGACATCATCAATACTGCAGCCCAGATGCTTCCTCAGTCTCCTACAGGGACCATCACAGCTTCGGCATATGTGGTGAGAAATCTAACCACTGGTGAATTCCTCATTGGCCACAATGCTGATCAGTTGGTGCCTGTTGCCTCACTTACAAAACTGGTTACGGCCATCGTGGCGCGCAAAGTCACGGATCCGACTGAACGTATTACTGTCGGGCGCAATGTCATGGCCACCTATGGAAATACCGCAGAGTTCCAGGCCGGAGAAACATTTACTGCCAATGATCTCTACTACCCGCTTCTTATGGTTTCGAGTAATGATGCTGCTGAAGCTTTTGCACTCGCTTATGGTCGCAAAGAATTTATTCAACAGATGAATGACTTTGTACAATCCATCGGTGCATACCACTCATATTTTGCAGATGCCTCAGGACTTTCGCCTTACAATATTTCATCGGCCAATGACCTCGCTCTTATTCTCGATTGGATCCGGAAAAATGATCCACACATTTTGGAGATAACCATGGAGAAGTCGCGTACTATCCGGGCACATACCTGGGTCAATCCTACCCATTTCTTGAGCTGGTCGACATATCTCGGTGGGAAAAATGGATACACACCAGAGGCCGATCGTACTGGTGCCTTGCTGTTTGCTCATGGCTCCAAAAAAGAAGTTTACTCAGTTGTCGTTCTTGGAAGTGAATTGCGCGATCAGGATGTGGTGACGTTGTTGGCAAAGGTGAGGTAGGGGCAGGGGGATGAAAGGTTGAAGGGTTGAAAGAAGTCAGGTAAGCTCTATTTCTATGTCTATAGATCAGCCGCAGAGCCCAAAAACCTTCTGGGAATCCCTCCCTAAGCCATTTTTTGTCCTTGCACCACTGGCGAATGTGACTGATTCTGTCTTTCGCAAACTCATTGCCAAGCATGGAAAGCCTGATGTTTTATGGACTGAGTTTGTCTCTGCAGATGGGTTGGTTTCTCCTGGACGCGAAGTACTTTTGCATGACCTCAAATTTTCGAAAACAGAACGTCCTATAGTCGCCCAACTTTTTACTGGTCATCCAGATGCAATGAGAAAAGCTGCGACACTTGTGAAGGAGCTTGGTTTTGATGGGCTTGATATCAACATGGGCTGCCCAGATCGTGCGGTTGAAAAACAGGGAGGTGGTGCAGCACATATGAAGGATTCGAAAACTGCAATAGAAGTGATCCAAGCTGCTCGAGAGGGTGCGGCTGGGCTCCCGATCTCTGTGAAGACTCGTATTGGCTACAACAAAGTAGAAATGGAATGGATCCGCGCTCTTCTTGAATTGAGATTACCAGCCCTTACTGTACATCTCCGAACCCGTAAAGAAATGTCAGAGGTTGCTGCTCACTGGGAACTGATGCCCGAGATAATTAAACTCCGAAACGAAATCAGTCCCGAGACTTTGATTATTGGTAATGGTGATGTTTTAACAATTGAAGAAGCAAAAAGCAAAACGGAAAAATATGGATGTGATGGAGTCATGATTGGCCGTGGCATTTTCGGCACGCCGTGGTTGTTTGAAAATATAAGGAAAGAAGGAAAGAAGCAAACAAGCAAAAATGCAAAGCAAAAAACTCCCGAAGAGCGCTTGAAAATCATGGTTGAGCACGCAAAGTCGTTTGAAAAGACTTTCAAAGGAATAAAGAATTTTGCGGTGATGAAAAAGCATTTCAAAGCATACGTCTCTGGCTGGGATGGGGCAAAGGAACTTCGGGTGAAATTGATGGAGACGAATAGTGCAAAGGAAGTTACGAAGATTGTGAAGGAGTATTTGGCGAACTAATAGTTGCTGTATAAAAAAGCCAGCCCAGGATCCTTTTGAATCCTGGGTGGTGAGCAAACGCCGTAGGGTCAGCAGATGAGTGGATCGGAACGTGCCGGCTCCACGTTGGCATCAACCGCGGCAAACGCCACGGCAAGTTGTGGTACGGTCGCCGTCCTTCCCGTAATCGAACCAATCGCGCTCGTCGCGCCGCCAATCATCATTGCACTTTTTCCGAAGCCCGAGTCCGTGATCGCGTCGGTGTCGAGCGTCACCACAATGTCGGGTACGTGCGCGAGGATCGCGAAGGCCTGGCTGTTGTCGGTCGGCGCCTGGATGATGTCATTCACGAGTTGTTGGTCCCAACTACTCATGCCTGCCACCTCCGGCGGAGCGCCTGGATATGCTGTTGCCTGGATTGTCGAACCAATGGCCAGTGCTATCGCAGCTGCCACTGCCGTTAACCGTCGATTTAAGGCAAAGCGCCTCATCTCGGTTCCTTTTTGTTGTGATCTTCCACATACTCATCGGGTTCCCACACGGGTTCCTTTTGGGGCATGTTTCCGATCGTTTGTTCCGGTACAGAGATAAGCCTACACCCACTGTTGAGCATTGCAAGAGGGTTATCCACAACTAGGCCATTTTAAGGTTTTCTTGTCCACTTTTGACTCTTGTACTGTAGACCCACAGAGCTATACTTTATGCAGGTAGCTTCTCTGAATCCATTCTGTGA